>JBQCES010000036.1:0-36749 GCA_051960055.1 Angustibacter sp. | reverse complement strand
GAAGTGGAGGGAACCCTCGAGATGCGCGCGGTGACAGCCGCCTCCGGACGGCTAGCCTCGCCGTCGTGACCGCGCCCCCCAGCCTCGACGACGCCACCGCCCGCGATCTCGCCGCCGACCTCGAGCCCTTCACGGTCGACGCGGTCGAGGCGCTGCTCAGCCCCGTGGCCGCGGCGGCACTGCACCGCGAGCAGCCGGCCGCCGCCCGGCGCGTGCTCGACGCCGAGCGGACGCCGCTCGCCACCCTCGTGCGCCTGTTCGTGCTCGGCCAGCACGTCACCGTGGCCGACCTCGACGCCGCGCTGCCCCGCACCGCGACTGCCGGGGCGGCGCGGTGCGGCCTCGTCGAGCCGGCCGGCCACGCGCCGGACGACGACGTGCGCCCCTGCGTCGACCTGCGCCCCTACGCCGCCGACGACGCCCAGTGGTGGCTCGCCTCCGACCTCAGCGAGCTGGCCACCGGCGGTCCGCTGCGCCCCGACCACGTGCTCGGCGTCGGCGGTGCATCGGCGACCCTCGCCCAGTGGACGCCGCGCCGCCCGGTGGAGCGCGCCCTCGACGTCGGCACCGGCTGCGGCGTGCAGGCGTTCCACGCGGCGCGCCACGCGACGTCCGTCGTGGCCACCGACGTCTCGGCTCGGGCGCTCGCCTTTGCCGCCTTCAACGCCGCCCTCAACGCGGCGGCCGACGGCCCGTTCGCCGGACGCACCCTCGACCTGCGCGAGGGCAGCCTGCTCGACCCCGTGGCGGCCGACACCGGTGCGTTCGACCTCGTCGTGAGCAACCCGCCGTTCGTCATCACCCCGCGCGTCCAGGGCGTGCCGCTCTACGAGTACCGCGACGGCGGCCTGGCCGGTGACGCCGTCGTCGAGCGCCTTGTGAGCGCCGTCGGACGGCTGCTGCGTGAGGGTGGCGTGGCCCAGCTGCTCGGCAACTGGGAGCACCAGGCCGGCACCGACTGGCGAGAGCGCGTGGCGGCCTGGCTGCCGGACGACGTCCAGGCGTGGGTGGTGCAGCGCGAGCTGCAGGACCCCGCGGAGTACGCCGAGACCTGGGCGCGTGACGGCGGTCACCGACCCGGCACACCGGCGTACGACGCGCTGGTGGAGGCGTGGCTCGACGACTTCGCGGCCCGCGGCGTCGAGCGCGTCGGCTTCGGCGTCATCACCGTGCGCAAGGCCCCGGGCGCTCCGTGGCAGCGGCTCGACGAGGTGCCCGGCCCGCTGCGTGGCCCCATGGGGCCGGTGGTCACCGCCGTCCTGGACGCCGAGACCTGGCTGCGCGCCACCCCGGACGACGCCCTGCTGGCCGAGCGGCTCGTCGTCGCCCCGGACGTCACCGAGGAGCGCCACGGCCGCCCCGGCGCGCCCGACCCGGCGGTGATCCTGCTGCGCCAGGGCGGCGGACTGCAGCGCGCGGTGCGTGCCGACACCGCGCTGGCCGGGCTCGTGGGTGCGTGCGACGGCGACCTCGCCGTCGGGCAGATCGTGGGCGCGCTCGCCGTGCTGCTCGACGAGCCGGACGCCGAGCTCCGGGCACGCCTGCTGCCCGACGTCCGGCACCTGGTGGCCGACGGACTGTTGGTGCGCGCGTGACACCTCGGGTGTGCGTGGCGAAGGCGTGAGCTGACCAGCCCCGCCGCGGGTGGCGGCCCGGCGTCGGACGGCCTCGACACACCCGCTCAGAGCCCCCGGATTGCATACTCTCGGCCACGCGGCGTTACCGTCGTGCCCGGTCGGCACTTTCGCGGTCGGCTGCATCGTGCTCCCTCGCACCGCGCGTCGGGGAGCAGAAGGTAAGGAGAAGCGTGGCCACGTCGTCGAGCACCACTCGCCGCCGGCTCGTGATCGTCGAGTCGCCGGCCAAGGCCAAGACCATCGCCGGCTACCTCGGCGAGGGCTACGACGTCGAGGCCAGCGTCGGTCACATCCGCGACCTGCCGCAGCCGTCCGAGCTGCCGTCGGAGATGAAGAAGGGCCCCTTCGGCAAGTTCGCGGTCGACGTCGACAACGGCTTCGAGCCCTACTACGTGGTCGACAGCGACAAGAAGAAGAAGGTCGCCGAGCTCAAGCGGCTGCTGAAGGACGCGGACGAGCTCTACCTCGCCACCGATGAGGACCGCGAGGGCGAGGCCATCGCCTGGCACCTGCTGGAGGCCCTGCAGCCCAAGGTGCCCGTGAAGCGCATGGTGTTCCACGAGATCACCCGCGAGGCGCTGCAGCGGGCGCTGGAGACCACCCGCGACATCGACGACCGCCTCGTCGACGCCCAGGAGACCCGGCGGATCCTCGACCGGCTCTACGGCTACGAGGTCTCGCCGGTGCTGTGGCGCAAGGTGCGCCGCAACCTGTCGGCCGGCCGCGTGCAGTCGGTGGCGACGCGCATGGTGGTCGAGCGCGAGCGCGAGCGCATGGCGTTCCGGGCGGCGTCCTACTGGGACCTGCTGGGCACCTTCGAGCCGGCCGCGGACGCCGAGGCGTCGGCCTTCACGGCCCGGCTCACCGCGGTCGACGGCGCCCGCGTGGCCACGGGCAAGGACTTCGACGATCTCGGCCGGCTCAAGGAAGCCACCCGCGCCGTCGCGCACCTCGACGAGGCCGCCGCCCGCAGCCTGGCCGCCGCGCTCGAGAACGCGCCCGTCACGGTGCGCAGCGTCGAGGAGAAGCCGTACACCCGCCGTCCGGCGGCGCCGTTCACGACCTCGACGCTGCAGCAGGAGGCCAGCCGCAAGCTGCGCTTCTCGTCGCGGCAAGCCATGCGCGTCGCGCAGTCGTTGTACGAGAACGGCTACATCACCTACATGCGTACCGACTCGACGGTGCTGTCGAACGAGGCGCTGACGGCGGCGCGCTCGCAGGCGGCCGACCTGTACGGCCCGGAGTACGTGCCCGACAAGCCGCGCGTCTACGCCAACAAGTCGAAGAACGCGCAGGAGGCCCACGAAGCGATCCGGCCCGCTGGCGACCGGTTCCGTACTCCCGCACAGGTTTCCGGCCAGCTGCGCGGTGACGAGTTCCGCCTGTACGAGCTGATCTGGAAGCGCACGGTCGCGAGCCAGATGGCCGACGCGCGCGGCTCGACGGCGTCCGTGCGGCTCGCTGCGACGGCGTCCGACGGGCGTGAGGCCGAGTTCAGCGCGAGCGGCACGGTCATCACCTTCCGCGGCTTCCTCGCGGCGTACGAGGAGGGCCGCGACGAGCAGCGCGGCGACGACGAGCGCGAGTCCGAGCGTCGCCTGCCGCAGCTCGCGCAGGGCGACTCCGTGACGTCCCGAGACATCGAGGCCTCCGGCCACGAGACGAGCCCGCCCCCGCGCTACACCGAGGCCAGCCTGGTGAAGGCGTTGGAGGAGAGGGGGATCGGGCGCCCCTCGACGTACGCCTCGACCATCTCGACCATCATCGACCGGGGCTACGTCTGGCAGCGCGGCAACGCGCTCGTGCCCTCATGGGTGGCGTTCGCCGTCACGCGGCTGATGGAGGAGCACTTCAGCCGGCTGGTCGACTACGACTTCACCGCGGCGATGGAGAGCGACCTCGACCGCATCGCAGACGGCGAGGAGCAGCGCTCGGCGTGGCTGCAGCGCTTCTACTTCGGTGACGCGCCGTCGGCCCTCGAGGGGCTGCGCGACCTCGCCGGCGACCTCGACGAGATCGACGCCCGCGAGATCAGCACCGTGCCGCTCGGTGAGGGCGTGGTGCTGCGGGTCGGCCGCTACGGCCCGTACGTCGAGGTGCCGGGTGAGGACGGCGAGCCGCGCCGCGCCACGGTGCCCGACGACGTCCCGCCGGACGAGCTGACCGTCGAGCGGGCCCGCGAGCTGCTCACCATGGGCGGCGACGAGGGGCGCGTGCTGGGTGATGACCCCGCCAGTGGTCGCACCATCGTCGTGAAGGCCGGCCGCTACGGCCCGTACGTCACCGAGCTCATCGAGGACGACGACGAGCCGGCCGCCGAGGAGGCCGCCGAGCCGGAGACGACCGAGACGACCGAGAAGCCGAAGAAGACGGCCAAGAAGGCCGCGAAGAAGGCAGCCGCCAAGCCGCGTGGCCGCACGGCCAGCCTGTTCAAGGACATGTCGCCCGAGACGGTGACGCTCGAGGACGCGCTGCGCCTGCTCTCGCTGCCGCGCGTCGTCGGCGTCGACCCCGAGTCGGGCGAGGAGATCACGGCGCAGAACGGCCGGTACGGGCCCTACCTGAAGAAGGGCACCGACTCGCGCTCGCTGGCCTCGGAGTCCCAGCTGTTCGACCTCTCGCTCGAGGAGGCGCTGGCGATCTACGCCCAGCCCAAGCGCGGACGCGGTCAGGCGGCCACGGCACCGCTGCGCGAGCTCGGAGCCGACCCGGTCTCGGGTGGTCCGGTAGTGGTCAAGGACGGGCGCTTCGGCCCGTACGTCACCGACGGCGAGGTCAACGCCACGCTGCGCAAGGACGACGACCCGGCGTCCATCACGCTCGAGCGTGCCGCCGAGCTCCTGGCCGACAAGCGCGCCCGCGGTCCGGTGAAGAAGCGCGGCGCCAAGAAGACGGCCAAGAAGACGACCGCGAAGAAGACGACCGCCAAGAAGACGACGGCCAAGAAGACGACGGCGAAGAAGACGACGGCGAAGAAGACGACGGCGAAGAAGACGACGGCGAAGAAGACGACCGCCAAGAAGACCCCCTGACCCTCTCCCGTCTTTTTGGTGCGGTGGCACCCTGCAGCGGACCTATTGGAGTGGGGTGCCCCCGCACCAACCGGCGGTTGGAGTGATCCTCCCCGCGAGGAGGCGGGTCGCCGGAGGGCGTGAGCGGTGTCGGCGACCTCCCGTAGGCTGCCGACGTGGCGGACATCAGCGCGAGCACCCCCTCCGAGCCCTCGGGCCCGGAGGCCTCCGGCGCGCCAGCCGACCCGGTGCCCGACCACGACGTGCGAGCGGTGCTGGCCATCACGCCGTTCCGCCGCCTGTGGCTCGCCCTGGGCCTCTCGAGCTTCGGTGACTGGCTCGGTCTGCTCGCCACCACCGCCCTCGCGGCCGCGCTGCCGCAGACGCCTGCGGCCAAGCTGCTCGCCGTCTCCGGCATCTTCATCCTGCGTCTGGCCCCGGCGGTGTTCTTCGGCCCGCTCGCGGGCGTGGTCGCCGACCGCCTCCCCCGTCGCTGGACGCTCGTGTACGGCGACGTGCTGCGCTTCCTGCTCTTCTGCTCCATCCCCCTCATCGGCACGTTGTGGTGGCTGTACGTCGCCACGGTGCTCGTCGAGGTCGTCGGCCTGTTCTGGATGCCCGCCAAAGACGCCACGGTGCCCAACCTGGTACCACGGCGCCGGCTCGAGGCCGCCAACCAGCTGAGCCTGGTCGTCACCTACGGCTCGGCGCCGCTGGCGGCCGTCGCGTTCTCCGGCCTGTCGCTCATGAGCGGCGTGGTGGACGACGTCATCCCGCACTTCCAGGGCCACCCCACCTTCCTCGCGCTGTACGTCGACGCGCTGACCTACCTGGTGTCCGCGGCGGTGATCTGGCGCCTGGACTTCCCGGAGAAGGTGTCGCACACCGAGCGTCAGGAGTCGATCCTGCGCACGGCCGTGGACGGCTGGAAGTTCATCGGCAGCACCCCGCTGGTTCGGGGCCTGGTGCTCGGCATGCTCGGCGCGTTCGCCGCGGGCGGCTTCGTCATCGGCCTGGCCCAGAGCTTCGTCGGCGCGCTCGGGGCCGGGCCGCCCGGCTACGGCGTGCTGTTCGGTGCGGTGTTCGTCGGCATGGCGGCGGGCATGTGGGTCGCGCCCCGACTGCTCGCAGAGTTCTCGCGGCGCCGGTTGTTCGGCCTCGCGATCGGCGCGGCGGGCGCCTGGCTCGTGCTGATGTCGCTGGTGCCCAACATCGTCCTCGCGGTGTTCTTCACCCTGGGTCTCGGCGCCTGCGCCGGCGCCGCCTGGGTCACCGGCTACACGCTGCTCGGTCTCGAGGTGGGCGACGACGTCCGCGGCCGCACGTTCGCGTTCGTGCAGTCGATGGTGCGGGTCGTGCTCATCTCCGTGCTCGCCATCGGCCCGGTCGTGGCGGCGGGCTTCTCCAAGGGCCTCGGCCTGCCCCACACGGTGCACCTCACCGACGACGTGAGCCTCACCTACACCGGCGTCATGGCGACGTTCCTGCTCGCTGGTCTGATCGCGCTGGCGATCGGCCTGGTGTCGTTCCGGCAGATGGACGACCGGCCCGGCGTCTCGCTCGTCAAGGACCTGCTGCAGGCGATGCGCCAGCGGCACCTGCACCACCCGCCGGCGCGGCGCGACCCCTACCCCGGCCGCTTCGTGGTGTTCGAGGGCGGGGACGGTGCGGGCAAGTCCACCCAGGTGCGAATGCTCGGCGAGTGGCTCGACGCCCAGGGCTACCGCGTGCGGCTGACCCACGAGCCCGGTGCCACGCCCGTCGGCCACCGGTTGCGCGAGGTGCTGCTGCACGGCGAGCCGCTCACCGCCCGCGCCGAGGCGCTGCTGTTCGCCGCCGACCGCGCCCACCACGTCGAGAGCGTCGTGCGGCCGGCGCTCGAGGACGGCGAGATCGTCGTCAGCGACCGCTTCGTCGACTCCTCCGTGGCTTACCAGGGCAGCGGCCGCGACCTCGGGACGGCCGAGGTGGCGCAGCTGTCGCGCTGGGCCACTCAGGGCCTCACGCCCGACCTCACGGTCGTGCTGGACGTCGAGCCGCACGAGGGGCGCAGCCGCCGCGGTGACGAGCACGACCGGCTGGAGTCCGAGCCCGACGACTTCCACCACCGGATCCGCGAGCGGTTCCTCGAGCTGGCTCGCCGGGCGCCCTCGCGCTACCTCGTCATCGACGCCGCCCTGGCGCCCGAGCAGATCCACCAGCAGGTGGTCGGCCGGCTCGAGAGCGTGCTGCCGGAGTCGCCCGTCGCGCGCGCAGCACGCGAGGAGCGCGAGGCCCTGGAGGTCGCGGAGCGCGCCGAGCGCGAGGCGCGGGAGGCCGTCGAGCGGGAGGAGCGCGAACGCCGCGAGGCCCAGGAGCGCGCCGAGGCCGAGCGCCTGCGTGCCGAGCAGGAGGCGCGAGAGGCTGCCGAGCGCGCCGAGCGGGAGGCGGCCGAGCGGGCGCGCGCCGAGCAGGAGGCCGCCGAGCGAGCACGGCTGGAGCAGCAGCGCGCCGAGCAGCAGGCTGCCGCCCTGGCGGCCCAGCAGGCGGCCGAGGCCGAGCGCCGTCGTCAGGACGAGCTCTGGCAGTCGTCGCGGCCGCACGACGAGACCGTGGTGCAGCCGGCGGTCGACGTCACGGCTCCCTTGCCCAAGGTCACGTCGCCGCACGGCGCCCCGGCCCAGTCCCAACCCAAGCCCCGCCGCCGTCCACGCCGCGACCGCGACGTCGTGCCGCTGGACGACGAGATCTTCGGTCTCGGGGAGCAGGACGACCGGTGAGCGTCTGGGACGAGGTCGTCGGCCAGCAACCGACGGTCGAGGTGCTGACGCGCGCGGTGCGGTCGGCGCGCACCGACGGCGCCGCCATGACGCACGCGTGGCTGTTCACCGGGCCGCCCGGATCGGGCCGGTCGATCGCGGCCCGCGCGTTCGCGGCCGCGCTGCTGTGCGAGCAGAGCGAGGCCGGCTGCGGCCAGTGCCACGCCTGCCACACCGTCCTCGCCGGCAGTCACGCCGACGTGACGACGCTGCGCACCGAGGGCGTCATCATCAACCGCCAGCAGGCCCTCGACCTCATCTCGGTGGCTCAGCGAAGCCCGTCGGTGGGCCGGTGGCGCGTGATCGTCGTCGAGGACGCCGACCGGCTCACCGAGCACTCCGGGAACGCGCTGCTCAAGGCCATCGAGGAGCCGACCGCCCGCACGGTGTGGCTGCTGTGCGCGCCCAGCGCCGACGACGTGCTCGTGACGATCCGCAGCCGGTGCCGTCACGTCGCCTTGCGCACCCCACCACCGGAGGCGGTGGCCCAGCTGCTGGTCGAGCGCGACGGGGTCGACCCCCAGATGGCGGTGTTCGCCGCGCGGGCGGCGCAGAGCCACATCGGCATGGCGCGGCGTCTGGCCACTGACGAGCAGTCGCGGATCCGCCGGCGCGAGGTGCTGCAGGTGCCGTTGCGGCTGCACAGCGTCGGCGAGGCCGTGCTGCACGCCGCCCAGCTGCTCGACACCGCCAAGGCCGAGGCCGAGGACGCCACGACCGAGCGCGATGCCCGTGAACGCACCGACCTCCTGCGGGCGCTGGGCGCCGACCCCGACGCGCGAACCCAGCCGCCGCACGTGCGGTCGCAGCTGAAGACGCTCGCCGACAACCAGAAGCGCCGCGCGACCCGGTACGTGCGCGACATGATCGACCGCTCGCTGCTCGACCTGCTCTCGCTCTACCGCGACGTCCTGGTGGTGCACGCGGATCCCGGAGCCGAGCTGGTCAACGCCGAGATGCGCCCGGACGTCGAGCGGTTGGCTCAGCGACTCAGCCCCGCTCAGGCGGTGCAGTGCATGGACGCCATCCGCGACGCCCGCGAGCGCATCGGCGCCAACGTCGCGCCGCTGCTGGCGCTGGAGGCGATGGCGGTGCGGTTGCGGCTGCCGGCGTGAGCGCGGGGTACGGTCGGGTGACGGACGAGCGGTCCGGTGGCCGAGGGGCTCCGGCGAGGGGACGGGGAACCATGGTGCGAGGCAAGCGCAGGGTCGTCGCGGCCCTCATCGCCGCTGCGGCCCTGGGCCCCGCGGCCTGCTCCGGCGGCGACAGCCCGAAGGCCGACCCCACGAACAACCCCAACGCCGCGACGGTCTCGGCGGCGCCGGTGCCGAGCGGCCTCGACCGCTTCTACGGCCAGAAGCTGTCGTGGCGTGGCTGCGGCGGCGACTTCCAGTGCACGAAGCTCATGGTGCCGGTCGACTACGCCGACCCGGCCGGTGCCACGATCGAGCTGGCCGTCATCCGGCTGCCGGCCGGCAAGCCCGGCCAGCGCCTCGGTTCGCTCGTGATCAACCCCGGCGGGCCGGGTGGCTCGGGCGTCGACTACGCGCGGGCGGCCCGAGCCGTGATCAGTGACGCCGCCCGGCGCAGCTTCGACGTCGTCGGCTTCGACCCGCGGGGCGTCGGCGAGAGCGCGCCGCTGAAGTGCCTCACGGACGCCCAGACCGACCAGCTGCTCGCGGCCGATCCCACCCCCGACACGTCGTCCGAGATCTCGGGCACGGTCGACCTGTTCAAGCAGCTCGCGCAGCGCTGCGAGGCCGGCGGGGGCCAGCTGCTCGCCCACGTGAGCACGCAGGAGGCGGCGCGCGACATCGACGTCCTGCGGGCCGCGCTCGGCGACAAGCGGCTGTTCTACCTCGGCAAGTCGTACGGCACGTTCCTCGGGGCGACGTACGCGCAGCTGTTCGCGCGCAACGTCGGCCGCATGGTGCTGGACGGCGCGATCGACCCCTCGCTGACCGCCGACCAGGTCAACCTGGGCCAAGCGAAGGGGTTCGAGCAGGCGACGCGAGCGTTCGTCGCCGACTGCACGAAGCAGCGCGACTGCCCGCTCGGCAGCGACGTCGACCGGGGGATGCAGCGGCTGCGCGACCTGCTGGCCTCGCTCGACGCCCGCCCGCTGCCCACCGGCGACGCCTCGCGTCCGCTCACCGAGGGCTGGGGGAGCCTCGGCATCGCCGTGGCGATGTACGACCAGGGCTACTGGCCGACCCTGCGCGCGGCCCTCGACCAGGCGTTCGGCGGCAGCGGCGCTGCGCTGCTGCAGCTCGCCGACGCCTATGCCGACCGGAGTGCTGACGGCCGGTACACCTCGAACCAGAACACCGTGATCTACGCCGTCAACTGCCTCGACCGGCCCGACGCGGGCGGCCTGGCCGCCGTCGAGCAGTCGCTGCCGCGCTACGAGAAGGCCGCCCCCACCTGGGGTGCGTTCCTCGACTGGAGCCAGCTGCCGTGCGCGTACTGGCCGGTGAAGAGCCAGGGCCACCCCGAGAAGATCGCCGCGCCGGGCAGCCCGCCGATCGTCGTCGTCGGCACGACCCGAGACCCCGCGACGCCGTACGCGTGGGCGCAGGGCCTGGCCCAGCAGCTCTCGGACGGCCACCTGGTGACCTACGAGGGTGACGGCCACACCGCGTACATGCGGGGCAGTCGGTGCGTCGACAAGGCCGTCGACGCGTACCTGCTGCGCGGCACCGTGCCGGACGACGGCCTGCGCTGCTCCTGAGCCCCTTCCGCGCGAGGTGGGCCAGGCCGCCCTGGTCCGCACGAGCCGCCCGCGACCCCTATACTCGATGCTCGTGCCCCTCTGGGGGCGCTGCCGCCTTAGCTCAGTCGGCCAGAGCGACGCACTCGTAATGCGTAGGTCAAGGGTTCGATTCCCTTAGGCGGCTCCGACACCAGAAGGCCCCTCACCTGCTCGCGCAGGGAGGGGCCTTCTGGCTGGGTTGCCGACGGCGCTTCAGGTCAGGAGACCCGGATCTCCACCCGCCGGTTCTTCGCCCGGCCCGCGGCGGTCGAGTTGTTCGCCGTCGGGTTGCGCTCACCGAAGGCCCCGGAGCGCACCTGGAGGCCGCGCACGCAGCTCTTGAGGAAGCCGCCGGTCGTCGACACCCGCCGCTTCGACAGCGACAGGTTGTAGGCCGAGTTCCCGTAGCTGTCGGTGTAGCCGATCATCGTGACCGTCGTGAAGCCCTGCCGGGTGATCTTCGCGCAGGCGCGCTGGAGCGCGGTCCTCGACGTCCGGCTCAGGGCAGCCGAGTTGGACGCGAAGTACACGTCGGTCAGGTGCAGCGCCTGCCCTCGCACGTAGCGCAGGTGTCTGGCGGAAGACCGCGTGCCGCCCCGCCCGACCGCCACGACCACGACGGTGCTGCGCGGGCCCGCGAGGAGGTCGCCGGTGCAGTGCGTGCGGGTCGTGGCGCACACCTCGTGCCCGTTGACCAGCACCCGGTACCCGACGACCGACGTCGTCGGTGAGCGCCTCCAGGAGGCCGTCGTCCCGCCGTTGGACAGCGTGTACGACCCGCGGACGGCGGCGGCCGGCAGCACCCTGACGTAGGCGACGGGATGGAAGACCGCGCTCCCGTTGCGCACCGTGACCGGGATCCGCAGGACGCCCGACGTGGTCACCGGGGTGACGACCCTGAGCCGGGTGCGCGTCGCCGAGACGGCGGTGGCACCGGGGACGCGGCCCGGGACGGCGACGGTCGCCGACGCCGGCAGGCCCCTGAGGGTGACGAACGCGGTCTGACCGGCCCGGATCGTGACCGCCCCGACGCTGGGCCGCACCGCGGAGACGGTGACGGTGAGGGTCGACGAGGCCGTGCGGTCCAGCCGGTCCGCGACCTGGTAGACCACCGAGCGTGTGCCGGTGAAGGTGGGCACGGGCGCGAAGGTCACCGTGCCGGTCTGGCGGTTCACCGTGAATCGGCCGACCCGGTCCACCGAGACGACGTCGGTCCGGTGACCGGCCCCGTCGAGCAGCGAGAGGCTGGCCGGGTCCAGTGGGACGTCGGGTGAGACGCCGTCGGGGCGGAGGGTGACGGGCAGGCCCTGCGTCGTCGTCGCCCGGACCGGGTGGGCCGAGGGCGGCGTCGCGGCGACGAGCGCGTTCGCCTGCGCCTGGGCGGTGACGCCCCAGCCGTCGGCGGCGCGGTAGGTGACCGCTGCGGTCCCGCCGGCGAAGCCGTGCGCGGGGGTGAAGCGCAGCGAGCCGTCACCGGTGACGTCCCACGTGCCCTCGCCCACGACCACGAGGTGGCTCACCCAGCTGTCGGCGCGCGGGTCGTGGATCCGCACCGAGGCGGCATCGACCGTGGTGCGGCCGTCGACGTCCATCACCGCGGGCGCGGTGCCGGGGGTGTCGAGCAGGGTGACGATGTGGATGTGGTGGGCCACGGGTGCGGTCACGCTGACACTGATGTCGGCGGTGACGGAGGCGTCCGCCGCCACGGTGACCTGCTGGTCGTGCCGGGAGGACCGCACCGTGTACGTGCCGGGCGAGAGCCTGCCCACGGAGTAGGTGCCGGTGCCGTCCGTGGTCGCGGTCGCGTAGGTGGTGGCGCCCGGGCCGGACCCGCTCAGCACGCTCACCCCGGCCCCCGACAGGGGCACGGCGCCGCTGGCCGGCGACAGGTCCACGCTGCCGGTGACGCGGCCGAGGCAGCCGGCCGTCGCGGCGCGGGTCACCGACGTGGTGGCGTCGGTGCTGACGGTCGCCTCGGCGACGGTCGTGGCGCTGCCGGGCAGCGCCAGGTCGGAGACGGGCACGGTGTCACCCGGCTGCTGGCCGGCGGCCAGGGTGGGGCACTGGTGCTGCACCTGCAAGGACAGGCACAGCTGGGGGGCCGGGGCCGTGTAGCGGACGTCGGCGCGGACGTCGGCGGCCAGAGCCGAGTCGGCGCCCAGGGCCGTCAGCTCCAGGCTGGGCCCCTGCCCGGTGGCCGAGACCGCCAGGCCGCTGAGGTCGATGACGCCGTCGTCCGGGACGACCAGGCCCGTGTAGGACGGGACCTGCGCGCCCGCGGCGTCGCGTACGGTCAGGCGGAGGCTGGAGCGTGCGAGGCCCGAGGGCGGGTTGACGGTCATGCTCTGCCAGGCCAGGACGCGGGCGCCGTCGGCGCACTGGGTGCGCGGCGCGACTGCGGTGTAGGGCAGGACGACGACCGGGTCGGCGGGCGGCGGGCACCCGAGCTGGCCCGTGAGGCCGTTGACGGGGCGGATGACGCCCGAGTCGCCGTTGGTCCACAGGCAGCGCTCGTCGGCGGGGTCGACGACGACGCTGTAGCGGTCGCCGCCGGTGTCGGCCCCGGCGAACCCGGAGCAGGGGGCGTCGGTCGTCCAGTCGTAGCAGGTCACGGGGCCGCCGGAGATCCAGTACTGCTTGGTGGCCGTGGCTGCGACGAAGTCCGACCAGGAACCCATGGACTCGGCGGGCGCGTAGTCGAGCAGACCGGACAGGCCCGGAGGGACCGCAACCGGGCTTCCCGTGAGGTCGAAGCACTCCCTGTTGCCCCGGATGGAGCAGACGCCGGTGAGGGTGCCGTCGCCGTTGCTCGCGCGCATCGGGATGACGCTGGCTGCTATCCACCCGCTCGAGCCAGTGGGCCAGGTGCCGGGGCAGGCCGCGCCCGTGGCGCCGTCGAAGCACCAGACCTGGCTCGCGGAGACGAAGACCTTGCCGCTGATGGCCATCGCGTAGGCCGGGACGGTGTCCGAGGGTGAGTACCCGGCGAGGCTCGTCGGCTGCTCGGGGCACGCCGCGCCGGTCGCGGTGTCGTAGCAGAGGAGGAAGCCGCTGCTCCCGTCGGTGACGGTGGCGTAGACACGCCCAGCCACCATCGCCTGCTCGCCGATGTTCGCGAAGTAGGAGAAGTTGCCAGAGATCAGCGGCGTGTAGCCGCACGGCGTGAACGGGCTGGTGGCGGTGTCGGTGCAGATCACGCCGGCGCTGGTGTCGGCGCCGACCACCGAGTACACCTTGGTGCCGACGACGGAGCCGCTGGATGCCCCCGACGTGGTGTAGCCATTGACCCGGTAGACGTCACCGCAGGACGAGCCGTCGTCGCGCAGGTGGCAGTCGAGGGCGTAGGTGCCCATGTTGTGGTGGAAGACGTTGAGCACCTTCGGGCCGGCGAAGAACACGTTCCAGCCGTCCCCGCCGCCGGAGCCGCTGAAGGAGCTGATGCCGGCCTTGAGCGAGCCGCCGGCGTCCGTGGTGAGGATCTGGTGGCCGGCGCCGTCCCCGCCGCCGGAGCGGACTGTCGAGCTCGCGCGCACGCCGGAGGTGGTCGCGAGGTCCGCTGGGACCGATGACGACCAGCTGCCGTCGACCCGGTACTCGACCGGCCAGCCCTCGGGGGCGATCACGGACGATGGTGCCAGGTGCGCGGACGCCGGGTCCCAGGTGCGGGTCACGGTCTGGGCCACCGCACCGGTGGCGCTGATCGGAGAGTCGGTGACCACGTCGAGCCGGTCACCGGCGGCGACCGAGGCCGCCGGAGCCCCGCCGACGGTGACGCTGGTGATAGGCGCAGGGGGCGTCGGCATCGCCTGGGCGATGCTCGGGGGGGCCAGTGCGGTGAGGACCACGGTCGCGCCGGAGAGTCCGGCGAGCATGGCCGTCAGCCGACGGCGCGTTGAGGGGCGAGGACGCACGGCGAGGGCTCCTGGGAGTGAGGGCGGTCGGGCTTCGACGTCGGGCGACGGAGTGCCGCACCGCGTCCTGCGAGCGCGCAGAACCGCCGTACAGGGGGTTTCGGGACGAGACGGCAAGAGTTGAGCCCTGACACGCGTTCGACGACCGGCGAGGCCTGCTCCACGCGCAGCGATCGCCCGTTCGGCTCAGCGGTGCGCGGGCCGACGTCCACCGGCTGACCGCTCGAGGCACCCGCGGCGCCGCGGTCTGCAGCGGCGGTCTCGCGCAGCGTGACGGTTCCTGAAGTGACGGGTCCTCGTCCGGCTCAACACCCGACGGGACGCTGCTGATGGAGGAGGGCGCTCGCGCCACACCGCACGACGTGCCACAGGGGCCAGCAGGGGTGTCCGAGGGGTCAACTCGCCCCGGACTCGTGCCGACGGTAGGTGAGGTCACCGTCTGCCCGACTCCGGAGCGTCTCATCTTCACCTTGCCGAGCCTGCCCACGTCACTGTTCGCCCGGATCCTGATCGGCGCCACCGTCGTGACCGTCCCCACGGTCGGGGTGGTGACGTACTCGCAGCTGCGCGAGTCGGCGTCGGGCCCGGCCGCTGCCACGGCGCCTGCCCCGGCAGCCGCGCCCACGCCGTCTGCGCTGAGCCCCGAGCCGGCCACCCCGACCGACCCGCCGCTCAGCACCCCCACGGTGACGCCGACCGCACCGCCGGTCAGCGTCACCCCGTCTGCGCGTAGCGCCCCGCCGTCGCCGTACACCACCTCCCGGACTCCGGCGGCGCGGCCCAGTGCCTCCTCGCCGGCACCCACGCGTCCCTCGGCGCCGGTGTCATCGCCGCCCGTGGTGACCCCGCCGCCGTCCCCGATACCGCCGGCTCCGGCGGCGCCGACGTTCTCCGCCGCGGCAGTCCCCACGGACGTTCGCACCCGGCTCGTCGCGTACGCCTCCTCGGGGCTGCTGGCCTACGACGGCGGAGACACGTTCTCGCCGCAGCAGCAGCTGAACCGGCAGGACTTCGCGGTCGTGATGGTCGACCTGCTGGGCCTGGACAGGCCGGCGACGGTGACCGGCTCGTTCTCCGACGTGCCCAGCGACGCCTTCGCAGGAGCGGCGATCGACGCCCTCACGGGCGCCGGCCTCATCCACGGCGTCGACGCCAACCACTTCGCGCCGGCTGCGAACCTCACCCGGGCCGACCTTGCGGTGCTGCTGGCGAAGGGACTGAACCTGCCGGCTGCGACGTCGATGACCCCGACGTTCACCGACGTCCCCGTCACCCACTACGCCTTCAGGGCGATCGAGTCCGTCACCGAGGCCGGAGTGATGCGCGGTCTTGAGGCCGGGACGTTCGGGCCCACCCATTCGTTCACCCGTGCCGAGCTCGCTGTCACCTTGGTGCGGGCGCTCAACCTGCCGGTCGACGACACTGCGACATCACCCTTCGTCGACGTACCCGGCGACTCCTACTTCAGCCTGTACGTGCCTGCCGCCGTCAATGCCGGGCTGATGCGACCGGTCGACGCGACCCACTTCGACCCGACCGGCCCGGTCACCCGCACCGCCGCCGCGCTGGTGTTCACCCAGGGGTTGAACCTGCCGGTTCCGCAGACCTCCAGCTCGTCGTTCGCTGACGTGACGAGCAAGTACTACGCCGGGCAGGCGATCGAGGCCGCGGTGAGTGCCGGGCTGATGAAGCCGGCCAGCAGCACCGTCTTCGACCCGACGACGGTGCTCACCCTGCCGCAGGAGTCCACCTTGTTCACCGGTGCGATGACATTCGCGGCCACCGGGTCGGTGACGCCCGCTCCGACCCCCTGAGAGGGGCCACCCGGGGCGACGAAGGCCGGGGCCGCTGCCCGTAGGCTCGCGAGGTGACCACACCGCACACCGCAGTCGAGATCGCCGCCGGCGTGCGCGCCGGGCGGCTGGCGCCCGAGGACGTCGTCCGGACGGCGCTCGACCGGATCGCCCGGCACGACCCCGCGCTCGGGGCGTTCCAGGTCGTGCGGGGTGAGCGAGCCCTCGCCGAAGCCCGTGCGGTGGCGCAGCGCCCCGACCGGGCCGACCTGCCCCTGGCCGGTGTGCCGGTGGCGGTCAAGGACAACGTGCCGGTGGCCGGCGAGCCCATGCGTGCCGGCAGCCTCGCTACGCCGGACGCGCCGCAGGCCGCTGACCACCCGGTGGTCCAACGTCTCCGGGACGCCGGCGCCGTCGTCGTCGGCCTCACCCGCACTCCCGAGCTGTGCGTCTTCGGCGCCACCGACTCCGCGCACGGCATCACCCGCAACCCGTGGGCGCCCGACCGCACGGCCGGTGGCTCGTCGGGCGGCACGGCGGCTGCGGTGGCGGCTGGGCTGGTGCCGGTCGGTCACGGCAACGACGGCATGGGCTCGATCCGCATCCCGGCCGCGTGCTGCGGCCTCGTCGGCATCAAACCCGGCACCGGCGTCGTCCCGGCCGGTATCGGTGCCAACGACTGGTTCGGCATGGCCGAGAACGGCCCGCTCACCACGACGGTGCGTGACGCCGCGCTGCTGCTGTCGGTGATGGCCGCCCGCCCGGAGCTCGCGGACGTCGGTGAGCCGGCGTCCGCCGTGCGCGTGGCCGTCTCGACGACGTCGCCGGTGGTGGGGGTGCGCGCCGACCGGCGTCACGTCGCGGCGGTCGAGGACCTCGCGGGGCGGCTGGCCGAGGCCGGACACCGCGTGCGCCGCGCCGACCCGCCGTACCCCGCGAACCCCCTGCCCGTGCTGTCTCGGTGGTTCGCCGGGGCCTCGCACGACGCGGACGGGCTCGACCGCACGCTGCTCGACCCCGCCGTCCGCCGGCACGCGGCCTGGGGCGATCTCGTGCGAAAGCGTGGGCTGGTGCGACCCGAGCAGCGGGCGGCGTTCCGCTCCCGGCTGGAGGAGTTCTTCGCCCAGGCCGACGTCCTGGTGACGCCGGTCCTGGCGACGCCGCCCATCGCGGCGGCCCGGTGGGGACGCCGGGGATGGCCGAGGACGTTCGCCGCCAACGTCCGCTACGCGCCCTACGCCGCGCCCTGGAACTTCGCCGGCTACGCCGCCATGACCGTGCCGGCGGGCGTCCACCCGCGCACCGGCACGCCCCTCGCGGTGCAGCTCGTGGGTCCGGACGGCGCGGAGCCGCTGCTGCTGGCCCTCGCCGCGCAGCTCGAGCGGCTCGCCCCCTGGCCGCGCACGGCGCCCGGGTACTGACGCCTCGCTACTGACGGGCCGCCGCGCCGCGGCGCACGAACCACCAGGCCAGGGCGCTCACCGCCGCCACGCCGAGGGTCACGGCCGGTCCGACGACACGCGCCGCGTCACCGTGTGACCGGCGCACCCCGACGCCGCCCTGCGACTGGCTCGACAGCACCGAGCCGCCCGACTGGTGCGACAGCAGCGAGTGGTTCGACTGGTAGCTCGCCAGCGAGCCGAACGACATCCATGAGCCGGCGCAGAACGCCGAGGCCACCGACCCCACGCTGGCCGCCGAGGCGATCGAGCCGATGCTGCCGATCGACAGCACCGAGCCGGACGACGCGATCGAGAGCACCGAGTCGCGCGAGGCGATCGACAGCACGCTGTGGGTCGACCGCAGCGACCAGCGTGACCGGACGGGGGAGAGCACGCGCTGATCCTGCCTGACCCGCCGTGCGCTGTCAGGCAAGCGGCGCGGCGAATCTGACAACGCGTCCGTCTGCGCAGGTCAGAGGGCCGGCTGACGCGCGGGCGGTCGCGGGCGCCTGCCGGACACCACTCCCGCCGCCCCAGAGTCGCTCCCGCCGGACGACGGCCCGCGCCGTCCGGCCGACGACTCCAGGAGGACCCGTGAAGCTCCCCGCCCTGCTCGCCGTGCTGGCGCTCGCTGCGGGCGTTCCCGCGATGGCCGCGAGCACCCCAGCGGCCGCGAGCGACCTGCCCGCCGTCAACATGGAGGCTGCGGTGAAGGCGGCCCAGATCGACCCACGCCGCGCCGACGACACCCTCACCCAGGGCGCGAAGGCCAGCGTGCTCGCCGTCGAGCAGGCGCTGCAGGCCCGGCACCTGCTCGACGCCGGCTGGGTCGACGGCTACTTCGGGAGCAAGACGGTCGAGGCCTACGCGAAGTACCAGCAGTCGTTGGGCTTCAGCGGTCTGGACGCCAACGGCCTGCCCGGAAAGACCTCCCTGACGGCGCTCGGCAGCGGGCGCTTCACCGTGACACACCCGATCTCGCCGGGGGCCCGTGTGGCCCGCGACGGGTACGTCGTCGACGCGCGCACCGACGCGATGCTCAAGGAGGCCGAGGCCACGCTCGGCCGCCGGCTGCGGCTCGACCAGGGCTCGTACAACCCGGGCGGCGACCCGACGTCCGCCGGCACCCACGACGGCGGAGGCGTCGTCGACATCAACGTCGACGGCATGACCTCGACCCGGCGCCGTGCGGTCGCCAAGGCGTTGCGGCAGGTGGGTTTCGCCGCGTGGGTGCGCAGCCCGAGCCAGGGCGACTGGCCGTGGCACATCCACGCCGTCGCGATCAGCGACACCGACCTGTCGAGCCCGGCCCAGCACCAGGTGGGCGACTACTACCTCGGCCTGAACGGCCTGGCCAACCGCGCGGCGGACGACGGCCCGCGCGTCGCGATCCACACCTGGGAGGAGTACCTGCGGCTGCAGTGACCGCACCCGCGCAGCAGCACCAGCAGCACCACCAGCACCCAGCACCTACGGAGGACCAGTGACGCACCACAGCACGCCCCCGGCGGCAGCCCGCGGGTTCCAGCGCGCGCTCGCACTCGTCGTGAGCCTCGTGGCCGTGGCCAGCGGGGCGGTCGCGTTCGCCTCGCCGGCGAGCGCCGCAGCTCGCGACGGCGCCTGCAACAGCGGCGAGTTCTGCTACTACTACAACAGCAACGAGGCCGGCTCGATCTCCGACTTCACCGACTCACTCGACGACTACGGCGCCACCCAGCCGTCCTGCTACGAGTTCAAGGGGGCGGGCAACGGGCAGGGCCTGTGCGTCAAGAACCACGCCGCCTCGGTGTGGAACCGCACCGGCAAGACGGTGCGGGTGTACTACAACAGCAACTTCGCGGGCGCCCACCAGGACTTCGCGCCGGGCGCCAAGGGCAACCTCAACGTCACCTTGAAGAACAACAACGCCTCGCACGAGCTGCTGTCGTCGGCGCCCACCGGGTGCAAGACCGATGGCACCAACACCACGCTGCCGAGCTCGATCCTCGTCTACCGGGTCAACCTGGGCCGAGTCGACCGCGTCGCCTTCAAGACCTACGTCAAGAACGTGCTGCCCAACGAGTGGGTCTCCAGCTGGCCGCAGGCCTCACTGCGCTCGGGAGCCATGGCGGTCAAGAGCTACGGCTGGTACTGGGCCCTGCACTCGACCCGGCAGACCGCGTGGGGCGCCTGCTACGACGTGCGCGACACCACGAGCGACCAGGTCTACAAGCCCGGCACGGCGGTGACGTCGACCAGCAACGCCGTCGACGCCACCTGGGGCACGCGGATGACGCGCAGCGGCAACATCCTGCAAGCGCACTACTGCTCCACCACGACCGCCTGCGGCGCCTGGGTCGACGGCAACTGGATGTCGCAGTACGGATCGCGTGACATGGCCAACGCCGGCAAGAGCTGGAGCACCATCCTGAAGCACTACTACAGCGGGATCACGCTCACGTCGTGAGCCCGCCGGGGTGACCTGGAGGTTGGTGGGGAGCGCTCCCGAAGGGGAGTGCTCCCCATCGACGGCTCTATCCACGGCGACCAGAGTGCCGGTAACGTCCGGTTTGGCCTCACTCCACGAGGTCGAACGGACACGGACCGGCACGAGGAGTGGGCGTGGGGGAATCAGCTGCCGCGCGGCGAGCCCGAGCGATCGAGGGGTTCGCCGCCGTGCTCGCGGAGCTGCGAGAGTCCGTGGGGACTCCTTCGTTCCGCACGATGGCCGGGCACTCGCACGCCATCTCGCACACGACGTTGCACGAGGCCGTGAAGGGCAACCGGCTCCCGAGCTGGGCGACCACAGTGGAGTTCGTGAAGGCCTGCGGCGGCGACCCGGCTGACTACCGCGACCGCTGGGAGCTGGCGAGCGCCGCCGTGGAGTGCGCCCAGTCCGGGCAGTCCAGCGCGCGGCGAGCCGTGGCCGTGGCGCACGTGCCGGCCCAGGCTCGGGCCCACGTCTCCGCGACCGCCCGGGTGGGGGGAGGGGCGGGTGTCGACGTCCAGCCGCCGCCCGGGGAGCCGCCGGAGCCACCGTTGCCCGGCGAGCCGGAGCCACCGTTGCCGCAGCCCGAGCCGATGCCTCAGCCGGAGCCGATGCCTCAGCCGGAGCCGATGCCCCGACCCGAGCCGATGCCGCCGACGAGCCGCTCGGGCCGGCATCGCAAGGCCGTGCTCGCGGGTGCGGCGGCTGGGATGGCGGTGCTCGTGGGCTCCGGGGTGGTCGTCGCGCTGACGCAGCACGATGCACCCGCGGCCGCACCGCCGTCCGGTCCGACGGCGGCCGACTGCCCTGTGCGGCAACAGAATCCGCCGCCCGTGCCGCCACTGCACGCCGGTGACCGCGCCGCCTACGTGGCCGACCTGACGCTGCCCGACTGCTCGCACGTCGACCACGGCCGGACGGTGCGCAAGGTGTGGCGGTTCAAGAACGCCGGTTCGGTGCCGTGGCGTGGCTACGCGCTCCACCGGGTCGACCTGCCGCAGCGGCGCGGCCAGTGCCAGACCATCCCGGACGTCCCGGTGCCGGACGCCGGGCCGGGCGAGCTGGTCGACATCAGCGTCGACGTCGCCACGCCACCGTCCGCCGGGTTCTGCTTCGTGCGCTTCAAGATGGTCGACTCGGCTGGGCGCGTGGCGTTCCCGGGCAGCCGTCCGGTGAACTTCCAGGTCGTCGTCGACTGAGGGCCCCGCGCCGCAGCTAGCGGGGAGCGAGCCGCTCGCTGCGGCTGAAGCGGCCGGCTCGACGGTGGATCCGCTGTGGGCGGCCACCACGCCGGACGACGGGTCGCTCCACCTCGGCCTCGAGCAGCCGCTTGGCGGCGTCGACGAGCAGCAGGTAGCCGGCCACCATGGCGGCCATCACCGCCAGCAGCGCCGGAGGCGGCGGGACCAACCCCACCAGGTCGGCGAACGGCAGGTACGGCAGCAGCACCGCCGCGCCCACCACGGCCACGCACGCTGCAGCCAGTGAGCGGCTGGGTGTGCTGCGCCAGAAGGGGTTTCGTCGGGTGCGGATCACGAAGACCACCAGCACCTGCGTGGCCATGGACTCGATGAACCACCCCGTGCGGAACAGCGGCGGCGCGGCGTGGAACAGCCCGAGCAGCACCGCGAAGGTGGCGAAGTCGAACAGCGAGCTGAGCGGCCCGAACAGCAGCATGAACCGCCGGATCCGGTGCACGTCCCAGTGGGCCGGGCGCCGCAGCTGCTCGGCGTCGACCCGGTCGGTGGGGATCGCGAGCTGCCCGGTGTCGTAGAGCAGGTTGTTGAGCAGGATCTGCGCGGGCAGCATCGGCAGGAACGGCAGCACCGCGGACGCCGCCGCCGCGCTGAACATGTTGCCGAAGTTGCTCGACGTCCCCATCAGCACGTACTTCATCGTGTTGGCGAAGATCCGCCGACCGCCGGCGATGCCGTCGGCCAGCACGTCGAGGTCCTTCTGCAGCAGGATGATGTCGGCGGCGTCCTGCGCGACGTCGGTGCCGCTGTCGACCGAGATGCCGACGTCGGCCGCGTGCAGGGCCAGCGCGTCGTTGACGCCGTCGCCGAGGAACCCGACGGCGCGGCCCTGCCCGCGCAGCGACCGCACGATGCGGGCCTTCTGCTCCGGGCTCACCCGCGCGAACACGCCGACGTCAGCGACCGCGCGTCCGAGCGCCTCGTCATCCAGCCCGTCGACGTCGCTGCCCGTGAGGGCATGCTCCGCCGGCAGCCCCACCTGGGCGCACACGGCCTGCGCGACGAGGGGGTTGTCGCCGGTGACGACCTTGACGTCGAGGCCGAGGTCAGCGAGGCGCTGCAACGCGCTGCGCGCCGTGGCCTTGGGGCGGTCGAGGAAGACCAGGAAGCCGTCAAGGTGCAGGTCGCGCTCGTCGTCCGGCCGCAGGCTGTCGGCGCGCTCAGCCGGCCGCGACGCCACCGCCACGAGCCGGTCACCCCGGCGGAACCGCTGCTCGACCACGGCGGCCGCCGACGCCGGCACGGCGACGCATCGCGAGAGCACGGTCTCGGGGGCGCCCTTGGTCACCAGGCGCACGTCGCCGTCCTGCTCGACCAGCACGCTCGTCATGCGCCGGTCGTGGTCGAAGGGCAGGTGCGCCAGCCGGACGGCGTCCGGGTCGGCCGGGGCGGCCTCGCACAGGGCCGCGTCGAGAGCATCGACCGTGCCGGTGACTGCGCCGCCGTTCGTGGCTGCGACGGCGAGGCGGCCGCGCCGCAGCACCGGCTCACCCGCCGCCTCGTCGCCGTCCGGTGAGAGCGCCGTGACGAACGAGATGCGGCCGTCGGTGAGCGTGCCGGTCTTGTCGGTGAGCAGGACGTCGACGTCGCCGAGGTCCTCGATGCACACCATGCGCTTCACGAGCACCTGGAGCCGTTCGAGCTGCCGCGATCCGATGGCCAGGCTCGTGCTCACCACGGCGGGCAGCAGCTGGGGCGTCATGCCGACGGCGATCGCCAGCGAGAAGAGCAGCGACTCGATGAGGGGTCGGCGCAGGGCCAGGTTGGCCAGCAGGATCATCACCGTCAGCACCACGGCGACGCGCAGCAGCAGGCCGGAGAAGTCGCGCAGCCCCAGCTGGAACGCGGTGTCGGGCTGCGCCTCGCCGAGCTCGAGCGCGATCCGGCCGAACTCGGTGTCGGCCGCCGTGCCCACGACCACACCCGTGCCCGCACCCGCGTGCACCACCGTGCCCATGAGGGCGCACGCGGCGAGGCCGGCCACGTCACCCGTGGTCACCGGCTCGACCTGCTTGGCCACCGGCACCGACTCACCGGTGAGCATGCTCTCGTCGCACTCGAGGTCGTCCGTCTCGAGCAGCCGCAGGTCGGCGGGCACGACCTGACCCATGGTGAGGCGGACGACGTCCCCGGGCACCAGGGCGGTGACGTCGACCTGCGTCGGCGCACCGTCGCGCAGCACCGTCGCCGCGTGGCGCATGCGCTCGTGCAGGGCCTCGGCGGCGAGCGCCGCGCGGTACTCGTTGGCGAACCCCAGCCCGATGCTGGCGACGAGGATCAACGAGATGATGGCGGCCTCGGTGGTGCTGCCCAGCAGCGCGCTGAGGGCGGCGGTGCCCGCGAGCAGCAGCAGCAGCGTGCTGCGCAGCTGGTGGACGAGCACCTGCCAGCGCCGCACCTCGTGTGACCGGACGGCGTTGGGGCCGTAGCGTTCCAGCCGCGCCGAGGCCTCGGCCGCGCTGAGTCCACGGACGTCGGAACCGAGCTCGCGCAGCACCTCCGGTGCACGAGCGCCCGCGGCCCAAGCGGCGGACGGCACACGCCGACCCGCGCCCGCCGAGCCCTGCTGAGCGACGCTCACGTCCTCATCGTCGGAGCGGACGCCGGACGCCGGACCTGACCTTCGTCCCGCAGCGTGCGGCGAACGTCAGGGCACGCGGGCGAGCAGCAGCGTCACGTCGTCGTCCTCGGCCGCGTCCATGGCGTCGACCAGGGCCGGCGCCTCCTCGTCGAGGTTGCCCAGCGGAAGGTGGGACTGCACCACCGAGGTCCACAGCCGCAGCCGGGCGTCGATCGACTCCGTGCGCGTCTCGACGAGCCCGTCGGAGCACAGGGCGATCACCGATCCGGACGCCAGCTCGACCCGGATCGGCTCGGGACGCACGCCCTGTGCGCTCCACCCGACGCCGAGCGGCGGCACCTGCGGTGCCGTCACCAGCTGCACCTCACCCACCCAGGGGGCGACGAGGGCGGGCAGGTGCCCGGCGCTGTAGAGCTCGAGCGCGGTGGCGGCGGGGTCGATCACCGCGAGCGCCGCCGTCGCGAGCGGGTCGCCAGGGGTGGCGAGCAGCATGCGGTCGAGGTCGTGCAGCAGCTGGCCCGGGTTGCTCTCGTGCAGGGCGAGCGTCGACAGCGCGGTGCGCAGCCGGCCCATGGTGGCGGCGGCCTGGATGCCGCTGCCCATGACGTCGCCGATCACCAGGCACACGCGGCCGTCGGCGAGGGTGAAGGCGTCGGCCCAGTCGCCGCCGACCTGAGCGCCGACGCCGGCGGCGCGGTAGTGCAGGCCGACGCTGACGCCGCCGACGTGCCGGGGCACCTCGGGTGCCAGCGCTCGCTGCAGCGTCAGGGAGGTGAGCCGCTCGGCGTCGTAGAGGCGGGCTCGCGCGAGCGCGGCGGAGTGCTGCGCCGCGATGGCGACGAGTGTCGCCTGGTCGGAGGCGTCGAACATCTGCGTCTCGGTCCAGCCGAAGCGCACGACCCCGAGCAGGTCGGCGCCGTACCGCAGGGGTAGGTAGGCCCAGCTGACCTCGCCGGCGTCCAGGGACGCCCTGACCTGGACGGCCGACGGCTCGCTGCCGACCTGCTCGTCGAAGTCGGTGGGCGAGGCGATGAAGCTCGCCGCTCCCGTCTCGAGCACTCGGCGCAACGCCGGCCACGCCGTCGCCGGCTCGGTGAGCGCCTCGGACCAGCGGGCCTGCAGCCCCTCGTAACCGCGCTGGTAGACCTCGAGCGTGCGGTCCTCGACCAGGGCCACGACGGAGCCGCGAGCCTTGAGCGAGCGGGCGGCCACGATCTGCAGCGAGGCGAGCACCTGCTGGACGTCGAGAGCCCGGGCGAGGGCCTCGGCGCAGTCGCGCAGCGCCTCGGTGCGGGTGCGGCTGGTGACCTCGGCCGTGACGTCGACGACCGAGCCGATCCACTCCAGCACCGGTGACGACGTGTCGGTCGGGTCCTCGTGCACCGCCGCGCCGCGCGCCTCGACCCAGCGCCAGCCGGCGCCGCTGCGCAGCCGGTAGGTGCACTCGTAGGGCGCGCCGCTGTGCACGCTGGCGAGCCAGCTCTGGCGCACCCGCTCCTGGTCACCGGGGTGGATGTCGTCGAGCCACACCCAGCCGAAGGTCGAGGCCGAGCCGGTGAGCTGGCGCCACTGCACCATGTCGGTGATGACCTCACCGTTGGCGTCGGCCCGGAAGACGTCGAGGCTGCCGGCCTCGACCAGCGTGCGGTAGCGCGCTTCCGACAGCGTCAGGTGGGCCGCGACCCGCTCGCGCTCGGCGTGCAGCCGGGCCTTGGCGACGGCCGAGCCGGCCCGCCGTCCGAGCTCGACCGCGAGGTCGACGTCCTCCGTGGTGAGCTGGCGTCCGTGCGTGGCCACCAGCGTGAGGATGCCGAACGCGCGACCCTCGGCCTGCAGGGGCACCGCGATGGCCGACGACATGCCGAGGCTGCGCAGGATGTGCAGGTGCTCGGCGTCGCGCGCCGACTCGCGCAGCAGGTCGTCACCGATCTCGGTGAGGTGCATGACCGCGAGGTCGTCGATGATGTGGGCGCGGCTCGGGTCCTCGGCGGGCTGGGGGTAGCGGTCCTGGAGCTCGCGGGCCAGGGCCACCATCGCCGGGTCGCGGTGGGCCACGGCCACCTGGCGGGGACGGCCTTCGTCGGTCTCGAGGTCGACGGTGCACCAGTCGGCGAGCTCGCCGATGGCCAGGGTGGCCACCTGCTGCAGCACGGCGTCCAGGTCGAGCGGGGTGTCGACCAGCGTCGACACGCGCGCCAGCAGCTCCAGGCGGCGTTGGGACGCCCGTGCGGCCTGGCGGGCCAGGTGCTCGGCCTCGCGCGCGGCGTCCGACTGCAGCTCGGCGACCCGGCGCTCGGTGACGTCCTGCACGACGCCGACGACGACCCGGCCCTGGGCGTTGTCGACGACGTTGCCGTAGGCGTGCATCCAGCGCAGGGCGCCGTCGTCGCGCCGGCGGATGCGGTACTCGTGCTCGAACGCGCGGCCGTCGGCCAGGGCTCGCTCGAACGCGTGCCGCAGCGCGGGCGCGTCGTGGTCGTCGACGACGCCGTGGAAGCCCTCGACCTCGTCGCCGGTGCCGGGCCCGTAGCCCAGCAGCTCGAGCAGGTTGGCGTCGCAGTCGGCCCGCCGGCGTGCCGGGTCGTAGACGTAGGTGCCGAGATGGGCGGCGCGCAGCGCGAGGTCGGCGCGCACGTCATGCGACGGCAAGCGGCCACGCTGGTCCATGCCCATCCTCCCTCGTGACCCCGGACACGACACGGCGTGCGCGTCGAACCCTAGTCGCCCCGAGGCTGGAGCGGCGAACGAGCGCGCGGGTTTCACCCGCGCGGGCTGACCGTCGTCACGGCCTGCTAGCTGCGCGACCGTCTGGTCTCGCGGTCATTGGCCTTCTCGATGGCGTCGACCAGCTGGGACTTGGTCATCGACGAGCGGCCTGGCACGTCGAGGCGCTTGGCGACGTCGTAGAGGTGCTCCTTGGTCGCGTTCGCGTCGACGCCGCCCTTCGACGTCCCGCCACCGGTGCGCCCGTGCGCGGCGCGGCTGTCGGAGGGGCCCTTGTGGTCCTTGGGCTCCCAGTGGTCGCCGACCTTCTCGTGGGTGTGCTTCAGGGCGGAGTAGGCGACGCGGTGCGCTCGCTCGCCCTCGCCGTACTCGTCGGCGGCGGAGTCGTGCGCCTTGGCGAACGTGCGCTTGGCCTTGTCGTCCGAGCGCTGCAGCGTGCTCGGCAGCTCGCTCTGCTTGGCCTTGCCGCTCTTCGTCGTCTTCGGCATGAGTCCTCCTCGAGAGCAGGTTGTTGCCCACTGTGCCTGCGCCTCGGGGCCTGCGCATCCGCAGATCCCTTGACAAGTGCTGTGCAGCAGGCGTTGAGTTAACACGAGAAATCTCGTGAAAACCGCATGAACACACCCATGAACGTGAGGAGCGCCGCCGTGCCGACCGCTGCCCGCACCACCGCCACCACTCCCGACTCGATCGCCCGCGACCGCGCGGTGCTGCTGCGTCTGCCGTCCCTGCAGCGCCGGCTGGATGGAGCGCTCACCGCCCTGCAGGGGGCGTGCCACGACACGCCGGCCGACCAGGCGCACGCCAGGTTCACCGCTGTCACCCAGGCCTACGACGAGCTCGTCGCCGCAACGGAGGCGGGCTACCGGGTGGCCGTCGGGCCGACCGCCGGCCATGCCCGCGCCAGCGTCGTGCGGGCGCGCGAGGCGGCCGAGCCGCGCCAGTGGCTGCGCGAGGTGCAGCGGCTGCGCACCGAGCGTCAGGCGCACCTGCTGCGCCCGTGCCTCGTCGTCCGCGAGCCGGTGACCGTCAAGGCGATGTCGTACCAGGCGCTCGGCCCCCGCATCGCGGGCATGGTCTCGTAGCCCCGGCGACGACCACCTGACCTGCGACTTCGCGAAAACCCGCTGCACCGACCGGTCGGGCAGGAGCACCCTGTCGGCATGTCGGAGATCGCCGAACCGGCCGAGCCGGACGCC
Source organism: Angustibacter sp. (assembly GCA_051960055.1). Classification (GTDB taxonomy): domain Bacteria; phylum Actinomycetota; class Actinomycetes; order Actinomycetales; family Angustibacteraceae; genus Angustibacter. Next base: position 9,178 of record JBQCES010000036.1, on the reverse strand, counting down.
GCCCCTGCACCCGCAGCCGAGACGCTGCACCTGCCCACGCAGCCTCGCGGCCCGCACGCCGCGAGCCGGCCCGAGTCAGCAGCCGTCCGCCAGCTGCGCGGCGCGGTGCGCGGCACCGTGCTCGTGCGCGACGTCGACGACGACGCGGCGCTGGCCCGCGAGGCCGCGGCGTGGAACCTCGCGACGACGCACCGGCCAGCCGTCGTCGTCGCGGCGACCGGCGCGGCCGACGTCGTGGCCGCCGTCCGGTTCGCGCGCAGCGAGGGTCTCTCGGTGGCCGTGCAGGGCACCGGCCACGGGGCGACCGCGGCCTTCTGCGACGGCGTGCTGGTGACGACCCGCCGGATGGCCGAGGTCGCCGTCGACGCCGAGCGACGCACCGTCCGCGTCGGTGCCGGCGCGGTGTGGAGGGACGTCATCGCCGCCGCGGCGCCGAACGGCCTCGCCCCACTCAGCGGGTCGGCGTCCGGCGTGGGCGTCGCCGGCTTCACGCTCGGCGGGGGCATGGGCCTGCTGAGCCGCAAGCACGGCTTCGCTGCCGACCACGTGCGCTCGCTCGACGTCGTCACGGCCGACGGGCGGTTGCGGCACGTCGACGTGCGCACCGAACCCGACCTGTTCTGGGCGCTGCGCGGCGGCAAGGGGTCGTTCGGCATCGTGACCGCGCTCGAGCTCGGCCTGGTCGAGCTGCCCGAGCTCACCGCCGGTGCCATGGTCTACGGCGGCGAGCACGCGACCGCCGTGCTGCACGCCTGGCGCGAGTGGTGCACCACGCTCACCGACGACACCTCGACCTCTGTGGCGCTGCTGCGGCTCCCGGACGCGCCGATGGTGCCGGAGCACCTACGCGGCGTGCTCACCCTGCACGTGCGGGTCGCACACCTCGGCTCGCCGGCCGAGACCGAGCGCGTCCTGGCGCCGCTGCGTGCCTGCGCCCCGGCCCTGCTCGACGACGTCATCGCCCGTCCCTACACCGACGCCGACGCGGTGCACCGCGACCCCGTCGACCCCATGCCCTCGTGGGAGCGGGGCGCCGGCCTCGCCGACCTCGACCCCGACGCCGTCGACGCGCTGCTCGCGGTGGCCGGTCCGGCCGCCCAGCTGCCGCTCGTCGTGGTCGAGCTGCGGCTCATGGGTGGCGCGATGGGCCGGCAGCCCGAGCACCCCAACGCCGTCGCCGGGCGCGACACCGCCTTCAGCCTGATGACGATCGGCCCGGCCGTACCCGCCCTGCGTGAGGCCGTGCCGGCAGCCGCCCGGGCGGTGCACGACGCGCTCGCGCCCTGGCGCTCGTCGACGACGGTGACCAACTGGCTCGGTGATCTCGCCGACCGCGAGGCCGTCTGCGCCAGCTGGTCGTTCGACCAGCAGGCGCGGCTGCGCGCCACCAAGACCCTCTACGACCCGTGGGACGTCTTCAGCCACGGGCACAGCGTCCTGCCGAGCGTGAGCGCGGCCGACCTCGCCGACACCGAGCCACTCGGCGAGCCCGACCGGCTGGGCGCACCCGCGACGCTCGGCGCCCGCTACTGGGACGTCCACCAGGCCCGCTGGGTGCGCCGGCGTCAGCGCTGAGCCTGCTGCCGCTGCGCCGCCTGCCGCTGCGCCTTGCCCTGCTTGTCGACGTACATCGCCGCGTCCGCGCGCTCGATGAGCTCCTCGAGCGAGACCCCCGAGCCGGGATCGCGGCGCGCGGCGCCCACGGACACGCCGAACATCGGCCGTCCCGCGACCTCGTCGAGGGTGGCCCGCAGGCGGTCGGCCAGCACCCGCACGTCGGGTAGCGCGTCGGGCATGAGCACGCAGAACTCGTCACCGCCGAGCCGAGCGCACACGTCGGACTCCCGGACACTGAGCCGCAGCGCCTGGGCCGTCTGCTGGAGCGCGAGGTCACCGGCGGCGTGGCCCAGCTCGTCGTTGACCCGCTTCATGCCGTCGACGTCGACGAACACCACCGTCATCGCCCGCCCGGCGCGGTCGGCCGTGTGCAGGGTGTTCTCGCCGAGGTAGAGCAGCCCGCGGCGGTTGTGCAGGTGGGTCAGGGGGTCGACCAGCGCGAGGTCGCGCAGCTCGGCCCGTGCGCTGGCCAGCTGCAGCAGCTGGCGGCGGCGCACGAACAGCACGAGGTTGCTCAGCGCGGTGGCCGAGAGCAGCGCGAAGGCGAAGTGCACCCATGCCTCGTTGGTGCTCGCGGTCGCCTGCGAGACGGCGACGGCGAGCCACCCACCCACGGCGGCTGCCTGCAGCAGCAGCGCCCAGGGCCACGACAGCATGAGCACACCCACGCCCACGACGACGAGCATGACGTTCGTGGTCTGCCGGGCCTCACCGGTCTGCGCCAGCAGCCCCACCGTGTTGTAGATGACGACCGAGCACGCCAGGGTCGCCGTCGCGTGCGGGCGCTGGCTCGACCACCGCCAGCGCGGCGCACCCCACGCGAGCGTCGCGAGCAGGCCGCTCGACACGAGGCAGTCCGCGGCGTTCGTGAGGTCGTGCGCGCCGTCGGCCGAGAACAGGAAGGCCACGCCGTACAGCGCGTAGAGCGCGGCGAGGGTCAGCGCCACCGGCCGCAACGAGCGCAGCACGACGCCACCGAGCGTGTCGTCGGTGTCGAGCGCGGCAGCAGTCACACCTTCGTATCGTCAGGTCGGGCCGCCGGTTGAGCCTCGCGGCGGCAGCCGGTGCGGCGGGCGCGGTGCTTCCAGGCCCGCGGTCGTGCGTCGCTCGGCCACCCGACGCCGGCTCGCGGCGGCTCGCGCGCGCACGGCGGCCATCCGGTGGGAGCGGCGTTGCTCGGCCTCGCGCAGCTGCTGCCTGCGCCGGCGGGCCCGCTCCTCGACGTCCAGCTCCACCAGCACGCGCTCGACGGCGGCCAGGAGCGATCCGCGCAGCTGCCACAACGAGGGGTCGCTCGCGGCGTCGACGAGCAGCAGCTCGGTGACGCGGGCGCGGGTCTCCCGCAGCGCGTCCAACGCGGCACGCAGCGGCGGCTCCGCGGCGCCGCTGGTTCCGTCCGCGTCGTCGGTGTCGTCGGTGTCGTCGCCGGAGGCGACCATGGCGGTGATCGTCGGGTCGGCCTCGATGGCGTTGGCCTCGGCGCACACCAGCCGGCCGAAGGCTCGCACGGCGTCGGCGAGGTCCGACAGCAGGACGCCGAACGCCGCCCGCAGCGGCTCGTCGTAGCCGCTCGGCTCGTCGTGCTGCGGGTCGCTCTCGGCCGTCCCGTCGCTCGCGTCCGGCGGCTGCTCGGGCAGCCCGTCGGCGAGTGAGCGGAAGAGCGCGCGCAGCGAGACGGTGCTGTGCTCGAGCGCGTCGAGGCCGCTGCGCAGCACCGGCATGGTGTCGACCGTGCCCACCGCGCGGGGGTTGAGGCGACGGCTGTCGCCGGCCGCCTGCAGCGCGCGGTCGGCGTCCTCGACGTAGCGGTTCAGGCCGCGGAAGTCGCTCAGCCACGCGCGGGCCTGCTCGGCCGTGACGCCTGCGGGCAGCTCCTCGGCCACGCGGTCGAGCAGGTCGGCCGCCCGGTCGGCGACCCGCTGGACGCTCCCGGCCGCGGTGCGCGTGCGCAGGTTGGGCGGTAGGACGACGTTCACGAGCACCCCCACACCGGCGCCGACGAGCGTCTCGGCCACCCGCGCGAACCCCGCGCTCTCCGCCGAGCTCACGCTGAGCACGAGCATCGCGCTGATCGGCACCTCGAGCAGGTGGTCGCCGAGCCGCAGCAGCTGGCCGATCACGATGGCCGCCGCGATCGCGCCGCCGAGGCTCCACCAGGTGAGGCCCACGACGTTCGACAGCACGACGGCCACCAGCACGCCCGCCACGACGCTCAGCACGCGCCGGACGCCGGTCGTGAGCGTGGAGAAGAGCGTGGCCTGCACCACGAGCAGGGCGGTCAGCGGGCCCGTGAGCGGCTGGGGCGTGTCGAACACCGCCCGGGCCACGAGGTACGACAGCACCGCGGCGACGGTGAGCCGCGACGTCCGCATGACGATCGGGCGGGCCCGGCGTCGGAGGGCGTGCAGCGAGTCGGGGCGGACGCGCATGATCAGCACGGTACGGAGGGTGCGACCCTCCCGCCATCGCGCGCCCGCCCCGACATCAGGCGGTGGTCGTCACCGCCTGTCGATACGCACCACCGTGCCGTTGCCCTGCGGGTTGCCCTGGTCGTCCATCGGCGCCATGGTCGCGGCGTAGAGGTGACCGTTGCCCCACTCGACGGAGAGCGCGCCCGGCAGGTCGAGGTACGGCCTGACCCGACCGTCGCGCACCATCGAGATCCGGCCGCCGAACAGCTCGGCGACGTAGATCGTGTGGTCGGGGCCGAGGGCGAGGTTGGTCGCGCCCAGGAAGCCGCCGGCCACCTTGGTGCTGTGCCCGCTCCAGAGCCCGACCCGGTACACGCTGCCGCGGGCGCCGAGCGACGGGTCCTCCGGGCCGCCCGGGAGCAGCGACACGTACAGCTGCCCGTGCCGGCCGACCTCGACGTCGGTGGGCACCGGCTCGAAGTTGTACGTCACACCGACGACGCAGTCCGGCAGGCCCAGGCCCGATGCCATGTCGGCAGTGATCTCCAGCGGCTGACGAGGCAGCACGGCGATGACCGAGACGTGGCCCTTGGCGTCGACCTTCAGGAGGTCGTTGCCGCCGGCGTCGGCCACCACCCACGCTCCGTGACCCAGGCTCGCGACGGAGTACGGGTGGGAGTCGACCCCGCCCTTCATGGTCGCACCCCCGAGCGGCTCGAACGCCTGCTTGACGCAGTCGCTCGGGTTCTCGACGCCGTAGGTGACGTCCGCGTCGGGGTTGTGCTTCTGCTCGAACCTCGACAGGTTCACGGCCATTCGCTTGTCGCCGGTCTTGACGACGAGGCGCGTGGTGCCGGTGCTGTAGTCGGTGGTCGTGAAGGCCATCGACCGGCCGGAGGCGTCGAAGGCGACTCCCGCGACCTCACCGGGCTGCGGCCCCCAGCCCACGGCCGTGAGCCGGCCGCTGGGCAGGATCCTCGACACCTTCGACGTCGCGCCGTCGGCGACGTAGACGTCGTGGCGCGAGATGGCGAGCTGGAAGGGTGCGATGACGTGCTGGCTGATGACCTTGGCCGTGGGCTGGTGCCCGTGCCCGTGCCCGTGGTCGTGAGCCGATGCGCTGATGGGTGTTGCCGCTACGAGGGCGGTGGCCGCGGCTGCGGCGGTGACTGCGCTGGCGAAGATACGACGTCTCATGGGTGCCCCTTGATCCCCGAGTCCCTGGCTGCCGTCACGACGGCGGCAGTGCTGGGAGAGTGGCACCGCCCCGGAAGGCTGGGAAGACCCTGAGACCGACTTTCGACGCACCGCGACCAGCCGGCTCCGCTCGGTGCGCGACGAACCGGGGGAACGTTCGCAAAACCCTCAATCCGTTGCGACGCAGTGGTTCGCGGTCGCAGACCGCGCGTCAGTACTCGAGCCGGTAGCGCCAGAAGCCGCGGAAGACCACCGCCACCAGGGCGATCGCCACCACGACGAGCGCACCACCCCAGACGACGGCAGCGCGCGCTCCGACGACGTCGCCCACCGTGCCGTGCACCAGGTCGGCGAGCCGCGGGCCACCGGCGACGACGATGAAGTAGACGCCCTGCATCCGACCGCGCATCTCGTCGGTCGCGACGGTCTGCAGCATCGCACTGCGGAACACCATGCTCACCAGGTCGGCCGCCCCGCCGATCGCGAGCAGCAGCGCCGCGAGCCACAGCGACCGGCTGAGCCCGAAGCCCACCATCGCCAGCCCCCACGCCCCGACGGCGACCGTGACGGCGGCGCCCTGGCGGCGCAGCCGCGTGAACGTCCCTGACAGCAGACCGGCGGCGAACGAGCCCGCCGGGATGGCGGCGAACAGCACGCCGAGGGTCAGCCCGGGGCGGTCGCCGGGGAACGCGGTCTGCGCCAGCTCGGGAAACAGCGCACGCGGCATGCCGAGCACCATGGCGATGACGTCGGCGAGGAACGACACCAGCAGCACCTGGTGCAGCGAGATGTACCGCAGGCCCTCGACCACCGATCGCAGGCCGGTCGCGCGCCGGGCGCCGTCCTCCGACGACGCAGGCAACGGCGGCAGCCGGAACACGGCGTAGAGCGCGGCCAGCAGCAGGACGCTGTCGATGAGGTAGAGGCGCGGCAGCCCGACCAGTGGGATCAGCGCGCCGGCCAGCAGCGGCCCCAGCACGGCACCGAGCCCGAACACCGTCGAGCTCAGCGCGTTCGCGGCGGGCAGCTCGGACGCCGGCACGAGCCGCGGCACGGTGGCACCACGAGCCGGGCTGTTGAGCCCGAAGAACGCCTGCTGCACCGCCAGCAGCACCAGCACCACCCACACCTGCCGGTTGCCCACAGCTGCCTGGATGAACAGCGCCAGTGACGTCAGGGCGATGCCGCTGTTGGTCAGCAGGAGCATGCGGCGGCGGTCGACGGCGTCGGCGATGCTGCCGCCCCACAGGGCGAAGAACGCCAGCGGCACCAGTGCCACGGCACCGCTCAGACCGACGTACGACGACGACCCCGTGTCGTCGAAGAGCTGCTTCGGCACGGCCACGGCCGTGAGCTGCGAGCCGACCGTCGTGACGACCGTCGACAGCCACAGGCGGCGAAAGTCCTTGTGCCGCAACGGTGCGGTGTCGACAACAAGCCGTCGCCACCGGCGTCCGGCCGTGGGGTCGACGTCAGGCGGGTCAGTCACCTGACGAGATCACAAGCCGCGCAGGAAGTCCGGGTCGTCGTCCGGGCCGCGCGGCGGCTGCGGGCCTCGACGGCTCGCCGGCCCGCTGCGCCCCAGGCTGTCCGGACGCCCGGCGAGCAGCCACGCCACGCCGCCGAGCAGGGGCAGCACCAGGATCAGCAGCACCCACACCGGCTTGGGCAGCAGTCGCACCCGCTCGCGGTCGGCCTGCCACAGGTCGATCAGGCAGTAGACGACGAGCACGAGCTCGACGACGAACGGCAGCACGCGCACCATGTCGGGTCCGCCCCGTCAGACCCGGGCCGCGTAGAGCGACTCGACCTCGCGCCCGAAGTCCTCGAGCACCTTCCCGCGCTTGAGCTTCATCGTGGGCGTGAGGTGACCGGAGTCCTCGGTCCAGGCGACCGGGAGGATCGCGAACCGCCGCACCTGCTCGGCGCTCGACACCGTCGCGTTGGCGGCGTCCACCGCCGTCTGCACGGCCGCGCGCACCTGCTCGTCGTGCGTGAGCTCGGACGCCGGGCGGGGCTCGCGGCCCTGGTCGCTCAGCCACTGGTCGAGCGACTCCTGGTCGAGGGTCACCAGGGCCGCGACGAAGCTGCGCTGGTCGCCCACCACCATCGCCTGCGACACGATCGGGTGGGCGCGGATCACGTCCTCGAGCTGGGCCGGCGCGACGTTCTTGCCACCCGCGGTGACGATGATCTCCTTGAGCCGGCCGGTGATGGTGAGGAAGCCGTCGGCGTCGAGCGTGCCGAGGTCGCCGGTGTGGAGCCAGCCCTCGGCGTCCAGCACCGCGGCCGTGGCGTCCGGGGCGTCCCAGTAGCCGCCGAACACGTGGCCGCCGCGCAGCAGCACCTCGCCGTCGGCGCCGATGCGGATCTCGAAGCCGTCGAGTGCCCGGCCCACCGTGCCGATGCGCTGCTCGGTGACGGTGTTGACGGCCGCTGCGGCGGTGGTCTCGGTGAGCCCGTAGCCCTCGAGCACCGTGACGCCGATGCCGCGGAAGAAGTGCGCGAGCCGCTCGCCGAGCGGCGCGCCACCCGAGATCGCCAGCTCGGCGCGGCCGCCGAACGCCGCGCGCAGCTTGGTGTAGACCAGCCGGTCGAAGATCGCGTGCCGCAGCGACAGCAGCGGACCCGGGCGGCCGTGGTCGAGCGCGCGGCTGTAGTCGACCGCGGTCTGGGCGGCCTTCTCGAAGATGGCGCCCTTGCCGTCGGCCGTGGCCTTGCGGCGCGCCGTCTCGTAGATCTTCTCGAACACCTGCGGCACCGAGAGCACGAAGGTCGGCTGGACGACGGCGAGGTCCTTCACCAGGCGCGCCGGGTCGCTGTGCGACAGCTTCGCGCCCTTCATCACCATTGCGACCTGGATCATCCGGCCGAAGACGTGCGCGAGCGGCAGGAACAGCAGCGTGGAGGCATCGCCCTCGAACAGCTCGGGCAGCGTCCGCAGCGCGCTCGAGCACTCGACCACGAAGTTGGCGTGAGTGAGCATGCAGCCCTTGGGCCGTCCGGTGGTGCCGGAGGTGTAGATCAAGGTGGCGATGACGTTCGGCGCGAGCGCGGCCTGGCGCCGGGCGAGCTCGTCGTCCGGCACGTCGCGCCCTGCCTGCTTCAGCTGCTCCATCGCGCCCGGCCCCTCGGCGTCCTCGAGCTGCCACAGGTGCTTCACCGACGGCACGCGGTCGCGCACCACGCCGAGGCGCCAGGCGTGGGCCTTGGTCTCGACGACGCACCCGACCGCCTGCGAGTCGGCCAGGATCCACTCGACCTGGTCGACGCTGGAGGTCTCGTAGATGGGCACGGGGATCGCGGCGATCGACCACAGCGCGAAGTCGCACAGCGTCCACTCGTAGCGGGTCTTCGACATGATGCCGACCCGGTCGCCGACCCCGACGCCGGCGGCGACGAAGCCCTTGGCGACGGCGTCGACCTCGGCGCGGAACTGCTCGGCGGACACGTCGACCCAGCCGGCGCCCTCCCGCCGGCCGAACAGCGGGCGCTGCGGGTCGCGGCGCGCCGAGGCGTGCAGCACCTCGACGAGGTGGGCGGGGGAGGTGGCGGGGCGAGCGGCACTGGTGTCGGTCACGGCGCACAGCGTACGGCTCGCGCCCGAGAGGCGGGGTGGGACAATGTCGCGGTGAGTCGATCGGACGACAGCCGCCCGCGTCGGCCGGCGCTGTTCGGGCCGGCCGCGCTCGACACGTTCGCCTCCGGCACCGACCCCGAGGCCCTGGCCGAGGCCGCCCACGCCACGGCGGCGGCGATCGTCGACGCGGGCCGCCGTAGCGACGACCCCGACCTCACCTCGCGGCTGGTGCGCCTCGTCGACGACCACGGCCTCGACACCATCGCCGACCTGTGGGCCGACCGCCCGGCGCGCTCGCTGCCGGGGGCGCTGTGGCGCCTGTACGTCGTGCGCGAGTGGGTGCGGCGCGACGCCGACGACGCAGCCCGCGACT
>JBQCES010000035.1:0-6312 GCA_051960055.1 Angustibacter sp. | reverse complement strand
CAGGGGTGGGTCCTCGTTGCTGCAGATCGGCAGCGCGGCAGGACACCGCGGGTGGAAGCGGCAGCCGGACGGCGGCGAGAGCGGGCTCGGGATCTCGCCCCGCAGCGGCACGTGGTCGAGGCGGTGCGCGGGGTCCGGACGCGGGATGGCGTCGCGCAGCGCCACGCTGTAGTGGTGCTGCGGCGCCGCGAAGAACGTCTCGGTCGGCGCCACCTCGGTGAGCCGGCCGAGGTACATCACCGCGGTGCGCTGGCACAGGTGCTCGACGACCGACAGGTCGTGGGTGATGAACAGCACCGAGACCCCGAGGTCGGACCGCAGCGACGCGAGCAGGTTCAGGATCTGCGCCTGCACGCTGACGTCGAGCGCCGAGACCGGCTCGTCGGCGACGATGAGCTCGGGCTCGCTCGCCAGCGCAGCGGCGATGCCGACCCGCTGTCGCTGCCCCCCGGAGAGGCGAGCCGGACGTCGTCCGGCGTGCTCGGGGCGCAGGCCGACGCGGTCGAGCAGGTCGAGCACCCGCGCGTCGCGGTCGTGCGCGGTCCCGATTCCGTAAGCGTCGAGGGACTCGCGGATCGTGCGCCCGACGGTCCACCGGGGGTCGAGGCTCGCGTACGGGTCCTGGAACACCGGCTGCACGCGACGGCGGTACTCCCGCAGCTGCGCTGGACGCAGCAGCGTCACGTCCTCGCCGTCGAAGAGGATCCGCCCGGCGGTCGGCGGTGTGAGCGCCAGCACGCAGCGGGCCAGCGTCGACTTGCCGCTGCCGGACTCCCCCACCAGGCCGAGGATCTCGCCGCGGCCCATGGTCATCGACACGTCGGCCACGGCCGAGACCGGGCGCGAGGAGAACAGCCCGGACGGCACCGAGAACGTCTTGGTCAGGCCCTCGACCCGCAGCAGCTCAGTCATCGCGGCTCTCCTCGACGGCCCAGCAGGCGACCTCGGTGCCGCCCCGACGCACCAGCGGCGGCTTCTCGTGGCAGCGCTCGTGGGCGAGCGGGCACCGGCTGAAGAAGCGGCAGCCCGGGAGGTCGCCGGAGAGGTCAGGCACCTGCCCGGGGATCACGGCCAGCTGGCCCGGCTCGGCCTCGGACGACGGCAGCGCCGCCAGCAGTGCACGCGTGTACGGGTGCTGGGGGTCGGCGAAGAGCTCGGCGGTGGTGCCCTGCTCCACCAGCTGGCCGGCGTACATGACCGCGATCCGGTCGCAGGTCTGCGCCACCACGCCCAGGTTGTGCGTGATGATGACGACCGCGGTGTCGTGCTCGCGGGCGAGGCGCTGCATCAGCATGAGGATCTGCGCCTGGATCGTGACGTCGAGGGCCGTGGTCGGCTCGTCGGCCAGCAGCAGCGCGGGGTCGTTGGCGAGCGCCGCCGCGATGACGACGCGCTGGCGCATCCCGCCGCTGAAGCGGTGCGGTGGGGTGCCGAACCGCGCGGCGGCGTCCGGAATGCCGACCTGGGTCAGGAGGTCGACGGCCCGCTCGGTGGCCGCCTTGCGCGACACGCGCTGGTGCGCCAGCACCGCCTCACGCACCTGCGAACCGATGCTGAACGTCGGGTCGAGGCTCGTCGCGGGGTCCTGGAACACCATGGCCAGCGCGCGGCCGCGCAGCTCGCGCAGGCGCTGCGGAGAGGCGTTGGCCAGCTCCTCGCCGGCGACCGTGATGGAGCCCGACACCTGGGCGCCTTCGGGGAGCAGGCCCATGACGGCGTTCGCGAGCGTGGACTTGCCACAGCCGCTCTCGCCCACCAGTCCGACCAGCTCGCCGCGCTCGATGCGCAGGCTGACGTCGTCGACGGCCGAGACGGTGCCCGACCCGCTCGGGTAGCCGACCCGCAGGTTCGTGATCTCGAGCGCGGCGGTCATTCGGACAACCCGTGGGGGTCGAGGCGGGCCCGCAACGAGTCGCCGACCAGGATGAACCCGAGCACCGCCAGGGCGAGCACGAGACCGGGGAAGACCTCGGCCCACGGCGCCTGCGTCAGGGTGTTGCGACCGTCGGCCAGCATGAGACCGAGCGACGGCGTCGGAGGTTGGGTGCCGAGGCCCAGGAAGCTCAGCGCGGCCTCGATCTGCAGCGCGAAGCCGCCGAGGATCGACACCTGCACGAGCACCGGCCCGACGGAGTTGGGGACGACGTGGCCGACGAGCACCCGAAGGTGCCCGGCGCCGCGCGCTCGCGCCCCCTCGACGTACGGCAGGGCCGCCGTCTCCAGCGCGCTGCCGCGCATGACGCGGGCGAGGATCGGCAGGTAGATGAGGGCGATGGCGATGCCCGCGACGAGGGCGCCCGGACCCAGGATGGTGATGAGCGCGACGGCGAGCAGCAAAGGAGGCAGGACGAGCAGCAGGTCGAGGGGTCGGGAGATGGCGGTGTCGACCCACCGACGGAAGTAGCCGGCGAGGGCCCCCAACGGGATGGCGAGGGCGGCGGAGAGGGCGACGGAGCCGACCGCCACGGCGAGGCTGGCGCGCAGGGCGAAGACGGTGCGGCTCAGGACGTCGCGCCCGAGCGAGTCCGTGCCGAACAGGTACGTGCCACCGGGTGGCTGCATGATCCGGGCGGGGTCGACCGCCTCGGGGTCGTGAGGTGCCACCAGGGGTGCGAGCACGGCGAGGGCGGCCATGACGCCGAGCAGCCCGAGACCGACCCAGCCGGCACCCAGGGTGCGACGACGCGCCGGCGGCGTCGCGACGTCCGCGACCGTTGTGGCGCTCATGACTCCTGCCCGTCGGCGATCCGGGGGTCGACCCAGCCGGTGAGCAGGTCGGTGAGCACCGAGACCAGCATGAACAGCGCTGCGACGCAGAGGATCCCGGCCTGCACCACCGGGTAGTTGCGCTGGTTGATGGCGGTGACGACCATGCGGCCGACGCCGGGCAGCGCGAACAGGCTCTCGACGACGATCGCGCCCCCGAGCAGCACGCCGAACTGGATCGCGGTGACCGTGATGATCGGGATCGCCGCGTTGCGCAGTGCGTGCCGCCAGACGACGCCTCGCCGGCTCACGCCCTTGGCCTCGAGGAACCGGATGAAGGGCCGACGCAGCACCGACTCCATGGCGCCTCGGGTCGTGCGCAGCAGGTACGCGCTCTCGCCGACGGCGAGGGTCAGCACCGGCAACGCCAGGTAGCGCAGGTTGTCGACGAGGGACTCTGAGAGCGGCGTGTACCCCGACGGCGGCAGCCAGCCCAGCACGGCCGCGAAGAGCAGCACCAGCATGATGCCGAGCCAGAAGTCGGGGATGCTGACGCCCGCGACGACGTAGCCGTCGGTGAGCCGACGCACCCAGCGCGACCCCGACGCCGCGAGCACACCGAGCGGCACGCCCACGAGCAGCGCCAGACCGAGTGACAGCACCGTGAACTCGAGGGTCACCGGAAACCGTTGCGCCAGAAGCTCGGAGATCGGGACACGGCTGACGTAGTCCTGACCGAAGTCGCCGTGCAGGATGCCGCCGACCCAGGAGAAGTACTGCTCCACCGCCGGCCGGTCGAGCCCCAGCTGGTGGCGGATCTGGACGACGTTCTGCGGCGTCGCGCGGAAGCCGAGCATGGAGCGCACGGGGTCGCCCGGGATGAGCCGCATGATCGCGAACACGAAGACGCTCATCACCACCAGCGCGGGGATCGTGATCAGCAGGCGCCGCAGCACGAAGCGGCCGTAGGAGCTCATGACTCGAGCTCCTTGCTCACGCGGCGCACCAGCTTGCGCAGCAACCGCTCGGTGAGGCCGAAGTGCTCCTGGGCCAGCCGCGCCGCCAGTTCGGCGTCGCCGTCCGCGATGGCGTCGACCAGCTGCTCGTGCTGCACGGCGGCCTTGGCCCGCACCGACGACGTGTACGGCTCCGCGCCGAGCCCGAGGCTGACGCGCGAGCGGATCTGCACCGACAGCGCCGTCAGCACCGGGTTCCCGGTGGCCTCGACGACCGCCAGGTGCAGCTGCTGGTCGGCGACCCGCGAGGCGTCGCGGTCGCCGGCGCCGGTGTAGGCGCGGTGCGCCGCGCGCATCCGGTCGATGTCGGACGCGGTGCGTCGCTCGGCGGCGACGCGCGCGATCGTGCCCTCGATGTGCAGCCGGGCGTCGAGCAGGGCCTGGAACCGCTCCCAGTTGGGCAGCAGGTAGCGCCGGATCATGTCGTGCGACTCCGGGCCCCAGTCGGCCCGGACGAACGCACCGCCCTGGCGGCCGCGTCGCACCTCGACGTAGCCGGCGTCCGCGAGACGGTGGATCGCTTCTCGCACGCCGGTTCTGGACACGCCGACGAGCTCGGAGAGCTCGCGCTCGCTGGGCAGCCGCTGCCCCGGCACGTAGACGCCGAGCGCGACCGCCGTCACCAGTCGCTCGGCCAGCTGCTCGCCGACGTTCTTGGTGGCCGGGCGCGGGCCGAGCAGGCCGTCGGCGCTGCCGTCGAGTACGCCCGAGAGGCTGAGCTCGATGAGGTCGCTCACGGCTGGCCTCCCGGACGTGCCTCGAACCAGTCGGCGATGAACCGGCCGAGCGTGCGGGCACCGGCTGCGATCGAGGCGATCTCGACGGACTCGTCGATGCCGTGGATGTTGGCCGCGGTGGGTCCGAAGCAGATCGCCGGGGTGTCGAAGTAGCGGATGTAGGTGCGGGCGTCGGTGGTGCTGCCGAGGGCGTAGGCCGCCGGGCGGTCACCGTGCGCGGCCTCGTGCGCCGCGGCCAGCCGCACGGCCAGGTCGTGCCGGGCGTCCAGGTGGTACCCCGGCGCGCGGAACCCGCTGCTGCGCACCTCGGGCGGCTGGGGGAACCGGCCGCTCGCCTCCGCGCAGGCCGTGATGCGGGCAGCCACCTCCTGCTCGGCCCGCTCCGGCGTCCACGTGGTGGGGTAGGCCAGCCGAAGCCGGGCCGTGGCCTTGCCTGGCACGGACGACGGCCAGTCGCCGCCCGACAGCACGCCCACGTTGAGGTTGTATGGGCTCTCGACGTCGCGCAGCACCGGGTCGCCCTCGGCGGCCGAGAGCTCGGAGGTCCAGCGGCGCAGGTCGGCCACGAGCTCCCACACGAGGTCGAACGGGTTCACCGCCAGGTGCGCTGCCTCGGCGTGCGCCGAGCGGCCCACCACGGTGACGTCGACCCACACGATGCCGACCCCGCCGAGCAGCAGGTCGAGCCCCGTCGGCTCGACGGCGACCACGGCGTCGGCAAGCACCCCTTGGCGCGCCGCCGACAGCGTGCCGTTGCCGGTGCACTCCTCCTCGACGGCGGCGAGGAAGCCCAGCGACCACGAGCCGAACGCGGGGACGACGTCCCGCAGCGCCCGCAGCGCCAGCGCGGCCATGGCGAAGCCGCACTTCATGTCGCCGGCCCCGCGGCCGTACAGCCGGCCGGCGTCGCGCCGTGGCTCGAAGGGGGCGGACGCCCACAGCTCCGGCGTGCCGGCCGGGACGACGTCGATGTGCCCGTGCAGCAGCAGCGACGAGCGCAGCTCACCGGTCAGTGAGGCGTAGGTGTTCTGCCGCGGGCCCGGCACGTCCTGCAGCACACCGGCGCGCTCGTCAGTGGCCAGCCCGTCGTCGAAGGGCAGCACCGTCGTGGCGAACCCGAGGTCGGCGAGCTCGGCGGCGAAGACCTGCTGGGCGCCGACCTCGTGGCCGAGGTAGCTCGGCTCGCGCACGAGCGCCTCGAGGAAGTCGAGGGCGTGCGACTCGTGGCGCGCCACCGCGCGGTCGAACGCCTCGAAGTCCATCGCGGTCCCGTCTCAATTGGGTAATGGGCTAGCCCATTGACTATAAGAGCGGGGTTCGTTGCCGCACAAGAGGTTTGACGAACTCACGACGCGCACATCGTCGTTGTGGGTGAACGAACCGGCTGATTGCGCCCACGTCGGGCGGCCCGGGAGCCGTGTCCGGCGGACACATGACCTAGGGCACGCTTCTTAGATGGCGGGCCACGCTGCCGATGGGAAGGGCGAACGACCTCGATCCCCCACCGGAGCTCCCTTCATGAAGCGCGTCACCACGCTGTCCATCCACGCCCGCCTCGTCGCGATCGTCGCGCTCTTCGCCGTCGGCGTGGGAGTGCTGGCGCTCGTCGCCTCGTCGCTCATGACGTCGCGGATCATGACCGAGCGCAAGACCGCCACGCGTGGCGTGGTCGAGACCGCGCTCGGGGTCGTCACCTACTACGGCGACCAGGTGACGTCCGGCAAGCTCTCGAAGGAGCAGGCCCAGCAGGCTGCGCTCGCGACGCTCAGCGGGCTGCGCTACTCGGGCAAGGAGTACTTCTGGGTCAACGACATGCACCCGACGATGCTCATGCACCCCATGAAGCCCGAGCT
>JBQCES010000034.1:0-14169 GCA_051960055.1 Angustibacter sp. | reverse complement strand
CGGCCACGATGCGTCCCTCGACCATCGAGGTGCCGAGGGTGCCCGCGTTGAAGTTCACGAAGCCCTCGTGCATCACCGTCGTGCCGCTGGCCAGGTGGGCGCCGAGGCGCACGCGGTCGGCGTCGGCGATGCGGACACCGGAGGGCACGACGTAGTCGACCATGCGCGGGAACTTGTCGATGCCGTAGACGGTCACCCGGCCGTGGCTCGCCATCAGGCGCATGCGCGTCGCCTCGAAACCCTCGACGGCGCACGGGCCGGCCGACGTCCACACGACGTTGGTGAGGACGCCGAAGAGCCCGTCGAGGTTGAGGCCGTGGGGCTGCACGAGGCGGTGCGAGAGCAGGTGCAGCCGCAGGTACGCGTCGGCCGGGTCGGCCGGCGCAGTGTCGAGGTCGATCTCGGTGCGCACGACCTGCAGCCGCACGCCACGAGCAGGGTCCTGCCCCTCGAGCGCGGCCAGCTCGGCCGGGACGTCGTGCGGCGACGCCGGCTGGGGCGCCGCGCCCAGTGCGGGCGTCGGGTACCAGACGTCGAGGACGGTGCCGTCGTCGGTGGAGGTGGCCAGTCCGTGGGCCCAGGCGGCTCGCGTGTCGGTCATGGGCTCCAGGGTAGTTGGGTGAGCCGGGTGGTCCGGCCGTGACTAGGGTCGGTGCCCATGAGCGACCCCTTGCGCGCGCCTGTCCTCGACCTGTCCGCCGAGTCCCTCGACGTCGTCGAGCTCACGCGCACGTTGTGCGACATCGAGTCCGTGAGCGGCCACGAGGGCCCGATCGCCGACGCCGTCGAGGTCGCCCTGCGCGAGCTGGGCCACCTGGAGGTGGCGCGCGACGGCGACGCCGTCGTCGCGCGTACTCAGCTCGGCCGGGCGGAGCGGGTCGTGCTGGCCGGGCACCTCGACACCGTGCCGCTCGCCGCGACGCCGAACCTGCCCGTGCGCGTCGAGGGTGACCGGCTCATCGGCCGGGGCACGGTCGACATGAAGGGCGGGGTCGCCGTCCAGCTCGCGCTCGCGGCCACCGTGCGCGAGCCGGGCCGCGACCTGACGTTCGTCTTCTACGACGGCGAGGAGGTCGAGTCGGCCCGCAACGGGCTGGGCCGCATCGCCCGCACCGCGCCCGAGCTGCTGGCCGGTGACTTCGCGGTGCTGCTCGAGCCGACGTCCGCGGGCATCGAGGGTGGCTGCAACGGCACGATCCGCGTGCAGGTGTCGACCACCGGCAAGGCCGCGCACTCCGCGCGGGCGTGGATGGGGCACAACGCGATCCACGAAGCCGGCGTGCTGCTCGGGCGGCTCACGGCGTACGAGACGCAGGAGGTCGAGGTCGACGGGCTCGTCTACCGCGAGAGCCTGAACGCCGTGCGCATCGAGGGCGGCGTCGCGGGCAACGTGATCCCCGACCGCTGCACCCTCACCGTGAACTACCGGTTCGCGCCCAGCAAGGACGTCGCGGACGCGGAGAGGCACCTGCGCGAGCTGTTCACCGGCTACGAGGTCGTCGTCACCGACGCCGCCGGTGGTGCCCGGCCGGGGCTCGACCGGCCGATGGCGCGCGCGTTCGTCGACGCCATCGGCGCCGAGCCGCTGCCGAAGTACGGCTGGACCGACGTGGCCCGGTTCAGCGAGCTCGGGGTGCCGGCCGTCAACTACGGCCCCGGCGACCCGCTCAAGGCACACGCCGATGACGAGTTCGTGAACGGTGACGAGGTGCGCCGGTGCCTGCAGGCGCTCACCGCCTGGCTGGCATAGCGTTCGGGTCATGACGAGCGAGCAGCGGTCGTACCGCCAGGGCCCGGTGACCCTGCGCGGGCACCTCGTACCCGGAAGCACCACCGACCAGCACCTGCTCGACACCCGCGGCTCGACCCACTGGGTGCACGAGGACCCGTGGCGGGTCATGCGCATCCAGAGCGAGTTCGTCGAGGGGTTCGGTGCGCTCGCCGAGCTGGGGCGCGCCGTCAGCGTGTTCGGCTCGGCCCGCACCGCGCCGGGCACGCCGATCTACGACCTCGGGGTCGAGGTCGGCCGCCGGCTGGCCGAGGCCGGCTACGCCGTGATCACCGGCGGCGGCCCGGGCACCATGGAGGCCGCCAACCGCGGCGCCGCCGAGGCGGGTGGCGTGTCGGTCGGCCTCGGCATCGAGCTGCCGTTCGAGCAGGGGCTCAACGAGTACGTCGACCTCGGCATCAACTTCCGGTACTTCTTCGCGCGCAAGACGATGTTCGTGAAGTACGCCGAGGGCTTCGTGGTGCTGCCCGGTGGCTTCGGCACGTGCGACGAGCTGTTCGAGGCGCTCACGCTCGTGCAGACCCGCAAGGTCACGAGCTTCCCGATCGTGCTGCTCGGCACCGACTACTGGGGTGGCCTGGTCGACTGGATGCGGCAGGCGGCGGTCGACCACGGCACGGTCAACGAGCGCGACATCGAGCTGCTCACCGTGACCGACGACGTCGAGTACGCCGTGCAGGTGGTCATCGAGGCCAACGACGGTCTGGGGGAGGCGAGCGGCGAACCGGTGGACACCGCGGGCAGCGCGGGGTGACGATGAGGCATGACGGTCTCGCCGCTCCCGACCCGCGGCACGGTGCTGCTGGGGCGGGACGTCGCGGGCCGGGCGCTGCGCGTCAGCTCGCACCCGGAAGCCGGGCGCGTCGTCCTGTCGATCTGGCAGGACGCCACGTGCGTCGCGACGGTGCGGCTGGCCGACCAGGACGTCCCCGAGCTGGTGCGGGCTCTCAGCGCCGCGCTCGTGCCGGCGACGAGCCACACCGCGGCCGCGGGCTGACGGCGCGCTCACCCCGTCCGTCGGCGGCGCGTGACACCATGACCGCGTGACCCTGCTGCAGATCCTCATCGTGCTCGCCGTCGTGGCGGGCGTCGGCGCGGTGGCGGCCGGCGTCGTCCGCGGCGGCCTGCCGGACGCCGAGTCGAGCGTCCCCGAGGCGCCCCTACCCGACGGGCCGGTCGGCGTCGACGACGTGTCGGCCGTGCGGTTCTCGGTGGGCCTGCGGGGCTACCGCATGGACGAGGTCGACGCCGTGCTCGACCGGTTGGGCGAGGCCCTCGCCGAGCGCGACGCCGAGATCGAGCGGCTGCGGAACGCCTGATGACGCGGGTGCGGGTCGAGCGGGACGTCGCGGCGTCGGCGCACCAGGTGTGGGCGCTGCTCACCGACTGGCCCTCGCACGGGCGGTGGGTGCCGCTGACGCGGGTGTGGACGACGTCGGCGCGCCCGGACGGCGTCGGGGCGTCGTTCGTCGGACGCACCGGGGTGGGTCCGGTGGGCTTCGACGACCCCATGACCGTGACGCTGTGGCAGCCGCCGACGGCCGTCGCGCCCGGCCGCTGCACCGTGCGCAAGAGCGGCCGCGTGGTGCTCGGTGAGGCCGGCTTCGTCGTCGAGCCCGTGGGTGCCACGCGGTGCCGCGTCACGTGGTCGGAGGACATCGAGGTCGCCGGCGTGCGTCGCCTGCCGCTCGCCGACGCGGTGACCCGTTGGGCCGGGGCCCGGGCGTTCGCCGCGATGCTGCGCAAGGTGGCGCGCGAGGCCGAGCGCGCATGACCTCTCTGGTCGTCGGCGCCGACGGCCTGGCGCGCTGCGCCTGGGCCGGCAGCACGCCCGACTACGCCGTCTACCACGACACCGAGTGGGGGCGGCAGGTGCGCGGCGAGCGCGCGCTGTTCGAGCGGATCACGCTGGAGGCGTTCCAGTCCGGACTGTCGTGGCTCACGATCCTGCGCAAGCGCGAGGCGTTCCGGGCGGCGTTCGCGGGCTTCGACGCCGACGTCGTCGCGCGCTACACCGACGACGACGTGGCCCGGCTGATGGCCGACGCCGGGATCGTGCGCAACCACGCCAAGATCCGCGCTGCCGTCACCAACGCCCGGGCCGTGGTCGACCTGCGCGACGACGGTGGCCTCGACGCGCTCGTGTGGTCCTACCAGCCCGCTCGCCGCCCGCGGCGCCCGGCGGCGCTCGGTGACGTCCCGGCGGTGACGCCCGAGTCGACGGCGCTGTCGAAGGCGTTGAAGCGCAAGGGTTTCGTGTTTGTTGGGCCCACCACCGCCTACGCTGCCATGCAGGCCTGCGGACTGGTCGACGACCACGTCGAGGGCTGCCACGTGGCCGCTGCATGAGCGTCACCACCTCGGCGCCCATCCGGCCCCTGGCCCGCGTGCGCGCCCTGCCGGACGCCGTCAAGCTCCTCGCGGTCTACGCGGTCACGCGCGTGTGGGCGGCGGTGTTCATCGCCCGGGCCGCCACCGAGCAGGCACCGAGCATCTGGACCGGGCCGCACTCGAACTACTTCGACATGGCCCAGCTGTGGGACGCCCAGTGGTACAAGATCATCGCCGAGAGCGGCTACCCCGACGGTCTGCCGGTCGACCAGCTCGGCAACGTGCAGCAGAACCCGTGGGCGTTCTTCCCCGGCTTCCCGTACACCGTGAAGGTCGTCATGGCCGTCACCGGCCTGCCGTTCTCACCCGCGGCGGTCGTGCTGAACCTCGTGCTCGGTGCGTGCGCCGTCTACGTCGTGATGAAGGTGCTGCAGCGGGTCGCCGGGCGCCGGCTCGGACTGTGGGGTGCGGTGCTGCTGTGCGCCTTCCCCGCCGCGCCGGTGCTGCAGATCGGCTACAGCGAGAGCCTGGCCCTGCTGCTGCTCGCCCTGGCCACGTGGTGGCTGCTCGAGCGGCGCTACGGCTGGTCGGCGCTCGCCGTCCTCGCGCTCGCGCTCACCCGCCCCATCGTGGCGCCGTTCGGGCTCGTGGTGCTCGTGCACCTCGTGGTGCGCTGGCGCGGGCGGCACCGCGAGCCGTTCGGCCCGGGCCAGGCGCTGCAGGTCGTGGGGCTCGGGCTGCTGAGCGCGGCGTCGAGCGTGCTGTGGCCGGCGCTCGTGGGGCTGGCCGTGGGCTCGGCCGACGCCTACGAGCGCACGCAGGCGGCCTGGCGCAGCGGCGGCGTCGTCCAGCCGTTCCACCAGGCGCTCGGCATCGCGCGGCTGCTCTGGGGTGAGCGCGGCCCGTGGTACCTCGCGCTCGGAGCCGTGCTGCTCGTGGCGCTCGTGCTGTCGCCGTGGGGACGCCGGGTCGGCCCCGAGCTGCAGGCCTGGACGCTCGCCTACCCCGCCTACCTGCTGGCAGTCACCGAGCCGTGGACCAGCACCTTCCGCTACCTGCTGATGCTGTTCCCGCTGTGGGTGATCGTGGCGGCCGCGTTGCGCTCACGCTGGCTGCTGGCCGCGCTCGCCCTGCTCGGGCTGTGGTGGCAGGTGCACTGGATCGACGACCTGCTGCTGTTCCACCCGCCCACCGACTTCCCGCCGTGAGGGCCGCCGGCGCTCAGCTGCCCAGGAACGTCGGCGGCTGCTTGGCCACGAACGCCTCGACCGCGCGGTGGTGGTCGCCGCTCGCGCCGGTGAGGTCCATGAGGTCCGCCTCGTTCTCGAGCGACTCGGCCCGGTCGTGGCTCGCCGACAAGGCGACCGCCCGCCGGATCGAGGCGTAGGCCAGGGTCGGTCCGGCCGCCAGCTGCTGGGCCAGCTCGGCCGCGGCAGCCGGCAGCTCGTCGTCCGGCACGACGCGCGTGGCCAGGCCCAGCTCCAGCGCCTCCTGGGCACGCACCGTGCGCGGGAACAGCAGCAGGTCCTTGGCCTTGGCGACGCCGACGAGGCGGGGCAGCCACCACGATGACCCCGAGTCGCACGACAGCGCGATGGCGCTGAACGCGAGGTTGAAGCCGCCGCTCTCGGCCACGAGCCGGACGTCGGCGGCGAACGCGAACGACGCCCCGGCGCCGGCCGCGACCCCGTTCACCGCCGCGATGACGGGCTTGGGCATGGTCGCGATGAGCGTCGCGATGGGGTTGTAGTGCTCGCGCACCGTCGAGCCGAGCGCGAACGACGACGCGTCGTCGCCGGAGCCGGCGGCGCGCAGGTCGGCGACGTGCTCGCGCAGGTCCTGGCCCGCGCTGAAGGCCCGCCCGGTGCCGGTGAGGACGACGGCGCGCACCTCGGGGTCGTCGGCGGCGCTGCGCAGCGCGTCGAGCAGCGCGACCTTCGTGGCGCGGTCGAGGGAGTTCATCGCCTCAGGGCGCAGCAGGCGGATCGTGGCCACCGCGCCGTCGCGGACGGTCTCGACCGGAGCGGTGGGGGGCTGCTGCTCGGCGGGCTGGCTGGTGGCGTCGCTCACGGTCAGGGTCCTCGTCGTCGGGTGTCGCCGGGTGTCTGGCGTGCATGATCACGAAGGGGTGGGGTGATCACGATTTCCACCCACGGCGATCACGCGGGATACTAGGCCCTGGCTACTCGCCGTGACCGCTCACCACCCTGGCGGTCGACGGCGTCCGCGAACAGCGAAAGGGGTCGGCGAATGGCCGCCATGAAGCCCAGGACCGGGGACGGTCCGCTCGAGGTGACCAAGGAAGGTCGCGACATCGTCATGCGCATGCCGCTTGACGGCGGCGGCCGGCTGGTGGTCGAGATGACCCCCGACGAGGCCAACGCGCTCGGCGACGCGCTGAAGGGCGCCACCGCCTGAGCCAGGCTTCGATTCACGCACTCGGGTCGGGCCCTTCCCCTGCGGGGGAGGGGCCCGCTCGTGCGTCCGGGCCCAGGTCATAGGGTCAGAGGAGTCCGAGCACGGGCCCGCAGCGGGCCGACCGAGGCGTGAAGGAGGCTTGGTGCGCGCTCCCCGCATCAGAGCGGTTGCCGGCAAGCTGGCCGAGGTCGTGCGCGACGGCGGCGCGCCCGTCGACGTGCTGGCCCTGCCCGTGGCAAGCGGTGACGACGGGCCGGAGCCCACCGTGGGCGTCGTCGAGGTGGCCCACCTGCTGGGCATCGACCTGACGGCCACCTTCACGCGCGAGCGCTTCCGCGGTGCGGAGGCCGAGGTCGTGCGCGTGCCGTGGGCGCCGGGCCTGTCGTCGCCGAACGTCGAGCGGGTGGTGCTCGTCGGCGTCGGCCGCGGCGAGGCGTCGTCGGTGCGTCTGGCGGCTGCGGCGCTCGCGCGCCAGCACCGGGGGCTCGACCGGCTGGTGACCACGCTCGGGTCGGCCGGCAGCGCCCAAGCCCGCGCGATGGTCGAGGGCTTCGTGCTCGGGTCCTACACACCGCCACGGTCGGGGGTGTCCGAGGGGCCGCGGCCGCCGCTGCGCCGGGTCGACGTCGTCGGCCGGGTGGCCTCCGCCGACCTCGAGCAGGCGCTGGTCGTGGCCGAGGCGGCCGTGCTGGCCCGTGATCTCGCCCAGACGCCGTCGTCCACCAAGGGCCCCGCGTGGGTGGCCGGCCGCGCGCGCCGGGTGGCCGCCGAGGTGGGGCTCACCTGCACGGTGCGCGACCACAAGCAGCTGCGCGACGAGGGCTTCGGTGGCCTGCTGGCCGTGGGCGGGGCTGCTCAGCGGCCGCCGCGGCTCGTCGAGCTCGGCTACACGCCGGCCGAGACCACCGCCCGCACGCCGCACATCGTGCTGGTCGGCAAGGGGATCACCTTCGACACCGGGGGCATCTCGCTCAAGCCGCGTGAGTCGATGATCTCGATGAAGACCGACATGACGGGCGCCGGCGTGGTGCTCGCCGTGCTCAAGGCCTGCGCCCAGCTGGGCGTCCGGGCGCGCGTCACCGGCCTGCTGCCGCTCGCCGAGAACGCCATCGGTGCGGGCTCGTACCGGCCCGGTGACGTCGTCCGGCACTACGGCGGCACGACCACCGAGATCCGCAACACCGACGCGGAGGGCCGGCTGGTGCTGGCCGACGCGCTCGCCTACGCCGACGAGCACCTCGACCCCGACGTCGTCGTCGACATCGCGACGCTCACCGGAGCGGCCACGCAGGGCCTCGGGCGCACCCACGCGGCGCTGTACGCGAACGACGACCGGCTGGCCGCCGCCTTCGAGCAGGCCGGTGAGGCCAGCGGCGAGCGGGTGTGGCGGATGCCGCTGGCCGACGACTACCGCGCGGCCATCGCGTCCGACGTCGCCGACGTGTGCCAGATCGCCACGGTGAAGGGCGTCGGCGGTGGGTCGATCATGGCGGCTCTGTTCCTGCGCGAGTTCGTCGGCGACCGGCGCTGGGTGCACCTCGACATCGCCGGCACGGGTCGCAGCGAGCGCGACGCGGGCGTGCTCAGCCGCGGCGGCACCGGCTACGGCGTCCGGCTCATCCTGCGCTGGCTCGACAAGCTGCGCTGAACCCCACCCGACCCCTACCCGCTGCGAAGGAGCTCTCATGCACGGACTCACGGTGCGCTGGTCACTGGCCGACGCCGGCCCCGACGTCGCGCAGCAGCTGCGCGAGTACGTCTGCGGCACCTCGCTGGCGCGATTTACCGGCATGGAGGGCCTGGCCTTCAAGACCTGGCGGATGCGCGAGGGCGAGTGGTTCGAAGGCACCTACGTGTGGGCGACGGCGCAGGCGCGTGACGCGTTCGCCGAGGACTTCGCCGCCACCGGCGCTGACAACCCCGGCTCGCAGCTGATCGGCAGCGCGCCGGCGCTCATCGAGCCGTTCGAGGTCGTGGCCGTCGCCGAGGGTGGCGCCGGCTTCACGGCCGGCCCCGGCCCGGCGTCCGCCTGACCCGCACACCCTTTCCGCCACCGAAACCGCTTTTCGCCACTGGACTGCGGCCTGAGCGGCGCAGGCTCGGGTGCTTCCGCCACTCAGACCGCGGCTGGACGGCGGAAAGCGGCCTGGCTCGCGGAAAGGCGCGTTAGCGGACGACGGCGAGCAGGAGGCCGTCGCCGGTGGGCAGCAGCGCGGGCACGAGCCGCTCGTCGGCCCGCACGCGCTTGCCGAGCTCGCGGATCGCCGTCGTGGTCTCGTCGCGCTGAGCCGGGTCGGCCACCTTGTCGTGCCACAGCGCGTTGTCGAACGCCACCACACCGCCGCGGCGCAGCAGCCGCACCGCCTGCTCGAGGTAGTCGTCGTACTCGGGCTTCGCGGCGTCGCACAGCACGAGGTCGTAGGCGCCGTCGGTGAGACGGGGCAGCACGTCGAGCGCGCGCCCGGTGATGACGCGCGTGCGGTTGCCGGCCACCCCGGCCTCGGCGTACGCCTCGCGGGCCGCCCGCTGGTGCTCGGGCTCGACGTCGATCGTGGTGAGCACGCCGTCGGACGGCATGCCCTGCAGCAGCCACAGCCCCGACACCCCTGCGCCGGTGCCGATCTCGACCACCGACCGGGCCGGCAGGGTCGCCGCCAGCAGGCGCAGCGCCGCACCGACGCCGGGGCTCACCGGCGTGCATCCCAGCTCCTCGCCGCGCGAGCGGGCGCGCTCGATGACGTCGTCCTCGGCGATGAAGGCCTCGGCGTAAGCCCACGTGGCCGGCTTCTGACCGCTGATGACGACCTCCCAGGTCGTGAAGGAATAGTGCGAACCGCGCTCACCACCCTAGTGCCGGGAACCGCGCGGCCGGACCGTGCGTTGACCGGTCGACTGCGGCAACCAGGCCGTCGATTCGGTGATCGGGGCGAGACAGGGGATCATGGTAGGGACGCTGAACGCCGTTCGGTCCGGAGGTGACGCCGTGGGCGAGACCTCACCCGAGCGAGCCCCGTGGACTCCTCCGACGTGGGAGGAGGTCGTGCGCGAGCACTCCGGCCGCGTCTACCGCCTCGCCTACCGGCTGACCGGCAACGTCCACGACGCCGAGGACCTCACGCAGGAGGTCTTCGTGCGGGTGTTCCGCAGCCTGTCGTCGTACACGCCCGGCACCTTCGAGGGCTGGCTGCACCGCATCACCACCAACCTGTTCCTCGACGGCGTGCGCCGCAAGAAGCGGATCCGCTTCGACGCCCTCGCCGACGACGCGCACGACCGCCTCGCCGGCCGCGAGCCCGACCCCTCGCACGCGTACGACGACACGCACCTGGACGACGACGTGCAGGCCGCGCTCGACGCCCTCGCCCCGCAGTTCCGCGCCGCCGTCGTGCTGTGCGACATCGAGGGGCTGAGCTACGAGGAGGTCGCGGTCACGTTGGGGGTCAAGCTCGGCACCGTGCGCTCGCGCATCCACCGCGGCCGCGCCCAGCTGCGCGAGGCGCTCGCTCACCGGCGGCGTCCCGGGGCCGAACCGCTCAGTGAGCTCGGAGAGGGGGCCTCGTGATCTCCCGCAGCACCTCGACGCCCTGCCTCGGCGAGCGGGTCTCCGCCCTCGCCGACGGCTCCCTGCGCGACGACGTGCGCGACCGTGCGCTCGCGCACACCCTCACCTGCCGCGCCTGCCGCGACGCGCTCGACGTCGAGCGGCTGACCATCGAGCGGCTGCGCTCGCTGCCCCAGCCCCAGCCCTCGGCCGGGCTCATGGCCGCGCTCTACGCGATGGGAGAGCCCGGCGACCCGGTGCCCCCGCGCTTCGGCCCGGGCCCCGGCATGCCCCGACCGGCACCGGTGCCGCTCGTGCCGCCCACCTACCCGCCCACTCATCCGCCGCGCACCGGCGCGCCCGGCGGATCGTCCGGCAGCGGACCGGCGGTGCGCCCTGGCGGTTCCCGGCGTCCGGCCGGCGCCGGCACCCGGGCTCGCCGCACGCGCACGTTCGTCGCGGCCGCCGGCGCACTGGGCATGGGCTTCGTGGCCGCCGGGGTGCTGACGGCGGGGGCGGCGTCGTCGTCCGGACCCACCACCCGGACGCCGGTCGCCCAGCTCACCGTGCAGCCCTCACCGCGGCAGCAGCCGGGCACGGGCTTCACCGGCGCGAGCGTGCTGAACGCGGGCTTCGCCCCGGCCATGCCGGCGGCCCGCTCCGGCGCGGGCTGGGGCGCAACGGACGACCCCTTCGGTGCGCCGGCCGCGCGGGGCGTCGTCGCCCACCAGGCCGTGGTCGCCCTGGCCGGTCACTGACCCGCCCCCTCCGTGCACGTTGTGTACAAGGTGCACGTGGGGCCGTCGCGCAGGGGCGCGACGGATAGGGAAGGATCATGGGCGACCGTCCCACCCTGTGGTGGCCCGTGCCGCGTGAAGGAGCCTCGATGAGCCAGCCGCCGTCCGGTGACTCGCCCTCGCCCGAGGAGCCGGGCCCGCCGCAGCAGCCGGCTCAGCCGCAGCCGCCGCAGGAACCGCAGCGGCACGAGCCGCAGCAGCACGAGCCGCAGTGGTGGACGCCCGGTCACGCCGGTGAGCCCACGCAGCCCGTGCCGTCGCCGCACGGCGAGCCCCAGCCGCAGCCCCAGCCGCAGCAGCCGTCAGTCCCCACTCAGCCGCACGGTCCGGCCGCCCACGGCGTGCCGCACCCGTACGGCGACACGGCCGTCGTGCCGGTGAGCTGGCAGGCGCCGGGCGACGGCCTCGGGCGCCCGGCGTCCGAGCGCTCTCGCCTGCCCGTCGGCGCGATCGTGGCCGGTGCCGTGCTGCTCGCACTGGTGGCGGGTCTGCTCGGGGGTGCGGCCGGCGGCTGGTGGTCGGCGCGCACCGGCTTCGGCCAGCCCAACCGCTCGGTCTCGCTGCCGACGCCGACGCCGGGGACGACGTCGCGCTCGTCGTCGTCCATCGCGGGCGTGGCGCAGAAGGTGCTGCCCAGCGTCGTGTCGATCGAGGTGCGCGGCGCCGACGGCGCGGGCACCGGCTCGGGTTTCGTGATCCGGTCCGACGGCTACATCGTCACCAACAACCACGTCGTGGCCGGTGCGAAGGACGGCGGCACGATCACCGTGGTGTTCCCCGACGGCTCGCACGAGCCGGGCAAGGTCGTGGGGGCCGACGCGTCCTACGACCTCGCGGCGGTCAAGGTCGCGCGGACGGGGCTGCCCGCGCTGGAGTTCGGCGACTCCGACTCGGTCGTGGTGGGCGACGAGGTCATCGCCATCGGCGCGCCGCTCGGCCTGCAGGGCACGGTGACCACCGGCATCGTCAGCGCGCTCAACCGGCCGGTGTCGGCGGGCGAGAGCGACTCGGCGCCGGCCTTCATCAACGCGATCCAGACCGACGCCGCGATCAACCCCGGCAACTCCGGCGGACCGCTGGTGAACGTGCAGGGCCAGGTGATCGCCGTGAACTCGGCCATCGCGCGCGTGCCCGGCACGGGCGCCCTGGGCGGCCAGTCGGGAAACATCGGCCTCGGCTTCGCCATCCCGAGCCAGCAGGCGCGGCGCACCGTCGAGCAGCTGATCCAGACCGGCAAGGCCCAGCACCCGATCATCGGTGTGCTCCTCGACCGCAGCTACACCGGCGAGGGCGTGCGGGTGGCCAGCGAGTCGCAGGCCGGCCAGCCGCCGGTCAGCCCGGGAGGTCCGGCCGACAAGGCGGGTATCAAGCCCGGCGACGTCATCACGAAGTTCAACGGCCGCCCGATGAGCGACTCCGACGCGCTCGTGGTCGCGATCCGCGCTCAGGCGCCGGGTGACGTCGTCACGCTGACCGTGCGCTCGGGCGACAAGGAGCGCACCGTGAAGATGACTTTGCAGGCCTCCAGCGACTGAGCCGACGCGAGGGGGGATGATGGTGCCGTGTTCGACATCAACGGCGGCGAGTTCCTCATCCTCGTGGTGGTCGCGCTCGTCGTCCTCGGGCCCGAGCGGCTGCCGCAGTACGCCCAGCAGCTGGGCCGGCTGGTGCGCGAGGCGCGCGGGTTCGCCGTCCGCGCGCGCGAGCAGGTGCGCAACGAGATGGGCGAGGAGTTCGACGACGTCGACTGGAAGGCCCTCGACCCGCGCCAGTACGACCCGCGCCGCATCGTGCGCGAGGCGCTGCTCGACGGCGACGACGACCCGTTCGGGCTGAAGGACTTCAAGGAACCGTCGGCCCGCATGGAGGCCGCCGACGACACGAGCGACCTGACGTCGTCCGAGGGCGCGGCGAGCCCGCGCTCGGGCTCCGCCGGCTTCGACGTCGACGCCACCTGAGCGCCGACGGGCGGGCTAGCGACCCGTCGGCGTGAGGCCGAGCGAGCGCCCGGCCAGGCCCCGCGCGCGCCGGCTCAGCGTGCGCGCCACACCGCGCAGCGCGACCGCGGCCGCGGAGTCGGGCGCCGAGAGCACCACGGGCGCGCCGGCGTCGCCGCCCTCGCGCAGCGCGACGTCGAGCGGCACCTGACCGAGCAGCGGCACCGAGGCGCCCACCGAGCGGGTGAGGGAGTCGGCGACGGCCTGGCCGCCGCCGGCCCCGAAGAGCTCGACGCGCGAGCCGTCGGGCTGCTCGAGCCACGACATGTTCTCGATCACGCCGACGATCTGCTGGTGGGTCTGCAGCGCGATCGCACCGGCCCGCTCGGCCACCTCGGCCGCCGCGCGCTGCGGCGTGGTGACCACGAGGATCTCGGCGTTCGGGATGAGCTGGGCCACGGAGATGGCGATGTCGCCCGTGCCGGGGGGCAGGTCGAGCAGCAGGACGTCGAGGTCGCCCCAGAAGACGTCGGACAGGAACTGCTGCAGCGCGCGGTGCAGCATCGGCCCGCGCCAGACCACCGGGGTGTTGCCTGGGGTGAACATGCCGATCGAGATGACCTTCACGCCGTAGGACTGCGGCGGCATGATCATGTTCTCGACCGGGGTGGGCCGGCCGGTAACCCCAAGCATCCGCGGCACCGAGTGCCCGTAGATATCGGCGTCCACCACGCCGACCCGCAGCCCGTCCTCCGCCATCGCCGCGGCGAGGTTCACGGTGACCGACGACTTGCCCACGCCGCCCTTGCCGGACGCGACGGCGTACACGCGCGTCAGCGAACCGGGCTTGGCGAACGGCACCTCGCGCTCGGCCTGGCCACCGCGCAGCTGCTCGCGCAGCGCCCGGCGCTGGTCGTCGGACATGACGTCGAGGTCGACCTTGACCTCGCGCACCCCGCCGAGCGCGCCCACGGCGGTCGTGACGTCGCGGGTGATGGTGTCCTTCAGCGGGCAGCCCGAGACGGTCAGGTAGACGCCGACCGTCACCAGCCCGTCGTCGGACACGACCACGTCGCGGACCATGCCCAGCTCGGTGATGGGCTTGTTGATCTCGGGGTCGTTGACGCTCGAGAGCGCGGCGAGGATCTCGTCCTGGGTGGGCAGTGCCATGGCTCGATGCTAGGCGTCGGCCACGGGCGCGGCCCGCGCAGGGTGCGGACGGCGGCGCTCGCCTGGGCCCTCGCGTGCCGTTGCCCACGAACTGCCCCGATCTGTCCCGGTGCGCGATGAGGTTCCCCTAAGGTGGCGATCGTGGACCCGGGGATCTCGCACGCACGCCCAGAAGGCACCGTCATC
>JBQCES010000033.1:0-3978 GCA_051960055.1 Angustibacter sp. | reverse complement strand
CTCGGTCTCGACGTCGAGGAGGCGCGCCGCGCCGTGGCCGCGGCCGGGCGGGCCGACGAGGCGGCCGGCCGCCGGCCGATCCCCGTGGCCGAGCGAGCGCCCGCGGCCTCCGACCCGTCGGCGCCGCCCGCCGAACCGGTGCTGCCCCGGCCCGACCCGCGCCACCCGGACGTCTCACGCGAGCGCCAGCTGCTGCAGTGCGTGCTGCAGGCTCCGTGGGTGCTCGACGCCACCGAGTTCGACGCGCTCGGCGACGACGCGTTCGTGGCGCCGATGCACCAGGTGGTGCACGCCGCCGTCCGCCAGCTCGGCGGGCTGCAGTCAGCAGGCGCCGGGTGGCACGAGCAGGTGGCCGCGCAGGTGCCGGACGCCGTCCGGCCGTACGTCACCGAGCTCACGGTCTCACCGCTTCCCGTGGTGGGGGACGACGGGCTGGCCCGCCTCGGCGCCTCACTCCAGATCGACCTCGCGCAGCGCGACCTGCTGCGGCGCGAGAAGGAGGTGCACAGCCGGATGCAGCGCCTGGACGCCACAGGCGACGCCGTCGGCTACATGGCGGCCCTGCGCGAGGCGCAGGTGCTCGTGGAGCGCCGACGGGCGCTCGCCGCCCGAGCCGACTGAGCCCCCCGCCGCGATACGGGACGTTTCTGCTCACGATGTGAGACGCAGAGCGGGTCGTTGTCACACCGTTGTCGAGACGTGACCCGGGACGGCGGCTGAGCGACGATCCCCTGCTTACGCTGGAGTCATGCCTTGGTCCCGCCGGTCCGACCGCGTGCCCGCGCTGCCCGCGCAGGTGCGCGAGGGCCTCGCGCTGCGCCGGGGGGAGCGCCTGCTGGCGCACGCCCAGCGGCTCGACGGCGGCTGGGCCATCGCGACGTCCGCGGCCCTGGTGCTCGTCGACCCGGTCGACGGCCCGCTCAAGGGCCCGGGGACGCCGTCCGACCGGCGCTGGTGGCACGACGTCGCCGACGCGACCTGGGACCCCGAGACGAGCTCGTTCGCGATCCGGTGGGCCGACGGGTCGCCGTCCTCGACACTGGCGCTGTCCGAGCCGGTGGGCCCGCTGCCGCAGGTGCTGCGCGAGCGGGTCATGAGCACGTTCGTGCTGTCCCAGCGAGTGCCGGTGCGCGGCCGGCGGGGGGTCACCGTGGCGGTGCGGCGGCACGCCGTCGACGGCACGCTGTTCACGCAGCAGGTGCCCGACGAGGGCATCAACCTCACCCGGGCGGCCGTGGCCGACCAGGTGGCGGCCCTCACCCGTGACCTCGCCGAGCAGGCCGGACTGCCACCGGATGTGAGATCTACCCCGGAGACTTGCTAAGGTTCACCAGCCGATCCCGCGTAGCTCAATCGGCAGAGCATCCGACTGTTAATCGGACGGTTACTGGTTCGAGTCCAGTCGCGGGAGCCACAGCCGAGGGCCCCGGTCATCGACCGGGGCCCTCGTGCGTCCGAGCGCGCCGGCATGAGATCGGTCACGCCTCCTGCGGGCGACCCTTCAGGGCCGGGCCGAGACCGCCGATAGTGGAGGGTGACACCGTGCGGTGTCATCGTTTGCCGCCTGCCACAGGTGGTGCTCGACGTCCGGCCCAGACGAGGGAGCGGTGATGGCGCAGACCGCGGCCGCCAGGTTGCCGCGCGCGACCTGGCTCCTGCGTGCGCACTTCGCGCTCGTCGGGCTCTGCCTGGTCGTCTACGTGGCCGACCTCGGCCCCGCCGTCAGCGCTGCGGCGTTCGTGCTCACCGGACTCGCCACCGCCGTCGCGATGGTGCTCGGGCCCCGCCTGCACCGGCCGCAGGACGTCGTCACCTGGCGTCGCCTGCTCGTCACGTGCGTGCTGTTCGCCATCGGGCCCGCCGTGCGCCCGCAGGTCGACGGCCTGCACGGCCTCGGGCTGGCCCTGCCCGACGCCTTCCTGCTGCCGGGCTACGTCATCGCCCTGCTCGCGCTGCGCCGGCTGCTGCGGCTGCGGGGCAGCCGCGACCCCGACGCCGCGCTCGACGTCGCCGTGGTCACCGTGGGCGCGGCCCTGCTCTCGATCAGCTACATCGTCGGCCCGGCCCTGCAGCACTCCAAGCTGCCCGGCTGGACGGCGGCGCTCGTGGCCGTCTACCCGGTGCTCGACGTCGTCCTGCTGGCTCTGCTGGCGCTGCTCGCCTTCACCGCGCGGGAGCGGACGCCGTCGCTCATGCTCGTCGGCGGCGCGATGCTGGCCCTGCTCGTCGGCGACGTCGGCTACAACCTGCTGGCCAGTCGGGGCGTGCTCACGGCTCCGCCGGTGTTCGACACGCCGTACCTGCTCGCGTTCGGCCTGCTGGGCGCCGCAGCCCTGCACCCGTCAATGCGCGCGGTCGGGTCGGGTTACCACGAGCGCGTGCAGGCGTGGTCGTGGCAGCGCCTGGCGGTGCTCGTCCCCGCACTGCTGGTGCCGTCGCTGCTGATCATCCCCGACGCCAACCTGCCCCTGCTGGTGCGTTGGCTTCAGGCCGTCGGCAGCGCCGGTCTCGTGGCCGCGATCATCGTGCGGGCCGGCCGGGCGGTGCGCGAGCAGAGCGCCTCGCGCCGGGTGTTCGAGCACCTGGCCACGCACGACGCGCTCACCGGTCTCGCCAACCGCCCGGCGCTGAACGAGCGGCTCGAGCAGGAGCTCGCGCTGGGCAACGGCGTCAACGTGCTGTTCATCGACCTCGACGGCTTCAAGATGGTCAACGACTCGTGGGGTCACGCCGTCGGCGACGAGCTGCTGCTGCAGGTGGCCGACCGACTGCGCCGGCACCTACCGCCCGACGTCGTGGTGTCGCGCGCCGGTGGTGACGAGTTCATCCTCGTCACGCCAGCCCGTCAGCACGACGTCGACGGCACCGTCTTCGCCGAGCACGTCATCGCCGAGCTGTCGCAGCCGTACTCGCTGACGGTCGGCGACGTCGTCGTCACCCCGTCGATCGGCGTGGTGTCATCCGTGGCGGCGGGGGAGCGCACGGCTGACGCGCTCGTGCGCGACGCCGACACGGCCATGTACCGCGCGAAGGACGCCGGACGCAGTCGCGCTGTCGCCTACGACCCGTCGATGGGCGAGATCGTGCGCGGCCGGGTCACCCTCGACCGGGCGCTGCGTCAGGCCCTGGGTCGCGGCGAGATGGACGTCGCGTTCCAGCCACTCGTCGAGCTCGCCACCGGTCGCCTGCTCGGCTTCGAGGCGCTCGCCCGCTGGAACCGGCCGGACGGCGGCCCCTGCACGCCCGACGTGTTCATCGCCGCGGCGGAGGAGAACGGCCTCATCCTGCCGATCGGTGACTTCGTGCTCGACCGGGCGCTGGCCGAGCTGAGCACGTGGCGGTCGAGCTCGCCGTGGGAGGTGAGCGTCAACGTCAACGTCTCGGCGCGCCAGCTGCAGGACCCGGGCTTCACCGGCCGCGTGCTCGCGGCGCTCGCGCGCTTCGACGTCCCGGCCTCGGCGCTGCGGCTCGAGGTGACCGAGTCGACCCTGGTGGGCGACGAGGCCACGGCGGCGACGTCGCTGCGCGAGCTCGAGCGGGCGGGGGTGTCGATCTCGGTCGACGACTTCGGCACCGGCTACTCCTCGCTGAGCTACCTGAGCCGGCTCAAGGTGCACGAGGTGAAGATCGACCGCTCGTTCGTCGCGGGGGTGACGACGCGGCCCGAGGACCTCGCGATCGTGCGGGCCACAGCGGCCATGGCCCAGGCCCTCGGGCTCGCGGTGGTGGCCGAGGGCATCGAGACCGAAGACCAGCGGCTCGCGCTCGTCGAGCTCGGCATCACCCGCGGACAGGGCTGGCTGCTGGGCCGTCCCATGCCGGCGGCGTCGGCGGCCGCGCTGTTCAGCCGTGAGTGGGACGCTGCCGCTCGCCGTCCCTGAGGTCGATGCTGGCGGGCTCGCGCAGGTCGATCTCCTGCGGCACCGGGGTCGTGTAGGCCCAGTAGCCCTGGGCGTCGACCATCTCGTACTCGACGTC
>JBQCES010000032.1:0-10876 GCA_051960055.1 Angustibacter sp. | reverse complement strand
AGGGCGTCGCGGGCATCGACGTCGACGACGTCTACCTCGGCAACGGCGTGAGCGAGCTCATCGTCATGGCGCTGCAGGCGCTGCTCGACAACGGCGACGAGGTGCTGATCCCCGCACCCGACTACCCGCTGTGGACGGCGGCCGTGTCGCTGGCCGGGGGCCGTCCGGTGCACTACCTGTGCGACGAGAGCGCGGGCTGGCAGCCCGACCTCGACGACCTCGTCGGCAAGGTCACCGAGCGCACCAAGGCGATCGTGGTGATCAACCCCAACAACCCCACCGGTGCCGTCTACGGCACGCAGGTGCTCGAGGGGATCGCCGACGTCGCCCGCCGGCACGGGCTGATGCTGCTGAGCGACGAGATCTACGACCAGATCCTGTACGGCGACGCCACGCACACCGCGACCGCGGCCATCGCGCCCGACGTCCTGTGCCTGACCTTCAACGGCCTGTCGAAGGCGTACCGGCTCGCGGGCTTCCGGTCGGGCTGGCTGGTGGTGTCGGGGCCGACGTCCGAGGCGCGCAGCTACATCGAGGGCCTGACGATCCTCGCCAACATGCGGCTGTGCGCCAACGTGCCGGCGCAGCACGCGATCGCCACGGCGCTCGGCGGGCGGCACGGTCTCGACGAGCTCGTGCTGCCGGGCGGCCGGCTGCGCGAGCAGCGCGACACCGCCCTGCGCCTGTTGGCCGAGATCCCCGGCGTCTCGTGCACCGAGCCGGACGGCGCGCTCTACCTCGTCCCGCGCCTCGACCCCGAGGTCTACGACGTCAAGGACGACCAGCAGCTCGTGCTCGAGCTGCTGCGCGAGCAGCACCTGCTGCTCGTGCAGGGCACGGGCTTCAACTGGCCCGACCCCGACCACCTGCGCATCGTGACGCTGCCGCACGTCGACGACCTCACCGAGGCCATCGGGCGCCTCGGGGAGTTCCTCGCCGCCCGCCGCTGACCTCTCCCGCTGTGTGGCGCGGGGGCACCCCACTCCAATAGGTATGGAGCGGGGTGCCACCGCGCCAACCCCGGGTTGAAGTGATCTTCCCCAGACGTCCGGCTGGCAGACCTGCGCGCAGAGCACCCGCCGCCGTGTGACACGATCCCCGCATGCGAGTCGACCACGTGTCCTACGCCGCGGAGAGCGGCGGTCTGCACGACACCGCCGAGCGCCTCGCCGAGCAGCTCGGCGTGACCGCGGTGGACGGCGGGGTGCACCCGCGCTTCGGTACCCGCAACGTGATCCTGCCCCTGGCCGAGCGTCGCTACGTCGAGGTCGTCGAGGTGCTCGACCACCCGGCGTCCGACAAGGCGCCCTTCGGCCAGGCCGTCCGCGCCCGTAGCGAGGCGGGCGGTGGCTGGCTGGGCTGGGTCGTCGCGGTCGACGACATCCGCCCCGTCGAGGAGCGCCTCGGCCGCGAGTCCGCCCAGGGCAACCGGCACCGCCCGGACGGCGTCGAGCTGCGCTGGCGCCAGATCGGCGTCAAGGGCCTGATCGCCGACCCGCAGCTGCCCTTCGTCCTGCAGTGGGAGACGCCGGACGACCTGCACCCGTCGACCGCCGGACCCTCCGACGTCCGGCTCGCCGGTCTGCAGATCGCCGGGGACGCCCACCGCGTCACCGACTGGCTCGGCCTGCCCTCCACCTACATCGCCCAGGACGTCGCGTTCCAGTTCGTCGCGCCGCACGGGACGCCGGGACTGCTGGCCTGCACGTTCGAGACGCCGAACGGCACCGTCACCGTCTGAGCCGCCGAGCCCGCGCCGTCCCGTCGGCAGGCTGGCAGGGTGGGGCCCGTGGACGTTCGCGTGGGCCTGTGCGGCTGGACGATCGCGCAAGCCGCCTACGTGCGTCGCTTCCCCGTGCTGGAGGTGCAGAACACCTTCTACGAACCGCCCTCCGACGCCGTGCTCAGGCGCTGGCGCACGCAGGTGCCGGTCGACTTCGAGTTCACCATCAAGGCGTGGCAGCTCGTCACCCACGAGTCCGGCAGCCCGACGTACCGGCGCATGAAGCGGCCCCTCCCGGACGCCGATCGCCGGCAGGTCGGAGGGTTCCGGACGACTCCTGCGGTTCTCGCGGGATGGCAGCGGACCCTCGAGTGCGCCCGCATCCTGCAGGCGACCGCCGTGCTGCTCCAGTGCCCGCGAAGCTTCCGGCCGACGCGGGAGAACGTCGCCCGGCTGCGCGCGTTCGTCTCGTCGGTGGAGCGGCCGGCCGGTCGGCTGCTGTGGGAGCCGCGTGGTGAGTGGCCGAAGCCGCTGCTCGCCGAGCTGTGCGCCGAGCTCGACCTCGTCCACGTGGTCGACCCGATGCAGACCGAGACGGTGACGCCGGAGCGCACCTACTACCGGCTGCACGGCACCACGGGCTCGCGGCACGTCCACACCGACGACGAGCTCCGCCGGCTGCGCGACCTGGTCGACGGCCGGCCCTCGCCGTACGTCATGTTCAACAACCTGCCGCGCACCGGCGACGCCGAGCGGTTCCAGGCCCTGCTGCGCTAGCCCGGCACCACGTCGAAGCTCACTCGCGCACCGGCTCCTCGACGCGCTCGCGGACGTCGACCTCCGGGCCCCCGACACCGGCCTCGAGCCCGTGGTGGGCGCCCAGCGCGAAGGCCTGCTCGTCGAACGGGACGTCGCCCGCGAGCACGCGCTCGGCGCGGTCGCGGTCGAGCTCGCCGACCCAGCTGCCGATGAGCACGGTCGCGATCGAGTTGCCGGCGAAGTTGGTGAGGGCGCGCGCCTCCGACATGAAGCGGTCGATGCCGACGATCAGCCCGACGCCGTCGAGCAGCTCCGGCCGGTGCGACTGCAGGCCGCCCGCGAGCGTCGCCAGCCCGGCGCCGGTCACGCCGGCCGCGCCCTTCGACGCGACGATCATGAACACCAGCAGCGAGATCTGCTCGCCGAGCGCCAGTGGCTTGCCCAGCGCCTCGGCGATGAACAGCGACGCCATGGTGAGGTAGATCGCCGTGCCGTCGAGGTTGAAGGAGTAGCCCGTCGGCACCGTGACCCCCACCACCGGCCGGCTCACGCCGAGGTGCTCCATCTTGCCGATGAGCCGCGGCAGCGCCGTCTCGGACGACGACGTCGACAGGATGAGCAGGAACTCGCGCCCCAGGTAGCGCAGCAGCTTGAACACCGACAGGCCGGTCACCATGCGCAGCACCGACCCGAGCACCACGAGCACGAAGAGCAGGCAGGTGACGTAGAAGCCGAGCATGATCTTGCCGAGCGCCACCAGCGCGTCGGTGCCCGTGGCGCCCACGACGGCTGCCATGGCCCCGAACGCACCGACCGGCGCCACCCACATGATCATCGCGAGCACCTTGAACACGACGCGCTGCAGGCCAGCGATCGCGGCCAGCGCCGGCTGCCCGCGCTCACCGAGCGACTGGATCGCGAAGCCGACGAGCAGCGCCACGAGCAGCGCCTGCAGCACCTGGCCCTCGGTGAGCGAGGAGAACAGCGTCTTCGGGATGATCCCGAGCAGGAAGGCGGTGGTGCTCGACGCCTCCCCCGAGGCCTGCGACTGGCCCGTCTTGGCCACCTCGTCGGTGAGCTGCAGACCGCTGCCGGGCTTGATCAGGTTGCCGACCACGAGCCCGATCGCGAGCGCCACGGTCGACATCACCAGGAAGTACCCGAGCGCGAGCCCGCCGACCCGGCCGACGCTCGCGGCCTGCCGCACCGACCCGATGCCGAGCACGATGGTGCAGAAGATCACCGGGCTGATCATCATCTTGATCAGGTTGACGAAGCCCGTGCCGAGCGGCTTGAGCTCCTTCGCGAAGTCGGGGAACACCAGCCCGACCGCGATGCCCAGGGCCACGGCGACGAGCACCGCGATGTAGAGCAGGTGGCTGCGGTCGCGGTGCTCGCTCGGTGCGGGAGTGCTGTCTGATGCGGGGACGGTGCGGGCCATGGCGGGCACCGTACGCCGGATCGTCCCCCTTCGCCCGTTTCGCGCCCCGGCGCCGCTCGCGTCAGTCGAGGAAGTCGACCAGCCGTGACGCGAGGCCCGTGTAGCCGGCGGGCGTCAGGGACTCCAGGCGCTCGCGGACGACGTCCGGCAGGCTGAGGCCGCGCACGAACTCGCGCAGCTTCGGGCCGTCGACGCGCTGGCCGCGCGTGAGCTCCTTGAGCCGCTCGTACGGCTCCTCCATGCCGGGGGTGCCGGCCAGGCCCGCGGCGCGCATGGCGGACTGCACCGCCTCGCCGAGCACCTCCCAGTTGGCGTCGAGGTCGCGCTCCATGGCGGCGGGGGCGGCATCGAGACCGGCGAGCCCGCGGCGCACGTTGTCGATCGCGAGCAGCGAGTGGCCGAACGCCGTCCCGATGTTGCGCTGCATGCTCGAGTCGGTGAGGTCGCGCTGCAGGCGGCTGGTGACCAGCGTCTGGGCGAGCACGTCGAGCAGAGCGTTCGAGACCTCGAGGTTGGCCTCCGCGTTCTCGAACCGGATCGGGTTGACCTTGTGCGGCATGGTCGACGACCCGACCGTGCCCTGACCGCGCACCTGCACGAAGTACCCGAGCGAGATGTAGGTCCATGAATCGGTGCACAGGTTGTGCAAAACTCTGTTGAAACGTGCTACGTCGCCGTAGAGCTCGGCCTGCCAGTCGTGTGACTCGATCTGGGTGGTGAGCGGGTTCCAGGTGAGCCCGAGGTGCTCGACGAACGTTCGCGAGACCTCCGGCCAGTCGGTGCCGGGCACGGCGGCCACGTGGGCGCCGAACGTGCCGGTGGCACCGTTGATCTTCCCGAGGTACTCGGCACCGGCGACCCGCCGCAGCTGGCGCCGCAGCCGGTGGGCGAGCACGGCGAGCTCCTTGCCCAAGGTGGTGGGCGTGGCGGGCTGGCCGTGCGTGTGCGCCAGCATCGGCTGGTCGCGCAGGTCGCGGGCCAGCGCGGCGACGTCGTCCACGAGGGCCGTGGCCGCGGGCAGCCACACCTGCTGGACGGCGCCACGCACCATCAGCGCGTACGACAGGTTGTTGACGTCCTCGCTGGTGCAGCCGAAGTGCACCAGCTCGCTCAGCTCACCCAGGCCGAGCGCGGCCATGCGGCGCTTGAGGTAGTACTCGACCGCCTTGACGTCGTGCACGGTCTCGCGCTCGATCTCGGCGAGCTCGGCGACGTCGTCCGGGCCGAAGCCGTCAACCACGGCGCGCAGGCCCGCGACCTCGTCGTCCGTGAGCGCCCGGACGCCGGGCACCGCCCCCGTGCGGCTGAGGTGGGCGAGCCACTCGACCTCGACCCGCACGCGCTCGCGGTTGAGCGCGGCTTCGGACAGGTGCTCGACCAGCGGTGCGACCACGGCGCGGTAGCGACCGTCGAGGGCTCCGAGGGCGATTCCGGCGTCGGCGAGGGGAGTGGCAGTCACGGCGAACATGGTCCCAGATCCCGCGGCTACCCCGACCACCCGCTTCCGCCCGCGTGGAGCGGCTCAGTCGGCGGGGTCGCCGACCACGATGTTGAGGCTGCGCGGCCAGCTGAAGTACCGCACCGACAGGTTGATGAGCGCGGCCAGCCGGTTGCGTCCGCCCATGAGCTCGACGATGTGCAGGCCCAGCCACGCGAGCCAGGCCACCAGCCCCTTGAGCCGCAGCCCGAACGGGAACTCGACGACCGCGTCGCTGCGCCCGATCGTGGCCATGCTGCCCTTGTCGCGGTAGTGGAACGTCTCGGTGGGCGAGCCCGCCAGCAGCCGCCGGATCTGCACGCCCGCGTGCTTGCCGCCCTGGATCGCCGGCTGCGCCACCTGCGGCAGGTTCTCGGGGTCGAGCGCCACGTCGCCCACGGCGAAGATCTCGGGGTGGCCGGTCACGCGCAGGTCGGGGCCGACGTCGATGCGTCCGCCGCGCCCCGTGGGCAGCCCCCAGTCACCCACGATCGGGGCTGCGGTGATGCCCGTCGCCCAGACCACCGCGGCGGCCGGGATCGTCTCCTCCTGACCGTCCGGACCCTTGACGACGACGGCGTCCTCGCGCACCTGCTGCACCGACGTACCGAGCCGCAGGTCGACGCCTCGCTCGCGCAGCTCCTTGGCGGCGTACGCCTGCAGCTTGGGGTGGAACGGCCCGAGCACGACGTCGGTCATCTCGACCAGCACGATCCGCACGCGGGAGATGTCGAGCGTGCGGTAGGCGATGGGCACCGCCGCGTTGCGCAGCTCGGCGAGCGAGCCGGCCATCTCGACGCCCGTGGCGCCACCGCCGACCACCACGATCGTCGGGTCGGGTGCGCCCTCGCGGTCCTGCGCGGCGTCCTCGATCGCGGTGAGGATGCGGTCGCGGGTCTGGATCGCGCCGCTGCGCGTGTAGATGGTGAGCGCGTGCTCCTGGGCGCCGTCGATGCCGAAGAAGTTCGCGGTGACCCCGCACCCGATGATCAGGTAGTCGTACGGCTCGGGGTCGAGTCCGTCCAGCTGCACGAGCCGCTGCTCGGTGTCGATGCCGGTCACGGTGGCGCGCAGGAAGTCGGCGTTGCGGAACCGGCTGGTGAACGCGCGCAGCGCGAAGGTGACGTCGCCGGGGTTCAGGCCACCGGTCGCCACCTGGTAGAGCAGCGGCTGGAACGTGTTGTACCCATGCCGGTCGATGAGCAGGACGTCGACGTCGGCCACACTGAGCTCGCGGACGGCCGAGAGCCCGGCGAAACCGCCTCCGACGACGACGACGCGCGGGCGCTTCGAGCGGGGGTTGATCATGTGAACAGCCTCCTCGCTCGCACGGCGGGCCGCATCTTGCCGGCGTGGTTAGCATCCCCCCATGGCTGACACGAACCCCCGGCAGAACGTCACCTTCGCCAGCAACGGCCACCAGGCCCACGGGTACCTGGCCGTCCCGAGCTCCGGCAGCGGGCCGGGCGTCGTACTCATCCAGGAGTGGTGGGGTCTCGACGACCACATGGTCGACGTCGCCGACCGGCTCGCGGGCGAGGGCTTCGTCGTCCTGGCGCCTGACCTCATGGGCGGCCGCGTCGCGCACGACTCCGACGAGGCCGGCGAGATGATGCAGCAGCTTCCGGTGGAGCAGGCGGCGCGCGACCTCGGCGGTGCGGTCGACTACCTGCTGGCGCACGACGCCGTCACGTCGCAGACCGTCGGCACCGTCGGCTTCTGCATGGGCGGCGGCTTCGTGCTGCTGCTCGCGGCCCAGCAGGGCGAGAAGGTCAGCGCCGCGGTGCCGTTCTACGGCGTCGGCCCGGCCGTGCCCGACACCTACACCGGCGTGCGGGCCGCGGTGCAGGGCCACTACGGCGAGCGCGACGACTTCTACCCGGTCGAGCAGGCGCGCCAGCAGGAGCAGCAGATCCGCGAGGAGTCCGGCGCCGACGTCGAGTTCTTCTACTACCCCGCCGGCCACGCGTTCCACAACGACAAGGACCGCCTCGGCACCTACGACGAGGAGTCGGCGAAGCTCGCGTGGTCGCGCACCATCGACTTCCTGCGCTCGCACGTGCGCTGACTCAGGGGGCCACGCCCTCGGGCAGCGGGACGGCGTCCGTGGCCTGCGGCGGACGCCGTCGTGCCGTCTCGGCCAGCACGATGCCGACGAGCACGACACCGGCGCCCAGCAGCTGCACCGCGGCCAGCCGCTCCGACAGCACCCACCACGCGACCAGGCCGGACCCGACCGGCTCGAGCATGCCCAGGATGCCCACGCGCGCCGCACCGACCCGCCCGACGGCGAGCAGCACCAGGCCGAACGCCGTCACCGTGCCGAGCAGCACGATGCCCGCCACGAGCACGCCGACAGGCACCTGGACGCCGCCGGGCACCGGCACCGGGCGCCCGAGGGCCGCGAACGGGAACGACCACCACGGCACCACCGCGGCCCACAGCAGCGCCGAGAACGTGAAGATCCAGGCCATGAGCGAGACCGGGTCGCGCTGCCCGAGGCCCCGCTCACCCATCAGGTAGTACGTCGCGAGGGCCGCGGCGGCGCCCAGCCCGGCGAGCACACCGACGCCGTCGAGCGTCAGGCCGTCCCAGACCTGCGCCACCAGCGCCAGACCACCGAGGCAGAGGGCGAGCGCCGCCCAGACGCGCGAGCGCACCGGCTCACCGCGCGCGAACCGCACCCACAGGGCGACCATCAGCGGGGCGGTGTACTCCAGTAGCAGCGCGACGCCCACGGGCATGCGTGACAGCGCCACGAAGTACAGCCACTGCACCATCGCGATGCCGCAGACGCCGTAGACCGCCAGGAACCCGAGCTCGCGCAGTGAGACGCGCAGGGTGCGCGGGCGGGTCAGGACGGTGAAGGCGAGCAGCAGCACGGCGGCGCCGGACGAGCGCAGCGACACCAGCTGGATCGACGTCAGGCCGTGCTGCAGCACGAGCTTGCTCGCGGTGGCGTTGAGCGAGAACAGCACCGACGCCGACACGGCGAACGCCACGCCCGTCGCCGCCCGGGCGCTGCTGGTCCTCACGCCCGCACGGTATCGGCCCGGCTGGGGGAGAGGTCAGCCGGCGGGTGGGACGTCGGGAGCGGCCTCCCGCAAGGCCGGCAGCAGCTCCGCCTCGGCGAACCGGCAGAACTCCTCCTGGCTGTCGGCACCCACCTGGATCAGCGCGATGTCGGTGAACCCGGCGTCCCAGTAGGCCGAGACGGCCTTCACGATCGGCTCGACGTCGGGCCCGCAGGGAATCGACTCGGCGACGTCCTCGGGGCGCACGAACTGCGAGGCCGCGGCGAACCCGGCCGTCGTGGGCAGGTCGGCGTTCACCGACCAGCCGCCGCCGAACCACCGGAACTGCTCGTGCGCGGTCTGCACGGCGGCGTCACGGTCAGGGCCCCAGCACACCGGGATCTGGCCGATCGTGCGGGAGGCCGGCTGCCCGGCGTCCTTGCGCTGCTTGCCCCACCCCTTCACCAGGTCGTCCTCCGGCTGGACGGCGATGAGGTGGTCGGCGAGCGGCGCGAACCGCTCGATCGAGCGCGCGCCCGACACCGCGGCGGCGATGGGCACGGGCTGCTCGGGCAGGTCCCACAGCCGCGCCGACTCCACCCGGAAGTGCTCACCCGTGTAGTCGGTGAGCTCGCCGGTGAACAGCTCACGGATGATCTCGA
This sequence comes from Angustibacter sp., assembly GCA_051960055.1. GTDB lineage: Bacteria > Actinomycetota > Actinomycetes > Actinomycetales > Angustibacteraceae > Angustibacter. The sequence continues at coordinate 1,800 of JBQCES010000032.1, read as the reverse complement.
TCGCCTCGGCCAGCATCTCCTGGCGTACGCGCACCGACGGCCAGCCGCGGCCGACGACGTGCTCGTTGAGGTTCTCTCCAGCACCGACCCCGAGGGTGAAGCGCCCACCCGACAGCAGCCCCATGGTCGCCGCCTTCTGCGCCACGACGGCCGGGTGGTAGCGCTGGGTCGGGCAGGTCACGTAGGTCATCAGCTCGACGCGCTCGGTCACCTGGCTGACGGCGCCGAGGGTCGACCACGCGTACGGCGCGTGGCCCTGCGCCTCGAGCCACGGGAAGTAGTGGTCGCTGCTCACCTCGAAGTCGAAGCCCGCGCGCTCGGCCAGCTGGGCGTCACGCACCAGCTGCGTCGGCCCGGCCTGCTCGGTCATCAGCGTGTACCCGAAACGTGTCATGGCCTCGACGCTGGCACGGCGTCATCCGGCCCGCACGCTGGCGCGATTCGCCCCCCTTCACCCCGGCTGTGCACTTCTTCCAGGACTCGGGGTCGTAGCGCACCCCACGACCCCGAGTCTTCGGAGAGGTGGGGGGAGCGCTCAGTCGTGCGGGCGCTGGTCGACGATCCGGCGCGCCTTGCCGATGCTGCGCTCGACGCCGCCGGGCTCGACCACCTGCACCCCCGCCGTGATCCCGATGCGGTGCTTGATCATCCCGGAGATCTGTCGGGCCAGGCCCTGGCGCTCGTCGGAGCCCAGACCCTCCTCGGCCTCGACGAGCACGGTGAGCTCGTCCATCCGGCCCGGCCGGGTGAGCACGCACTGGAAGTACGGCGTGAGGCCCGGCGTCGCGAGCACGAGCTCCTCGATCTGCGTGGGGAAGACGTTCACACCGCGCACGATCATCATGTCGTCGGTGCGTCCGGTGATCTTCTCCATGCGCCGCATGCCCGGCCGCGCCGTCCCGGGCAGCAGCCGCGTGAGGTCGCGCGTGCGGTAGCGCACCACGGGCATGGCCTGCTTGGTGAGCGAGGTGAACACCAGCTCGCCCACCTCACCCTCGGCCACCGGCTCCTCGGTGACGGGGTCGATGACCTCGGGGTAGAAGTGGTCCTCCCAGATGTGCAGGCCGTCCTTGGTGTCGACGCACTCCTGCGCGACGCCCGGCCCCATGACCTCCGACAGCCCGTAGATGTCGACGGCGTGCATGCCGGCGCGCTGCTCGATCTCGCGGCGCATCGCGTCGGTCCACGGTTCGGCGCCGAAGATGCCGACCTGCAGCGACGACGTCGCGGGGTCGATCCCCTCGCGCTCCATCTCGTCGAGCACCGACAGGAAGTACGACGGCGTCACCATGATCACGCGCGGGCCGAAGTCCTTGATGAGCTGCACCTGGCGCTCGGTCATGCCACCGCTGACCGGGACGACGGTGCAGCCCAACGCCTCCGCGCCGTAGTGGGCGCCGAGGCCGCCGGTGAACAGGCCGTAGCCGTAGGCGACGTGCACGATGTCGCCCGGCCGGCCCCCCGCAGCGCGGATCGACCGGGCCATGAGCCCGGCCCACGTCGCGATGTCCTGCCCGGTGTAGCCGACGACGGTCGGGCGGCCCGTGGTGCCGGACGACGCGTGCACGCGGTTCACCTGCTCGCGCGGCACCGCGAACATGCCGAAGGGGTAGTTGTCGCGCAGGTCCGTCTTCGCGGTGAACGGGAACCGCGCCAGGTCGGCGAGCTCGTGCAGGTCGTCCGGGGACACCCCGGCGGCGTCGAAGACCGTGCGGTAGTGCCTGACGTTGTCGTAGGCGTGCCGCAGGCTCCACCGGAGCCGCTCGAGCTGGAGCACCTGGAGCTCTTCCCTGCTGGCGA
>JBQCES010000031.1:0-9317 GCA_051960055.1 Angustibacter sp. | reverse complement strand
ACGCCGGAGCTCTCGCGCAGCTCGTCGCTCAGCCGCACCGTCGCGGTGGCCGCGGGGACGACCTCGCGCAGCGCGACCCAGTCCGGCTCGCTGGGCAGCCCCTCGAAGGGCCGGACGACGAACGCCGGCGCCTGCTGCACCTGGCGGGCGCGCCCGTGGCAGGCCTTGTACTTCTTGCCCGAGCCGCACGGGCAGGGCTCACGCTGCCCGACGACCGGGACGTCGGCGTCCGCCGGTGCGGTGCCGGAGGGACGGGGTGCGCGGCGCGAGGACTTGCCCATGGCCGCAGACTCTATGAGGTCAGATGCGCCGGCGGCGCGACGGGCCGCCCAGGCTCACCCACACCGTGCGCCCGCGGTCCTCGTCGAGCACGCCCCACTCGTGGGCGAGCGAGCGCACGATGCGCAGCCCGCGTCCGTTCGTGGCGTAGGTTCCGGCGTGCACGGGCTTGGGCTGGGTGGGGCTGCCGCCGTCCGTGACGTCGAGCTCGACGACGCCGCCACGCACCATCCAGTGCACGCGCACCGCGCCGTCCGGCAGGGGTGAGGCGTGCCGGATGGCGTTGCCGAGCAGCTCGGAGACAGCGATCTCGGCCTCGTCGACGACGTCGGCCGGCAGGCCACGCGCCCGCAGGTCGGCCACGACCGCTCGACGGGTATCGGGCACGGATGCCGGGCTGTGCGGCACCCGGAGGGTGCGAGAGCGCGCGGTCACCGCCATCGTCGCCTGGGTCACGAGTCCTCCCCGCGGGTCTGCCCCGGTTCGCGCACCGACAGCCCCCGGGAGGGTAGCCATGAGTCACGCGACGTCACGTATCGCTACCTCCGTCACCCTAACCGGACAGTTCGGTCGGCGCACCCCTTCAGTGCGCGCGGCCCAGCAGGTCGAGCACGTGGTGCGGCCGGTTGGTGATGATCGCGTCGACGCCCAGCTCGAGGCACAGGTCGACGTCGCGGGTGCGGTCGACCGTCCAGACGTGCACCTGGTTGCCGCGCTGCTGGAAGCGCTGGACGAGCTCGGGGTAGCGGTGCAGGAGGGCGATGTCGAGACCCGCCGCGCCGACGCCCTTGGGCAGCGACCCGTCGCGCATGCGCAGCGGGACACGGTCCTCGATCAGCAGCACGAGCGGCAGCGACGGCACCAGCTGGCGCATCCGCTGCAGCGCCATCGACGAGAACGACATCACGCGCACCGGCGAGGGGTACTGCGGGTGCGGCGCGTCCCAGCCGTACTCGGCGAGCAGCTGTGCCAGCTTGCGCTCGACCAGGCCGGCGTACCGGGTGGGGTGCTTGGTCTCGATGGCCACACGCACCGGGCGACCGCAGTCGCGGACGGCGTCGAGCAGCTTGCGCAGCGTCAGGATGCGGCCGCGGTCGCGGTCGGGCGTCTCGGGGTCGTCCTCGTCGTCGAAGTCGGCCTTCCACGAGCCCCAGTCGAGGCCTTCGAGGTGGGCGAGCTCGAGCGTCGAGACGACACCGCGACCGTTCGACGTCCGGTCGACCTTGCGGTCGTGCACGCACACGAGGTGCCCGTCGGCGGTGAGCCGGACGTCGCACTCCAGCGCGTCGGCGCCTTGCTCGATCGCCCGCAGGTAGGCGCCCAGCGTGTGCTCGGGTTTCTCCGCGCTCGATCCCCGGTGAGCGACCACTTCGGGTCCGGCGTCCACGGCGACCATCGTGGCACGCCCCGTAGGGTGGCGGCATGGCGACACGGGGGGACGTCGGCCGCTGGTGGCCTGCAGCATCGGTGCTCGTGGGGGCGCTGGTCTGGTACCCGGCCGGCTGGGCGGTCTCGTCGCTCGGCCTGCCGGCGCTGCAGCTGCTGCACGGCGACGACGTGTTCTTCGGCTCGGGCGCTGCGGCGCTGGGCGCCTCGCTCGCGGTGACGCGGTGGCTGCCGCGCGCGCTGGTACTGGTCGTGGCCAGCGGGCTGCTGTGGCTCGCGGTGACGCCGCTGCCCGACCCGGTGCCGCACGAGACGGCGATCGTGGGCGGGCTGCTGGCGGCCGGTCAGGTGCTGGGCTTCGTGGCGGGCACGTTGCTGCGGCGCGGGCCGGCGCGGCTCGCGTTCGGGCTGGCCCTGCTCGCGGCGAGCACCACCACCGAGCGCTGGTTGCCCGTGCTGCTGGTGACGATGCTCGGCTGCGCCGGCCTGCATGCTCGCCGCCACGTCGGGCGCAGCGTGGCCGCAGCGGTGACGGCGGTCGGGAGCCTGGCGCTCTGGCTCACCCTCACGCTCGTGCACTTCGCCATCGGGTACGGCTGGGGCGACGTCCGGCGAGGTAGCGGTTACCCGCGCCAGCCCGCGGACGCTGTGCGCCGGGTGCTCGAACCGGCCCGCGACTTCCTGCACCACGCGAGTGAGACCTTCGTCGGCATCCTGCTGCACCAGCACCTGGCCGCGCTGCTGGCTGCCATCATCGTCGGCGTGATGACCGCCTGGGTGCGCTGGCAACCCACCTCCGACGCCGCGGCGGACGCCGCGTGAGCAGCGTCGTGGCGGTGTGCCGCAACGGTGAGCACACCTTCAGCAAGGACGTCGTCGACGCCGTCACCCTCCTGCCCGGCCTGGGCGTCGAGGGCGATGCGCACGCGGGCACGACGGTGCAGCACCTCAGCCGCGTGCGTCGCGACCCCACCGCACCCAACCTGCGGCAGGTGCACCCGGTGCACGCCGAGCTGCTGGCCGAGCTGACCGCCGAGGGCTTCGACGTCGGGCCGGGTGCCATGGGCGAGAACGTCACGACGTCCGGCGTCGACCTGCTCGGCCTGCCCACGGGCACGCTGCTGCGTCTCGGGCCGGACGCCGTCGTCCGCGTCACCGGCCTGCGCAACCCGTGCGCGCAGCTCGACGGCCTCGGCGCCGGGCTGATGAAGAGGCTCGTGCACCGCGGGCCGGACGGCGCCACCGTGCGGCTCGCAGGGGTGATGGGCGTCGTCGAGGTCGGCGGTGTCGTCCGCGCGGACGATGCCATCGAGGTGCGGTTGCCGGACGGCGAGCGCCGCCCGCTCGAGCCCGTCTGAGCCGGGGCGGGCGGTAGAACTTCAGCGGCCCACTACGGCCGCTCGGCGAGCAGGGAGGTCACATCCTCCATAGCGCGAGCCCACTGGCCAACCTCGGCGGATCTCAGCTCGATCAGGTCGACCATACGTGCAAGGTCCTCGGCAATATCGCGAGTGAAGATCGGCTCGTGATGGGCGACTCGATTGCGAAGTCTGCGAATCGTTTCCAGGTCCGCGTACACCCGGTTCCGAAGGGCTTTCACTGCCAACGTGGTTGGAGCGTGAGGAAAGACGGTGGTCAGCCCACGCTCCCAAAGCCGCACGTCGTGACGAGCCGTGAACATCTTCTCCCAGAAGACGAACTTCAACTCGGCGATGACCTTGCCTGTTGACGGTTGCTGGGAGGCGCAACTCAGTAGGTCGCGCTGGGGGCTATAGCCCTTGGTCGGGTTAGTCAGGCTCCTGATGAAGGTTGGGTTCCATGGCCAGCGAGCGCCGTACACGCGCACCAACACCTCGTCGACCGCGTTACGAACCGCGATCTCGGCTAGGTGAGCGGGGACCATGAGAGCCGCGGAGACCCGTGCATTCCAGCCGTAGAGGGCCGCTGCTCGCTGAGAGTCACCGGCGCACGCGTTCACGTAGGTGTCGAAGCGGGGCCGCGAGACCACGGCGATAACGGACGAGATGTCTTGGGGGTTTGCCGCTGGCACGCGCAGGAAGTTACACTCTACGCACGAGTCGTGGGACTAGCGGGCCTTCGGGGCCTCCCCCCGCGGACAGATGCTCAGTGAGAGGGGCCCACCGACGGTGGGCCCCTCTTCGCATGTCTGACCATCTGCCGCAGCAGACGCGACGCAGGTGATGCACCGCCCCGAAAGCGCAAGCGCCCACCTCCTCTGCGTTCAGCAGCTCACTGGTGGCGCGGTGGCTCGCCGCTGTCAGAGAGGTCTGCGATGCCATCGAGGTGCGGTTGCCGGACGGCGAGCGCCGCCCGCTCGAGCCCGTCTGAGCCGGGGCGGGCCGTTCGGCCGGGCGGGTGAACTCCGGCCGTCTCGTGGGCGGGCGGCCTTCAGGTGCCGGACCATCGGCCGTTGATCCGTGTACCTGACCACTGCTGAGACCGGAGCACCGATGAAGCGACGCCTGTCCATCGCGGCGGCCACCGCCGTGGCCGCCCTGACCGCCAGCGTCTTCGCGGCCGCACCCGCCGAAGCCGCGGGGGGCGTCGTCCTGTACCGCGTCGTCTACAACTCCCCGGGCGCTGACACCGGCAGCAACCGCAGCCTCAACGGCGAGTACGTCGTGCTGAAGAACACCAGCAGGACGACGCGCACGATCACCGGCTGGACGCTGCGCGACCGCACCGGCCACCGCTACACCCTGCCGACGACGCGCATCGCAGCCGGCAAGTACCTCTACGTGCGCACCGGTCGCGGCACCAACACGACGGCGACCCGCTACTGGGGCAGCCGCTGGTACATCTGGAACAACGGCGGCGACACGGCCTACCTGCGCACGCGCACCGGCTCGCTCGTCGACTCGTGCAGCTGGAAGTCGTCGGGCAGCTCGCGGTACTGCTGAAGCTGCGCACACCAGAGCAGAGCAGACGGGCACCCGCGACAGCGCGAGTACCCGTCTGCTCTCGTGTCAGCGCGCGGTCACGTCGTGGCGCGGTGACTCCGCGTTCATCAGCGAGTGCTTGCGGCCGTAGGCGAAGTACACGACCAGCCCGAGGGCGAACCACACCGCGAACCGCAGCCAGGTCACCGGGTCGAGGAACGTGATGAGCCACAGGCTGAAGACGATGCCGATGGCCGGCACGAACGGCACGCCCGGGCAGCGGAACGAGCGCGGCAGGTCGGGCTGGTTGTAGCGCAGCCGGATCACCGCGATGCTCACGACGACGAACGCCAGCAGGATGCCGATGTTGGTGAGCTCGGCGGCCTCCGCGATCGGCATGACCCCGGCGATGATCGCCGACAGGACGCCGGCCAGCCACGTCACGCGCACCGGCACCTTGCGCGTCGGGTGCGTCTTGGCGAACCACCGCGGCAGCAGCCCGTCGCGGCTCATCGCGAACCACACGCGGGTGACGCCCAGCATGAAGGTGAACATCACCGTCAGGATGCCGATGATCGCGCCCACCGCGATGACGTCGGCGACGCCCGACAGCCCGATGCTGTCGAACGCGGACGCGAAGCCGGCCGCGGGGTCGATCTGGGTGTAGTTCTGCAGGCCCACGAGCGTGAGGCAGGCGAGCACGTACAGCACCATCGCGATCACGAGCGAGTAGATGATCGCCTTGGGCATGTGCTTCTGCGCGTCCTTGGACTCCTCGGCCGCCGTGCTCATGGCGTCGTAGCCGAAGACGGCGAAGAACACCGTCGCCGCACCCGTGAAGGCACCGCCCCACCCGGCGGGGGAGAACGGCGTGTAGTTGGCCGACTTGAGGTGGAACACCCCGACGCCGATCACGAGCAGCACCACGGCGACCTTCAGGCCGACGACGAGCGTCTCGAAGCGCGCCGCGTTGCGCATGCCCAGCGTGAGCATCCAGGCGATGAGCAGGCACAGCAGCATCGCGAACAGGTCGACCTTGTGGCCCGAGCCGGTGCCCGGTGCGCCGAGCATCCACGCAGGCAGCGACAGGCCCAGCTGCTGCAGCAGGAACCCGAAGTAGCCCGAGATGCCGATCGCCACCACCGCCACGATCGCGATGTACTCCAGCAGCAGGTCCCAGCCGATCGCCCAGCCCACGACCTCGCCGAGCACGGCGTAGCCGTAGGTGTACGCCGATCCGGCCTTGGGGATGAGCCCGGCGAACTCGGCGTACGACAGGGCGGCCGCGGCGCTGGCGATGCCCGCGATCAGGAACGAGAACACGACCGCCGGGCCGACGCCCTTGCCGCCCTCCGCGCCGCTCGCGACGCTGCCGGCGAGGCTGAAGATGCCGGCGCCGATGATGCCGCCGACGCCGATGGCGGTGAGCTGCCACAGGCCGAGCGAGCGGGTCAGCTGCGTCGAGCCGTCCTCTCCGGGGGCCTCGATGTCGTCGATGGGTTTGCGCCGCCAGATGCCCAGACCCGTCATGCTGCTCGTGCGGTCCTGCACGTCGTCGCTCACGGTATCTCTCCTGATTGATGATCATGCGTCCGCTTCGCACCGAACCACATCAGGGCAGTCGTGTACAACGCCAAGCGCGTCAGGTGCTCGCCCACTGAGACGGGCTCAGTGCAGCAGCAGCGTCGCCACGACGATCACGGGCACCGCGCTCGCGGTGGTGATGAGGATGGTGTCGCGCGCCAGGACGGTGGCCCGCTGGTAGCGCGTCGCGTGCACGAAGACGTTCTGCGCCGTAGGCAGCGCCGACGTGACGACGACCGCGAGCAGGGCGTGGCCGTGAACGCCGAGCACGACGTCGGCGACGAACCACGCGGCCAGTGGCTGCACGAGCACCTTGAGCGCCGACGTCGTCGCCAGCTCCGTCACCGACCCGGCCCGTCCGGGCCGCGGGCCCAGGCGCAGCGCCACCCCGTAGGCGATCAACATGGCCGGCACCGCCAGGTTGCCCACCAGGTGCAGTGGCGCCTCGACCACGTCGGGCAACCGGGTGCCGGTGACCGCGAGCAGCACGCCGACGAGCGAGCCGACGGTGAGGGGGTTGCGCAGCGGACGGGTCAGGGTGCGCCGCCAGCCCGCACCGCCCTCGTGCCGGTCGGCGTCCAGCACCGCGAGCGCCACCGGCTGCAGCACCACGAGCTGCAGCAGCAGCGTCGGCGCGACGAGGGCGGCGTCACCGAGCACGTACGCCGCGATCGGGATGCCGAGGTTGCCGGCGTTGACGTACGCCGAGCACAGGGCGCCCACGGTGGTGTGCCCGGTGTCGCGGCGCCAGACCAGCCGGGCGGCGACGACGTACGCACCGCCCGCCACCACCACGCCGGCCACCGTGGCGAGCAGGTTGCGCGTGAGCACGGCGCCGACGTCCGCGCGGGCGAGGGTCGTCAGCATGAGCGCCGGGCTGGCGACGAAGAACGCGACGTCGGTGAGCGTGCGCTGTGCGCCGAGGTCGAGCACGCGCACGTGCGCCAGCAGCATGCCGACGGCGATGACGGCGCCGATCGTCACGAAGCCCAGCAGCACGCCGTTCACGCGTCAGCCGTGGGCGCGCAGGTACCGGCCGAAGTGCGGGACGGTGAAGGCGATCCGCCCGCGCTCGGCGCTGTAGACCAGGCCCTTCTTGATGAGCGCGTCGCGAGCGGGCGACAGCGACTGCGGCTTGCGGCCCAGGTGGTCGGCGACCGCGGCGGTGGTGACGACGCCGTCGGTGCCGGCGTCCTCGACGTCCGCCATGGCGCGCAGGTACTCGCGCTCGCCGGGCGTGGCCCGCTCGAACCGCGAGCCGAAGAAACCGACGGCGAGCTCGGCCTCGGCCTCGGGTGCGGCCACGCGCACGTCGTCGGCGGTGACGGGGGATCGCGGGGCGACGTCCCACGCGACCTTGCCGTAGGCCTGCACGAAGTAGGGGTAGCCGGCGGTGGCCTCGTACATCGCGTCGAGGGCGGCGTCGTCCCAGTCGGCGTCCTCGTCCTGCGCCGGCGAGCGCAGCGCGACGTCGGCGGCGGCCCGGTCGAGGCGGTCGATGCGGGCGTAGCGAAAGAGCCGCTCGCTGTAGGACTTGCTCGCCGACAGCACCGCCGGCAGGTGGGGCAGGCCGGCGCCGACCACGATGAGCGGCAGGCCCTGCTGCGAGATCTCGTGCGCGGCGGCGCAGAGGGCCGAGACGTCGTCGGGGCCGACGTCCTGCATCTCGTCGATGAAGACGGCCACGCCGCGGCCGCGATCGGCGGCCAGCCCGCCGACGTCCGTGAGCAGCTCGACGAGGTCGATCTCGATGTCGCCGGAGTCGGCTCGCCCGGTGACAGCCGGGACGTCGATGCCCGGCTGCCAGCGGTCGCGCAGCTTGCTGCTCGGGCCGGCGTCGCGCAGCGCGAAGCCCTTGAGCACCCCGAGCACGTGGTCGGCCTCGGCCTGGCCGGCGCCGGTGGAGCCGAGCTCGCGCACGGCGAGGTGGATCGCCGCCGACAGCTGGCGGCGCAGTGAGGTGTCGGGCCGCGCCTCGAGCTTGCCCGTGCCCCAGCCGCGGCGCACCGCGGCCGAACGCAGCGCACCGAGCAGCACGGTCTTGTCGACGCCCCGCAGCCCCGTGAGCACGAGCGAGCGCTCGGGCCGGCCGCGCGCCACGCGCTCCAGCACGACGTCGAACGCCGTCAGCTCGCCGTCACGGCCTGCGAGCTCGGGCGGGCGCTGGCCGGCGCCGGGGGCGTAGGGGTTGCGGATGGGGTCCACGATCGCACCGTATCCGGATGTCTAGCGATCACCCAATACATCGACAGACGCCGCAATCCGTGTCGCCCGCGCCCGCCCCTCCAGGGGAAGAGGTCACAGGACGCGGGGGGTGCCAACCGACGACGTCATGGGCTTGCCGGCCGCCGCCCAGGCGAGCATGCCGCCGGCGACGTTCACCGACTCCACGCCCTGGGCGTTGAGCCACGCGGTGGCGCGGCCGGAGCGGTTGCCCGAGCGGCACATGACGTAGAGGGGCTCACCGTCGGGCAGCTCGCTCATCCGCTGCGGCACCTCACTCAGCGGCACGTGCACCGCGCCGTCGACGTGTCCGGCGGCGAACTCGTCGTGCTCGCGGACGTCGACCAGCGCGGCGTCGGGCGGAAGGTCGGTCACGCTCACCTCAGGGACATCGCTCATGCCCCGATGGTGCCTCACTTCAGCAGCCGCGACATCCTGCGGTCGGCCAGCGGCTTGCCGCCGGTCTGGCACGTGGGGCAGTACTGCAGCGAGGAGTCGGCGAAGCTCACCTCGCGCACCGTGTCGCCGCACACCGGGCACGCCTCGCCCGTGCGACCGTGCACGCGCAGGCCGGCGCGCTTGGCGTCCTTGAGCTCCTTGGCCGGCTTGCCCGCCGCCGCCGCGACCGCCTCGGTGAGCACGGAGCGCAGCGCCTCGTACAGGACGTCGACCTGCTCGTCGGTCAGGGACGCCGCCAGCGCGTACGGCGACAGCCGGGCCGCGTGCAGCACCTCGTCGGAGTAGGCGTTGCCGACGCCGGCCAGCACCGACTGGTCGCGCAGCAGCCCTTTCACCTGGGTGCGCTGGCCGGCGAGGATCCGCGCGAGCGCCGCCCGGTCGAAGTCGGCGGCGAGCGGGTCGGGGCCGAGCGAGGCGATCATCGGCACCTCGCGCGGGTCGCGCACGACGTACACCGCCAGGCGCTTGCGGGTGCCGGCCTCGGTG
>JBQCES010000030.1:0-3258 GCA_051960055.1 Angustibacter sp. | reverse complement strand
CAAGAAGTCTGACACCGCGGCGATGGAGCACCACGTCCTGGCGGTCGACAAGGCGCACAAGCCGGAGATCGTGCGGTCGCTCGCCGGGGGGCAGGGTCGCAGCCTGCTGTTCATGCGCACCAAGCACACGGCCAAGAAGCTGGCCAAGCAGCTCACGGCCGCGGGCATCCCCGCCGTCGACCTGCACGGCAACCTCTCGCAGAACGCGCGCGAGCGGAACCTCGCGGCGTTCGGCGACGGCAGCGTCAAGGTGCTGGTGGCCACTGACATCGCGGCGCGCGGCATCCACGTCGACGACGTCAACCTGGTCGTGCACGTCGACCCGCCGGCCGAGCACAAGGCGTACACGCACCGCTCGGGCCGCACGGCTCGGGCCGGCGCCAAGGGTGTCGTCGTGACGCTCATGACACCCGACCAGCACGGCGACGTGCGCACCCTGACGCGGCAGGCCGGCATCAAGCCGCAGCAGGCGGCCGTGACGCCCGGCGACGCGTTGCTCGCCGAGCTGGCCGGCCCGCCCGCGCCGTACGTCGAGCCGCAGCCGGCGCCTGCCGCGCAGCCGGTGCGGGCCAAGCAGCCGCCGAAGCAGCGCCAGTCGGGCCAGTCGGGCCAGCAGCGCCAGTCGGGCCAGTCGGGCCAGTCGGGCCAGCCCGGTTCGCGCCCCGCGGGCTCCGGCCGCAGCCGCCGGCGCCGTCGTCCGGCCGCTCGCTGACGGGTACGAGACCAGGGCCGTTCGGCCCTTCCCGGACGTCGGGTGGCGGGCTCAGCGTGAGGGGATGAGCACTCGAGCCCGAACCCGCAGCGAAGCCGCCGAACAGGCCTGGGCCGCGCTGCCCCACGGTGGCCGCGACGCCGTCCGGCTGCAGGTGCAGTGCGCGCGCAGCCACCACGTGGCGACGGTGTACGACACCGGGGCCGGCCTGGTCTACGCGGCGCCCGTGCGTGACGTCTCGCACGGCTCGCGCGACCTGCCCGACGAGCCGAAGGGCGACCAGCACGCCCACCGCTGGTACGACTGGGTGGCCGACGCCCCCGGCGCAGCGGCCGACGACGCCCTGCCCGCGTGGTGCGACTGCGGCCCGCGCACGCTGTCGCGCCGGGCGCTGCGGCACTGGCTGGACGCCGGTGAGCACCGGGTCGTCGTCGACTGACCGCGTCCCCTCGAGCACATTCCCCGGAGTTTGTCGCCTGAGCAGCCCTCAGGCGACAGATTCTCGGGAATCTGCGGGGGAGGCGGCGGGGCGGCGGGCGCGCAGCAGCCGCCGGGCCGGCACCTCGACCCCGCGGTGCATCGCGACGGCCGCGAGCCCGAGCAGCCCGGCGTACGCCGCCAGCACGAGCGTGCGCTGCGGCCAGCCGGCCCGGTCGTACAGGTGCACCGGCAGCAGCGCGTGCAGCGAGGGCGCCAGCAGCACGTGCGTCATGTAGAGGCTGTACGACGCCTCGCCCCAGAACACGAACGGCCGGCTCGACAGCAGCCGAGCCAGCGGACCGGCGTCGAGGGCCAGGCAGAGCACCAGGAGCCCGAGGGCGGGCGCGAGCCAGTAGCCGTGGCGCGCGCCCGGCACGAGCAGCACCACGAGCGCCAGCGCGGCAGCCAGCGGCAGGGTGAGCCGCCCCAGCCACTGCGGCCGTGAGCGGTAGACCCGCCACATCAGCGCCCCTGCGCCGAACTCGGTGGCCAGGCGCAGCATGCCCGCGTGCGGCACGTTGCCGTTCTGAAGCGCCCACAGGGCGAAGATCGTGAGCATCACGGCGTACAGGCCCGCGGCGAGCAGCGCCGCCGTCGCACGACGGCGCAGCCGGGCCAGGGCCACGAAGAGCACCGGTGCCGCGAGGTACGCCGCCCACTCGGCGCTGATCGACCAGGCCGGCGCGTTGAAGCTCGGCCGGTCGTTCCACCAGGCGTGCGTCATGGTGAGGTTCTCGACGTAGGCGCTCACGGTGCGGCGGTGGCCGCCGGCGGTGATGCCGAGCGTGCCGATCACCGCGGCCTGCAGCAGGTCGAGGTGCAGCGTCACGACGTGCACCGGCCAGACGCGGGCGATCCGGTTGCGCCAGAACCCGCGGGTGGCCCGGGAGTCCCAGTGGCCCATCGATGCGGCGTAGTTGTACGCCAGGACGAAGCCGCTGAGCGCGAAGAAGACGTCGACACCCAGGTAGCCGGCGCTCATGACCGGTGCGAGGGGCCGCAGCGCGGGCGCGAGCGTGAGCACGTCGGAGCGGTAGTGGAACAGCACCACCCACAGGGCGGCAACCGCGCGCAGCCCGGTGAGGGCCGTGATGAGCGGACGCCGGGGCGGGGCCGTGGGTGACCCGGCCGCGGTCGCGTCCTGGCGCACGTCAGATGGCGCGCTCATGCGGCTCCTCGTCGGCGGCTGGGCGTGCCGGTCAGAACCGGCTAAAACGGACGTTCCACCGTACCTGCACCAGAGCGCGCCAGCACCTCGGCGGCGGGAGGGGTCAGCGGCCGCCCCGGGTTACCCTGGGGAGTTGTCTCAGCCGCACCGGAGGGTCGTCCGCATGCCTGTCGAGTCCGTCTTCCCTGCGCTCGAGCCGTTGCTCGCGCAGGTGAGCAAGCCCATCCAGTACGTCGGGGGCGAGCTCAACTCGACGGTGAAGGAGTGGGACGCGGTCGACGTCCGCTGGGCGCTGATGTACCCCGACGCCTACGAGGTGGGTGTGCCCAACCAGGGCACGATGATCCTCTACGAGGTGATCAACGAGCGCGACGACGCACTGGCCGAGCGCACCTACTCGGTGTGGCCCGACCTCGAGGCCCTGATGCGTCAGCACGGCGTGCCGCAGTTCACGGTCGACGCGCACCGCCCGGTGGGCGCGTTCGACGTCCTGGGTGTGTCGTTCTCGACCGAGCTGGGTTACACCAACCTGCTCACGGCGCTCGATCTCGCCGGCATCCCGCTGCACGCCGCCGACCGCACCGACGAGCACCCCATCGTGCTGGCGGGCGGCCACGCGGCGTTCAACCCCGAGCCGATCTCGATGTTCGTCGACGCCGCGGTGATCGGCGACGGCGAGGAGGCCGTGCTCACGATCACCGACGTGATCCGCGACCACAAGGCCGAGGGCAGCCCGGGCGGCCGCGAGGAGCTGCTGCTGAGGCTGGCCCGCACCGGCGGCGTCTACGTGCCGGCGTTCTACGACGTCGACTACCTGCCCGACGGGCGCATCAAGCGGGTGGCCCCCAAGCCCGACGCCTCCGGCGTGCCGTGGCGAGTCGCCAAGCACACCGTCATG
>JBQCES010000029.1:0-4787 GCA_051960055.1 Angustibacter sp. | reverse complement strand
TACGAGCGGATCCGCGCCAGCAGCGGCGGGCTCGGCGCGGCCGCACTGCGCCAGCGCCGCTGCGGCGGCTGCCAGCTCGAGCTCAACAACGTCGACATGAACCGGATCAAGGCGGCCCCGGCCGACGAGGTGCTCCGCTGCGAGGAGTGCGGCCGCATCCTGGTGCGCACGGGCGAGTCCGGTCTGTGACCCGCCGGTTCGTCGTCGAGGCGGACGGCGGTGCGCGCGGCAACCCCGGGCCGGCGGGCTACGGAGCCGTCGTCCGCGACGCCGACACCGGTCACGTGCTGGTCGAGGCGGCCGAGGCGATCGGCCAGGCGACCAACAACGTCGCCGAGTACCGCGGCCTGGTGGCCGGGCTGACGGCCGCCGTCGAGCTGGACTCCGACTGCCTCATCGAGGTGCGGATGGACTCCAAGCTCGTGGTCGAGCAGATGTCGGGCCGCTGGCAGATCAAGCACGCCGACATGCGGCGGCTGGCGGCCCAGGCGCGCGAGGTCGTCGACCCCCAGCGCGTGCGCTACACGTGGGTGCCGCGCGAGAAGAACAAGGCCGCCGACCGCCTGGCCAACGAGGCGATGGACGACGCCGCGAAGGGCCGCCCGTGGCGCGGGCTGCTGCGCTCGCAGGCGGTCGAGGAGATCGAGCACGAGGACGCCGCGCAGGCCGTCGAGCGTCCGGCGGCGCCGCCGCGTGCCGACGTCGGTGCGGGCGCGGAGATCGTGCTGCTGCGCCACGGCGTCACCGAGCACACGAGCGCGCGCCGCTACAGCGGCCGCGGAGGTGACGACCTGGGCCTCACCGACCTCGGCCGACGGCAGGCGGAGGCCGCCGGACGCGCCCTGGCGGCCGACGGCGAGTTCGACGCGGTGCTCTGCTCGCCGTTGCGCCGCACGCAGGAGACGGCGCAGGCGGTGGCCGACGCGCTGCGGTTGCCCGTGCGCGTCGACGACGACTGGGTCGAGTGCTCCTTCGGTGCCTGGGACGGCCTCACCACCGAGGAGGTCAGCGAGCGGTGGCCGCAGGAGCACGCCGCGTGGTTCGGCTCGCTGACGGCGGCCCCTCCGGGCGGTGAGAGCCTGGCCGACCTCGAGGCGCGGGTGCTGCGTGGCCGCGACCGCGTCCTGGCCCGCTTCCCGCGCGGGCGCGTCCTCGTCGTGACCCACGCCAGCCCGATCAAGTCGGTGTCGCGCGCGGCGATGGGTGCGGCGTCCGACGTGCTGTGGCGGCTGGAGTCGTCGCCGGCGTCGATCACGCGCACGCGGTGGTGGTCGGACGGCGGCGCCGTGCTCGTCTCGTTCAACGAGACCGCCCACCTGCAGGCTGCCGGAATCGCCCTACGCTGAAGGGCATGACCGACCACGCCGTCCAGGACCGGCTCGCCTACCGGCTGCTCACCGGGCCGGACGACCGCTCGTTCTGCGAGAAGATCAGCGCCGCGCTCGCCGAGGGCTACGTGCTGTACGGCTCGCCGTCGGTCACGACCGTCGACGGCGCGCTCGTGGCCGCGCAGGCCGTGGTGCTGCCGCGCGTGGCGCGCGTGGTCTCTTCGTGACCGAGCCGGCGGCTTGGCGTCCCGACACGCTCGCCGTCCGGGGTGGCCTCGCGCGCAGCGAGTTCGACGAGACGGCGGAGGCGCTGTTCCTGACCTCCGGGTTCGTCTACGCCAGCGCGGCCGACGCCGAGGCGGCCTTCGCCGGTGACGTCGACCGCTACGTCTACTCGCGCTACGGCAACCCCACGGTGCGGGCGTTCGAGGAGCGGCTGCGCCTCATCGAGGGCGCACCCGCGTGCTTCGCCACGGCCAGCGGCATGGCGGCGGTGTGGGTGGCGCTGGCGGCGCTGGTGTCGCAGGGCGACCGCGTCGTGGCTGCGCGCAGCCTGTTCGGCTCGTGCTACGTGGTGCTCGACGAGATCCTGCGGCGCTTCGGCGTGCACACCGACTTCGTCGACGGCGCCGACCTCGACCAGTGGCGCGAGGCGCTGAGCCGGCCGGCCACGGCGGTGTTCTTCGAGTCGCCGTCCAACCCGATGCAGGAGCTGGTCGACGTCCAGGCCGTCTGTGACCTCGCGCACGCCGCCGGGGCGACGGTCGTCGTCGACAACGTCTTCGCGACTCCGGTGCTGCAGCGGCCGATGGAGCTGGGCGCCGACGTCGTCGTCTACTCGGCCACCAAGCACATCGACGGTCAGGGGCGCACGCTCGGGGGTGCCGTGCTCGGGCCCGTCGACTTCATCGACGGTCCGGTGCAGAACCTCATGCGGCACACCGGTCCGAGCCTCAGCCCGTTCAACGCGTGGATGCTGATGAAGGGCCTCGAGACGCTGTCGATGCGGGTGCGGCACATGACGACGTCGGCGCTGGCGCTGGCCGAGCACCTCGAGCAGCACCCGCGCATCCGCTGGGTGCGCTATCCCTTCCTCGCCTCGCATCCGCAGCACGAGCTGGCGACCCGCCAGATGAGCGGTGGTGGGACGGTGCTGACGTTCGAGGTCGACGGCGGCAAGGCCGAGGCGTTCCGGCTGCTCGATGCGTTGCGCTGCATCGACATCAGCAACAACCTGGGCGACTCCAAGTCGCTCGTGACGCACCCTGCGACCACGACGCACCGCCGGTTGGGCGCGCAGGGGCGTGCCGCCGTCGGCATCACCGACGGCGTGGTGCGCCTGTCGGTGGGGCTCGAGGACGTCGCCGACCTGCGCGAAGATCTCGACCACGCACTCGCGGCCCTGAGCGGCTGACGGTCGGCTGTCCGACCGGGGGTCCGTCTGGCACAGTTACGGCGTGACCGAGCGGGACATGGGGCGGCGCACGGCGCTGGCGGCCGGAGGGTGGCTGACCGTCGTCCTGCTGGCCGAGCTGCTGACCGGTCGCACGCCGAGCGTCGTGGTCTCACCGCTCTACGGCCTGGCCGCGTTGATCGCCTGCGCCGCGCTGCCGTGGACCGCCACGGCAGGATTTGGACTGGTCGCGGTCCTGCTGTCGGTGGCCTCGGGGCTCTGGACCAGGACGATCGACACCGAGCAGCACCTGATCCGCATGGTCACGGTCGTGCTGATGGCGGCCGTCGCGGTGTTCATCGCTGACGTCCGGGAGCGTCGCGACCAGCGATTCCGGCGCGTGTCGCGGATCGCCGACGTGGCCCAGCGCTCGATCCTGCCGATCGTGCCGACACGGGTCGGCCCGGTCTGCACGGCCACCCGCTACGTGCCGGCCGCCGAGGACACCCTGGTCGGCGGTGACCTCTTCGACTGCTTCAGCTCAGAAGAGCACACGTGCTTCATCGTCGGAGACGTGCGGGGCAAGGGGGTCGGCGCCATCGAGCAGGCGGCCCGGGTGATCCGCGCCTTCCGGCAGGCGGCCGCGGCGAGCACCGACCTCGCCGCGGTGGCGGCCGACATGAGCACCTACCTCGTGCCCTTCCTCGAGGAGGAGGAGTTCGCCACGGCGGTGCTCGTGCAGGTGCGCGACGCCGAGCGGTTCACGCTCGTCAGCTGTGGTCATCCGCCGCCGCTGCTCGTCGACCCGGCGACCCACGGGCGCCTCGTCGAGGCTCCGGTGGGTTTCCCGCTCGGCCTCGGCGACGACTACGTGGCGCTCGACGTGCCCTGGTCGGCCGGTGACCGGCTGCTGCTGTACACCGACGGCTTGAGCGAGGTCCGCGACGTCGAGGGGCAGTTCCTCCCGGTGGCGCCGATGGCTCGACAGCTCGTCGGCGGCGAGGTCGACGAGGCGCTGGATCGCCTGTTGGCGACAGTTCGCGAGCGCGCGTGGTCGAAGACCGCGACAGACGACCTGGCGTTGCTGCTCATCGAGAACGTCGGGCGGATGCAACCCGTGCGCCGGCAGCGTCCGCTGTTCGGCAGGCAGGTGCGCTGACTGCTCATCTCCGCAGCTCGATGGCCGATGGGCAGGTGACAGTTGTCTCCCTTCGGTTGTGAGGTTCTCTCGTGCTGCGCGTCCTCGGACTCGATCGTTCGGTCGCCCGTCGTATCGCCACCGCCTTCGGGCTGGCCACGCTGATGCTCGTGGTCGTCGCCGGCGCGGGGATGCTGGGGTCGGCGCGCCAGCAGCAGGCCCGAGCCGACGTCGTCGCGCTCGAAGGACTGCGCGACCAGGTGCAGCAGCTGGCCTACCTCGACGCCGACGTCAGCGGTTGGCAGGGCTACATCTACGCGCAGGCACTGGTCGAGGGCTCCGCCGCGGCCGTCGACCCGAAGGGCTACAACCTCGCGGGGCTGCTGGAGTCCAAGGACGCCGGCACCAAGCTCCTCGGCGGCCTCGAGCGGGAGCACCTGACGGCCCAGGAGAAGGCGATCGTCGGCGACGCGGCGGTGCTGTGGCAGCAGTACTTCGTCACCACCGACCGGATGCTCGACGAGCTGAAGAAGAACTCTCCTCAAGGTCGGGCCACCGCGTACAAGATCCTGAACGGCGACCTCGACGAGCAGTGGTCCGCCCTGCTCGACAAGACGACCGCGCTGCAGAAGTCCGTGGACGCGCGGACCGCTGCGGTGCAGCGCGACGCGGACTCGGCGGGCTCGCGCACCAAGAGCCTCGTGCTGCTGGTCGCTGCGCTTGCCCTGGTGATGGCCGTGCTCGTGGGGGTGCTGCTGGTGCGCTCCATCGTGCGGCCCGTGCGCGTGGTGCAGGGTGCGTTGGAGGCGATGGGGTCGGGTGATCTGACGGTGCGGGCGGATGTTCGGTCGGTGGATGAGATCGGTCGGATGGCTGCGGCGTTGGGTCGGGCGCAGGAGCAGGTGCGTGGGGTGGTGGCGTCGGTGGC
>JBQCES010000028.1:0-2708 GCA_051960055.1 Angustibacter sp. | reverse complement strand
AGGCGCTCGAGGGCGTGGTGATGGAGCTGGACGACTGCGCGTTCGCCACGCTGGCCGGCGTCGAGATCGGGGCGGACGCCGAGAAGATCTTCGACGGGGTCAACCTGGCCCTCCTCGTGGGCGCCCGCCCGCGCGGCCCGGGCATGGAGCGCGGCGACCTGCTCTCGGCCAACGGCGCGATCTTCACCGTGCAGGGCAAGGCCATCAACGACCACGCCGCCGACGACGTCCGCGTGCTCGTGACCGGCAACCCGGCCAACACCAACGCGCTCATCGCCATGAGCAACGCCCCCGACATCCCGAACGAGCGCTTCACGGCTCTGACCCGGCTCGACCACAACCGCGCGATCGCGCAGCTGGCAGCCAAGACCGGTGCGAGCGTCACCGAGATCCGCAAGATGACGATCTGGGGCAACCACTCGGCCACGCAGTACCCCGACGTGTTCCACGCCGAGGTGCGCGGCCAGAACGCCGCCGAGGTCGTGAACGACAAGGCCTGGATCGAGAACGACTTCATCCCCACCGTGCAGAAGCGCGGCGCGGCGATCATCGAGGCGCGCGGCTCGTCGTCCGCGGCCAGCGCGGCCAACGCCACCATCGACCACGCCCGCACCTGGGTGCAGGGCACGCCTGAGGGTGACTGGACGTCCATGGCCGTGCCGAGCGACGGTTCCTACGGCGTCCCCGAGGGGGTCATCAGCTCGTTCCCGGTGACGGTCTCGGGCGGGGAGTACTCGATCGTCCAGGGCCTGGAGATCGACGACTTCTCGCGCGCCCGCATCGACGCCAGCGCTGCCGAGCTCGTCGACGAGCGGGGCGCCGTCCAGGAGCTCGGCCTCATCTGAGGCGCCAGCACGACGGCGGCTGGCCGCCGCGGTCAGGCCGTGAGCTTGACCGTGGCGGCCAGCACGCCAGCCGCCCCGGCCGCACCGGCGAGCAGCAGGACGTCGATCACCTTGGAGCGCACCGCCACCGCCCCGACGGCGCTGGTGGGCAGCACGGCCCGCAGCACCGCCGTGACCCCGAGTGCGCCGGCCAGCAGGTAGCCACCCGCGCGCAGGTGCCCCGTGACGACGGCGACGACGGCGGCGGTGACTCCGACCAGCAGCAGCAGCCAGGGGCCCAGCAGCCGCGGGGTCGTCACGGCGCCAGCGAGCGCTCGGCCGCTTCGACCACGTTGGCCAGCAGCATCGCGCGCGTCATCGGCCCCACCCCGCCCGGCATCGGCGCCAGCCAGCCGGCGACCTCCGCCACCTCCGGTGCGACGTCGCCCACGATGCGGCTGCGACCGGACTCGTCGACGACGCGGCTCGTGCCGACGTCGAGCACGACCGCGCCGGGCCGCACCATGTCGGGGGTGATGAGCCCGGCACTGCCCGCTGCGGCGACGACGACGTCACCCGAGCGCACCACCGAGCGCAGGTCGCGCGTGCCGGTGTGGCACGAGGTGACCGTGGCGTTCTCGGGACGGCGCGTGAGCAGCAGGCCGAGCGGGCGCCCGGACGTCGTCCCGCGGCCGACGACGACCACGTGGGCCCCCGAGAGGCTGATGTCGTAGCGGCGGAGCAGCTCGACGATCCCGCGCGGCGTGCACGGCAGCGGCGAGCGGCCGCGGCCCGAGACGTCGAGCACGAGCCGCCCGAGGTTGGTGGGGTGCAGGCCGTCGGCGTCCTTGGCGGGGTCGATGCGCTCGAGCACGGCGTCCGGGTCGACGGCGCCAGGCAACGGCAGCTGCACGATGAACCCCGTGCAGGCGTGGTCGGCGTTGAGCTCGTCGACCGCCTGCTCGACGTCGGCCTGCGTGGCGTCGCCCGGAAGGTCGCGGCGGATCGAGGCGATGCCGACCTCGGCGCAGTCGCGGTGCTTGCCCGCGACGTACGCGCGGCTGCCGGGGTCGTCGCCGACCAGCACGGTGCCGAGCCCGGGCGTCACGCCACGGGCTCGCAGGGCGGCCACCCGCTCGGTGAGCTCGGCGCGGATCGCCGCAGCGGTCGTCTTGCCGTCGAGCACGCGCGCTGCCATGGCGGCATCCTTTCACGGGGCGCCTCGGGCTCAAGGCAACGCCCCGGCGTGCCGAGGGGGGGCTGTGGAGGAGTGCGCGACACCCACCCGCCCGGCGAGCGCGCCGGACGCCGATCCCTGCTGGGACGGCCGGTGGCTGCGGGGCGAACCGCTCGACGACGTGTGGGCCCAAGCCGCTCTGCTGCGCACCGTGGCGACGCTGCCGCGCCTGCACCCCTGGCGCCTGGGCGACCAGAAGGGCTCCTCGCGTCAGCTGCAGTGGCTGGGGCGCGCGGGCGACGAGGCCGAGCCGGCGTTCGCGGTGCTCTCGGTGACCGCGCGTGAGCCCGAGCTCGACCGCTCCGACACCCCGTCGGCCGCAGCGCTGGACTCCCCCGCCGCCCTCCTCGCGGCGATGGCCTTCGGTGCGGCGATGCGGTCGGTGGGCGCCGTGACGTCGGCCGGCACCACGCCGCAGTGGGCGGGCGCCATGGTGCGGCTCCCCGGCACCTGGCTGCCACCGGTGGCCTGGCTGCCGCGCGAGCTGCGCGACCTCGACGACCCCGGCACGGCGTGGCTCACCGAGTCGGTCGACTTCGCGACGCGCTACTCGGTGCACGCCGACGACCTCACGACCGCCGCGGCGCTGCTCACTCCCGCCGTCATGGCGATCGCGCTCGACGACGTGCCCCCGCTGAGCGCCGTCA
>JBQCES010000027.1:0-3188 GCA_051960055.1 Angustibacter sp. | reverse complement strand
GGCGTCGACACGGACCCCACCTGCGCGCAGCGCGTCCAGGCTGCGTGCCGTGGTCGCGACGTCCCAGCGTGCGTCCACCACGGCGGTGACCCCAGCGACGACCAGGTCCGCACCGAGAGCCGCCAGGCGCTTCGCGGCGCGGCGCGACCCCGGGCCGGTGCCGTCACTCGTGACCACGACCACGCGGCCTCCCTGACGCGGGGCCGGCGCGGCCGCCGTCGTGGCGGATCCGGCGTCGACGATGGCGTCGTCGTCCTCGCCGCACTGGCTCACCCAGGCCCGAGCCACGGCCATCGCAGCCTCGCGCGGCCCGACGACGACCTGAGTCCCGGTGAGCTGGGACGGCGGAGCCACGGCGACCGCGCTTAGCCGGTCGAGCAGCGCGAGCCGAGGGTCGGGCGTGCCCGTGGTGGTCGGTTCGGCGGCGACCGCAGGAGCAGCGACCTCTGGAGCGACGACGGCGACGACAGGAGCGACGACGGGCGCGACGACGGGCGCGACGACAGGAGCCGGCGCGCGCTCCACGCGCACGGTGGCGGGCACGAACGTCGGCTCGGCGTGCAGGGGGCCGCCTTCGGCCTGGGCGATGAGCTCGCGGACGAAGTGGTCGAACGACTCGGTCTCGGTCGACACCTGCCGACCGGGCAGGCGCTCCGTCGGGGCGGCAGCCACGGGCGCGGGCTCCGGCTCCGGCTCAGCAGAGGGCGCAGCGGGCGGCTCCTGCCGCGGTGCCGCGCCGTCCTGGGCGTCGGCCAGCGCGAGCAGGTCGTCGATGGACGCCGGACCGCTCGGGGCGTCGTCCACCGCCACGGCGACCTCGAAGCGGCGCTTGGCGAAGAAGCCACCGACGCCGCCGACGAGCTTCTGCTCCGCGTGCACGATGCGGGCCTCCGGTCCGTGCTCGGCGCGCACGCGCTCGAGCAGCTCGTCGATGTCGGATCCCTCAAGCAGCAATCGCTGGGGCACTGCTCACCACTCCCGTCGTCTCGATGCGCAGGGTCGGGTCGATCTCGGCGTACGACAGCACGGGCAGGCGCGGCACGTGCGCCACCAGCAGGCGACGCAGCGGGGCTCGGACGACGGCCGGGCAGACCAGCACCGGAGCCTGGCCGTTCTGCTCCGCGGCGAACAGCGCACGCGCCGTCGCGTCGACCAGCTGCTCGACCGCTCCACCCGGCAGGGCGATGACCCCACCGGCCTCCCCCGGGCGGACGGCGTCGACGAGCTGCTGCTCGAGCATGGGGTCGAGCGTGAGCACCTGCAGGACGCCGTCGCGAGCCCAGGTGTCGCAGATCGCCGGGCCGAGCGCGAGGCGAGCCGCCTCGATCAGCCCGTCGAGGTCTGCGCCCGCCTTGGCGCGCTGCGACAGCGCCTCGAAGATGCGCACCAGGTCACGCACCGAGATGCCCTCGGCCAGCAGCCCTTGCAGCACCCGCTGCACCTCACCGGTGGTGAGCAGGGCCGGCGTCAGCTCCTCCACGACGACCGGGTGGGTGCGGCGCACCGACTCGACGAGCGCTCTGACGTCCTCGCGTCCGAGCAACCGCGCCGCGTGGTTCTGCACGACCTCGGCCAGGTGCGTGATCAGCACGCTCGACCGGTCGACGACCGACGCGCCGTACAGCTCGGCCTGCTGGCGGGCCTCGACCGGCACCCACTTGCCCGCCAGGCCGAAGACCGGCTCGGTGGTCACCCGGCCCGGCACGGCGTCGAGGCTGTCGCCGATGGCGAGCACGTGGCCCGCCGGCGCCTGACCGGAGCCCACCTCCACCCCGCTGATGCGGATGGAGTAGCCGGCCTGTGGCAGGTCGAGGCTGTCGCGCGTGCGCACGGGCGGCATCACGAGCCCGAGCTGCATGGCCAGCTTGCGGCGCAGGGCGCGCACGCGGTCGAGCAGGTCGCCGCCGACACCGCTGTCGACGAGGTCGACGAGGTCGGGCGACAGGACGATCTCGAGCGGGTCGACCCGCATCTCGGCCATCAGGCCCTCGGGCGTGTCCTCGCGCGACGGCTCGGCGACCGCGGTCTCCTCCGCCACCTCGGCCGCCTTGGCGGCGCTGGCGGAGGCTCGCTGGGCGACGAGCAGCACCGCCGCGCCGATGATGATGAAGGGCAGCTTGGGGATGCCGGGCAGCAGGCCGATGCCGATCGCCGCAGCACCCGCGATGTACAGGGCGCGTGGCTGGCCGCCGATCTGCGTGGCGGCGTCCGAGCCCATGTCGCCGTGGGTGGTGGAGCGGGTGACGATGAGGCCGGTGGCCACCGAGAGCAGCAGCGCGGGGATCTGCGAGACCAGGCCGTCGCCGATGGTGAGCAGGCTGTAGGTCTGCAGCGCCTCGGCGGGAGACAGCCCGCGCTGCAGCATGCCGATGGCGAAGCCACCGATGAGGTTGATGAGGGTGATGACGATGGCCGCGACCGCGTCACCCTTGACGAACTTCGACCCACCGTCCATCGCACCGTAGAAGTCGGCCTCGGCGGCGACGTCCGCTCGACGGCGGCGCGCCTCGTCCTCGTCGATCAGGCCGGCGTTGAGGTCGGCGTCGATCGCCATCTGCTTGCCGGGCATGGCGTCGAGCGTGAACCGCGCGCCGACCTCGGCGACGCGCCCGGCACCGTTGGTGATGACCGCGAACTGGATGACCACGAGGATCAGGAAGATGACCAGGCCGATGACCAGCGAGCCGCCCACCACGAAGTGACCGAACGAGTCGATGACCTTGCCCGCGTAACCGTCGCGCAGCACCAGTCGGGTCGCCGACACGTTGAGCGACAGCCGCAGCAGGGTGAGCACGAGGATCAGCGACGGGAACACCGCGAAGTCGAGCGGCCGCTTGATGTACACCGACACCAGCAACACGGCGATGGCCGCGGTGATGTTGAAGGCGATCAGCAGGTCGAGGAAGGCAGCCGGCAGCGGCACCACGAGGAGAAGGACGACGCCCACGACGCCGATGGGCAGGGCGAGCTGGCTGGCACGAGAGGTCGCGCGAGAGGTCACTGACACCGGGCCCATCGAGTGCGTGGCCGATCCGTGGCCGTAGCGGTGCCGTCCTGGCGTGTGCGACCAGCCGTCGACCGGTCCAGCATCTCCCTCGGCAGAGCGGCCGGAGAACTTGAGGCCAGCGCCACGGGTCCGCCTTCACTCGCGTCGCGGCGCGATCCACTGCCTCACCAGTCGTGCGATG
>JBQCES010000026.1:0-7860 GCA_051960055.1 Angustibacter sp. | reverse complement strand
GTCGTCGCCTGCGGCCCGGCGGATGCACGACAGCCGCTCGGCGTACGCGCTCGCCAGCTCGTCCACGTGCGACGCGCTGCGCAGGTCGAGCGACTCTGGTGTGGTCGTCAAGACAACCTCCTGGCACCTTGGGGACCAGTGGCGCGCCTGCTTGACCACCTGAGGTCATTGGAACACAAGGGACGAAGTCCCACAACAGGTGACGACGGACGATCGGTGCTTGAATCGGCCCGGGATCCAGCCACGCGTCCCGCCGGACCACCCGAGGGAGCGCCATGTCGACCGACGCGATCGTGATGCTGAAGAAGGACCACCAGGAGATGCGCCGGCTGTTTCGCGAGCTGCGCAAGCTGGGTGACGACGCCGTCAAGCGGCGCGGTGAGCTCGCCGACCGCGTGCTCGAGGAGCTCACCGTGCACACCTACCTCGAGAACGAGGTCATGTACCCGGAGGTCCGCAAGCTCCTGCCCGACCTCGACGACGACGTCCTGGAGTCCTACGAGGAGCACCACGTCGCCGACGTCCTGTGCATGGAGCTGTCGACGATGTCACCGGACGACGACCACTTCGCCGCCAAGCTGACGGTGCTCATGGAGAACGTCGAGCACCACATGGACGAGGAAGAGGAGGAGTGGTTCCCCAAGGTGCGTGAGGGCTTGGGCCGAAAGCCGTTGCAGGACATGGGCCAGCGCATGCTCGACCTGCGGCCGAAGGCGCCGCGCCGGCCCACGGAGCCCAAGGCGCTCAAGAAGGCGATCGACGCCATCCGCGCCTGACGCAGCCGCGGGGGCCGTCGGTCAGCGCTGCGCCTCGGGGTCGCTCGGGCCGGGGCGTTGCGGTCCGCTCTGGAAGCGAGCGTCCATGACGAGCCCCCGGCCGCCCGAGAGCTCGGCCACCGCGCTCTCGACCCAGGGCGCGGGCTGCTCGTCGAGCCCGGCAGCCGCGATCGCCGCTACCAGCCGCTCGCGCACCAGCGCGGGCGGCTGGTCGGCGAGCTGAGGACCGATCTCGTCGACGATCCGCTGCAGCACCGCCTTGACGTCCTGGCTGCGGGCGACCTCCCCCTCCTCCGCCGAGGAGGTGGAGATCTGGTCGTTGGTGTTCTCCATAGCACCGGCACTGCCCGCGCCACGCCCGATCATGCGCCGACGCCGGACCCTGGTTGCCGCGG
The DNA here is from genome assembly GCA_051960055.1 of Angustibacter sp. Lineage (GTDB taxonomy): Bacteria > Actinomycetota > Actinomycetes > Actinomycetales > Angustibacteraceae > Angustibacter. The sequence goes on along the minus strand of JBQCES010000026.1, from coordinate 6,689 downwards.
GCGGCGCTCAGGCTGCGTGCTCTACGGCCCGCTCGTAGGCCTGCAGCATCGAGGCCATGACGACCTCCCGGTCGTATCGCGACGACACCCGGTCGAGGCCCGCCAGGCCCCACGACAGCCGACGGAAGGGGTCCGATGCCGCTTGCACCAACGCCCGGGCCAGCGAGGCGGTCTCCTGCGCGTCGACCAGCCGGCCGGTGACGCCGTCGACGAGGACGTCGTCAGCCGACACGCTGCGGACGCCGACCACCGGGCGTGCGCGGTGCATGGCCACCAGCGCCGAGAGGGCGCACGAGGGGTCGCTGCGCGTCGCGACGACGGCGGCCGAGCCGTCGACCAGGTCGAGCATCTCGGCTGAGGGCAGCACCGCACGCAGCTCGATGCGGTCGGCGACGTCCTGCTGCTCGGCGCGAGCCACCAGGTCGCGACGGTCGCCCTGGTCGGCGGCGTCGGCGCAGCCCGCGAGCACGATGCGCAGCGAGCGGTCGGCGTGCAGCGCCGCCACGAGGCCGGCCCGCACCGACGGCAGCTCAGGAACGCCCGAAAGGCCCAGCAGATAGGCGTTCTCGCCGGACGGTGAGGGGTCAGCGGCGGGATCGTCGCACTGCGCACCGGCCACGAGGGCCGCGTCGGCGCAGACGGTGATGCGCCCGGACGGCACGCCCGCTGCTCGTGCCGCCCGGGCGTCCTGGGTGGTCGGCACCACGACGCCGTCCGCAGCCCGAAGCACCGCGGACCACGCGGCGTGGCTGCCGCCTCCACGGGTTCTCGGCTCACGCGCCGCCGACTCGCGCGCCGCCGGCTGGTCGCGCACGACCACGGGGACCCCCGTACGCCGACGAGCCGCCAGCGCGGTGGCGGCCGCCGGCAGGTCCAACGCGTGCACGAGGTCGCAGCCGGCCGACCGCTCGCCGACGACCGGCGCCAGAGCGGCCACGTCCTCGCGCAGGGTGCGCCTCGGCCCCTGGCCCATGGCGTCGTGGCTGAGTGTCAGCGTCGACACCTCGCGCAGCCCGTGCAGCTGGGCCAGCCGGGCGCGCAGCACCGCCAGCAGCGGACGCGGTGACCCGACGCAGTCGTGCGTCGAGAGCAACGCCGATCCAGATCGCAGCAGCAAAGTAGGCACACGTCCTCCGAAAAGACCGCTCGGTGAGGAGTGAAACGCCTGGCTTCTTCAGCGCTCCGGGGAGCCGGGAATGTCCGACCCGTTCAGGTATACGCTGCAGGACCTGCTCCGGCAAGGTGATCTTCACACGAGGCCGCCGCCGTACCAGGGGGGACGTTCGACCCGGCGCTCTCGAAGAGGTCGTGGCATGCTGCCGGATGGACAGAAGGGACGGTTCTCGTCCATGGCACGTGTGAGCGTTGGGGCGGACCTGCACGTCGCATCCCCACCCGAGGATGCCTACCACGTCTGGAACCAGCGGTACCTGTACCCGCGGTTCCTCGCTGGCGTGCTCGAGGTCGAGGAGCTCGACGGCACCTGGAGCCGGTGGGTGGTCGAACGCGACGGCGAGCGGCACACCCTCGAGGTCGAGACCACCGACAACGTGCCCCGCCGCCTCGTGGCCTGGCGCGACGACGGCCCCGGCCGACCCCGCACGACAGTGCGCCTCATGGGGCCACCCGCCGGACCGACCACCGTGTCGGTGGAGGTGAGCTGGCACCCGCAGCACTCCGGAGCCGCCGCCGTCACCGAGGCTGACCAGCGGCTCGCCGAGCTGGAGGCCGACCTGCACGGCTTCCGCGAGTACCTCAAGTCCGAGCTGGGCAGCTACGTCGACACACTCCGCTCGCTCGAGCAGCTGCCGCATACTGACTGAGCCCCAACGGCTTTGGCCGTGCACAGGTCAAGGCCGAGGTCAAGGCGAGGTCAACGCGAGGTCAGGCTGACACGGCCTCTGCGAGCACTCCGGCGACGTCCTCGGGCAGCGCACGCGCCAGGTCGCCCTGGCTGACGATGCCCACGACCCAGCGGCCGCTCACCACGACCAGCCGGCGGATGCGGTGCTGGCCCATGAGCCGCGCGGCGTCCGCGATCTCGGCATCGGCGGTGACGGTGACCACACCCGCGCGCACGACGCTGCCCACGGTGACGCGTCCGGCGTCCGCACCCTCGGCGAGCACGCGCAGCACCAGGTCGCGGTCGGTGACCACACCACTGAGCACGTCGTCGTCCCCGCGCACCGGCAAGGCTCCGATGTCGAGGTCGCGCATACGCTGCGCCGCAGCGACTACCGGCTCGTCGGACGTGGCGCAGATGACCGACGTGGTCATGATGTCGCGCACCTGCACCGCCAGCATGCTGACTCCCTGGTCATGTCGACGGCTCGTCACCGTCGCGCTGTGACCGCCTGCCTACCCGCCGTGGCGAGCCGCAAACCTTCAGGGGCTTGCTGGTCCGAGGTGCACGTGCGTGGTGACACGGCGGTACCCGAGCCGGGAGTAGAGCGGACTCACGCTGTCGTCGCAGTGCAGCCAGGCCAGCGGCGACCGCTCGAGCGCCCGTCGGGTGGCCAGCGCCGACACCGCTCGACCCCACCTGCGGCCGCGCATCTCGGGCACCACGGTGATGCCACCGACGTAGGTCGTGCCGGCGAGGTCGCGCAGGCGGGCGCAGGCGATGGCCCGGCCCTCGCGACGCACCACGAGGAACTCGCGGTCGGGCAGGTCGAGCTGGCGCTCGACCAGGGGCCCGAGGTCCGGGCCGAATACCGTGAGGAACTCAGCCACGTCCTGCGGCGACTCGAGCGTCGGCTCGCTCGACTCACCTTGCGGCACAGGCACTTCCGGAGCCTCGTCGCACAACCACACGCCGTGATGTAGCTGCTCAACCAGACCGGTGGCGGCGGCCACGCCATCCACCTGCTGGTGGTCGACCACCAGGTGCCAGGCGTCGGGCGAGTGCTGCTGCAGCCACCCGATGACGGCGTCGACCACATCGGCCGGCGGCGCCGCGGCGGCCGATTCCAGACCGGCCAGTGAGGCCTGCGTGGACCAGGCGTACGGCAGCGGAAGGTGGGCGCACGGCACACCCGCAACGCTCGCGAACGCGGCACCTTCGGGCCAGTGGCCGGCGGGCGGCGCGACGTTGCGGTCGGCGTCCGCCCGGCCCAGCAGCTCGACCAGGTCACCCGGGTACGGCGAGGTGCCGAGCTGCGGTGTGCGCCGGGGCCACGACAGCAGCCGCCACCCGTCGCTGTCGCCCGACAGCTCCACCACGGCGCAGTTCGCGATGCCCGCCCCGCGGGCCCGGTCGTTGCGGACGTTGTGCGCCAGCCACGGCAGGGCCAGCGACATCGCTCCGCCGTGGCTCACCACCACGACGGTCTCTCCGCGGTGCAGGTCGGCGACGCCCTCGAGCGCGTCGCGCACTCGGGTCACGACGTCCTCGCCCGACTCCGCGCCCGGCAGCGCGGCCTGGAGGTCACCGTCGAGCCACGCGTCGAAGACCGCGTCGACCCGCGCCCAGTCGTCGTCGGTGTCACTGCCCTCGAGGTCGCCGAGACCGAACTCGCGCATCCCGTGCAGCACAACGGGTTCGCCGGCACCGAGCGCCGTCGTCAACTCGCTCGCCGTCTGCCGCGCTCGCAGCAGGGGGCTGCAGTACACGCGGGCGACGTTGCGCTGCGCCAGGGCCTCGGCAGCGGCGCGGGCCTGCCGGCGCCCTTGCTCGGTGAGGCCCCCGCCGGGCTCGGCAGCCGACAGCCGACGGGTCACGTTTCCCTCGCTCTGGCCGTGGCGCATCACGATCACGGTGGCGGGGCACTGTAGGTCACTCACCCCCCTCACGGTAGCGACCCGCGATCCTGCAGGATCGCCCCATGGACTCCTCGACCGTCGTCGACCTCTCCGACACCGAGCTGCGCCACCGGGGCGGGCTGAAGTGGACGCTGCCTGCGGCAGACGTCCTCCCTGCGTGGGTGGCCGAGGCGGACGTCGCACCCGCACCCGCGATCACCGACGCCGTGCGACGGGCGGTCGAGCTGGGCGACTTCGGCTACCCCGTCCCGGATGACGCCAGTGGGCTCCCCGAGGCACTGAGCGGCTACGCCGGGCGGCAGTGGGGCTGGGACGTCGACCCCGGGCGCGTCGTCGTCACGGCCGATGTCATGAGCGGCGTCCTGCTGGCTCTGGTGGCGCTCTGCGACGACGCCCCCGTCGTCGTCCCGACTCCGGCCTACCCGCCCTTCCTGGGTGTCGTGCCGCAGTCGGGTCGCGAGCTCGTGGCCGTACCCCTCGACCCCGACGCCGAGCACGCGAGCCTCGACCTCCCCGCCATCGACGCGGCGCTCGCGCGCGGGGCGCGCACGGTGCTGCTCTGCAACCCGCACAACCCCTGGGGGCGGGCGTTCTCGGCCGACGAGCTCACGGCCCTGCTGGCCGTCGTGCGGGCTCGCGGCGCGCGGATCGTGAGCGACGAGATCCACGCCGGCCTCGTGCTGCCCGGAGCCACCCACGTGCCGCTGCTGTCGCTGCCCGGCGCCGCGGACGTCGTCACGACCGTGGTCTCGGCCAGCAAGGCGTGGAACGTGCCCACGTTGAAGTGCGCCCAGATCGTGTGCGGCACCGAGGCCGACGTCGAGGCGCTTCGCGCGCTGCCGCTGGTCTACAACCACGGCACGTCGTCGCTCGGCGTGCACGCGGCGGTCGCGGCCTACACCGACGGGCAGCCCTGGCTCGACGCCTGGGTGCACCGGTTGGGAGACAACCGCGACCTGTTCGCCGAGCTCGTGGCGTCCGAGCTGCCAGGGGCCCGCACCCGCCCGCTGGAGGCGACCTACCTGGCGTGGCTCGACCTGCGAGCGTACGGGCACGACGACCCCGCGACGGTGGCGCTCGAGCGCGGCAAGGTGATGGTGAACGACGGTCGCGACTTCGGTGCCGGCGGCGCGGGGCACGTCCGGGTCAACCTCGCGACGTCGCCCGCGCGCGTCGAGCGCATCGTCGGGCGGCTGGCGGACGCGTTCGAGCGCTGAGCGATCAGGCGCTCGACGCGAGACCGCGCGCCGAGCGGATCACCTCGACGATCTCGCCCAACATGGCCGTGAGTCCGAAGTCCTTGGGCGTGAACACCTTCGCGACACCGAGCTCGCGCAGCCGGCGCTCGTCGGACTCCGGGATGATGCCGCCGACGACCACCGGGACGTCACCGGCACCGGCGTCGCGCAGACCGTCGAGCACCGCAGGCACCAGCTCCATGTGGGAGCCCGAGAGCACCGAGAGCCCGACGCAGTGGACGTCCTCGGCCACCGCCGCGGCGACGATCTGCGACGGCGTGAGCCGGATGCCCTGGTAGACCACCTCGAAGCCGGCGTCACGTGCGCGCACCGCAACCTGCTCCGCGCCGTTGCTGTGGCCGTCGAGGCCCGGCTTGCCCACCAGGAGTCGCAGCCGCTCGCCGAGCTCGTCGCCGGTGGCGCGTACCGACTCGCGCACGCGGGTCAGCTCGTCGGAGACGACCGCCACGCCGACCGAGCCGCTGACGCCGGTGGGCGCGCGGTACTCGCCGAACTGCTCGCGCAGCGCGGCACTCCACTCCCCCGTCGTGACCCCGGCCCGGGCACACGCCAGCGTCGCCTCGAAGAGGTTGGCTTCCGTGGCGGCGTCGGCGCGAAGGCGTTGCAGCGCAGCGGATGCCGCCTCGCGACGCTGCGGGTCGGCGTCCCGCGCCTCGCGCCACTCCTTCACCGCGGTCACCGCCTCCTGCTCGACCTGCGGGTCGACCGTCTGGATGGCCGTGTCGAGGTCAGCGGTGAGCGGGTTGCGCTCGGTCGTCCCGAACCGGTTGACGCCGACGACGACGTCCTCGCCCGACTCGATGCGCGCGCGGCGAGCCGCGTGGGACCCCACCAGCGCCGACTTCATGTAGCCGGACTCGACGGCCGCGACAGCGCCACCCAGCTCGGCGACCTTGGCCATCTCGGCGCGCGCCCCCGCCACCAGCTCGGCGACCTTCGCCTCCACGACGTGGCTGCCGGCGAACAGGTCGTCGTACTCGAGCAGGTCCGACTCGTAGGCGAGCACCTGCTGGATACGCAGCGACCACTGCTGGTCCCACGGCCTCGGCAGGCCGAGCGCCTCGTTCCACGCGGGCAGCTGGACGGCGCGCGCGCGGGCGTCCTTGCTGAGCGTCACCGCGAGCATCTCGAGCACGATGCGCTGCACGTTGTTCTCGGGCTGGGCCTCGGTGAGGCCGAGCGAGTTGACCTGCACGCCGTACCGGAACCGGCGCGCCTTGGGGTCCTCGACGCCGTAGCGCTCACGGGTCAGCTCGTCCCACAGCTCGACGAAGGCGCGCATCTTGCACATCTCCTCGACGAACCGCACTCCGGCGTTGACGAAGAACGAGATGCGCGCGACGACCTGGGCGAACTCGTCCTCGGGGACCTGCCCCGAGTCGCGGACCGCGTCGAGCACGGCCACGGCCGTCGAGAGGGAGTACGCGAGCTCCTGGACCGGCGTGGCCCCGGCCTCCTGCAGGTGGTAGCTGCAGATGTTGATCGGGTTCCACTTCGGGATCTCCCGAACGGTGTAGGCGATCATGTCGGTGATGAGCCGCAGCGACGGCGCCGGCGGGAAGACGTAGGTCCCCCGCGAGAGGTACTCCTTGATGATGTCGTTCTGGGTCGTCCCGGCCAGCTGGGCCGCGACCTCCTCCGGCGACAGCTCGGGGTTCTGCTCCTCGG
>JBQCES010000025.1:0-4712 GCA_051960055.1 Angustibacter sp. | reverse complement strand
CGCCGTACCAGGTGTTCACGCCGTTCTCGAAGGCCTGGGGCGCCCACGGCTGGCCCGCGCCTGCGGGCGACCCGCCCGTCGGGCTGCGCTGGGCGCGCACGGTGGCGTCCGACGACCTGCCGGACGAGCCGCAGCCGGGCGTCGACCTGCCGGACGTCGGCGAGCAGGCCGCCCTGCAGCGCTGGCGGGAGTTCCGCGACGACGCCCTCGACCGCTACGCCGACGACCGCAACCGCCCCGACCTCGACGGCACCTCGCAGCTGTCGGCCCACCTGAAGTACGGCGAGATCCACCCCCGCACGCTGCTGGCCGACCTCGCCGGACGCCGCAGCAAGGGCGCCCAGACGTTCCGCAGCGAGCTGTGCTGGCGCGAGTTCTACGCCGACGTCCTGTGGCACCACCCCGAGAGCGCGCGCGAGTACCTGCGCCCCGAGTACGCGCGGCTGCGCTACGACCAGCCCGGCGACGGCTTCGAGGCCTGGTGCGAGGGCCGCACCGGCTACCCCTTCGTCGACGCCGGCATGCGCCAGCTGCGGGCGACCGGCTGGATGCACAACCGGGTGCGCATGGTCACCGCGAGCTTCCTGGTGAAGGACCTGCACGTCGAGTGGCAGCACGGCGCCCGGCACTTCCTGCGCTGGCTGCGCGACGGCGACCTCGCCAGCAACAACCACGGCTGGCAGTGGGTGGCCGGCTCGGGCACCGACGCCGCGCCGTACTTCCGCGTCTTCAACCCCGTCGGTCAGGGCCTGCGCTTCGACCCGGACGGCACTTACGTGCGGCGCTGGGTGCCCGAGCTGGCGCACCTGCACGGCGCCGCCGCCCACGAGCCGTGGGACCACGACGACGGCTACGCGCACGACTACCCGCGCCGGATCGTCGACCACGCCGAGGAGCGGGCCGAGGCGCTGCAGCGCTATGAGAGCGTCCGCCGCCGCTAGGTTGGCGGCCGTGAGCACCCTGATCGTTCCCGCGCGCTTCAACGGACCGTCCCGGTCGGGCAACGGCGGCTGGACCTGCGGCGCCCTCGCCCAGCACCTCGCAGCCGGCGACGGCGAGGCCGTGCAGGTGCGGCTCATGGCGCCGCCGCCCCTCGACACCGAGCTGGTGGTGGCCGACGACGACCGCGAGGCGACGGCGTCGGACGGCGACCGCGTGGTCGTGACCGCCGCCGTCGTGCCGTCGCCGTTCACCGAGGCCGCGCTCGAGCCCGTGGCGTGGGACGTCGCCCTCGACGCCGAGTCGCGCTACCGCGGCCTGCACGACCACCCCTTCCCCACCTGCTTCTCGTGCGGCACGGGGCGTCCGGCGTCCGACGGGCTGGCGCTGCGGCCGGGGCCGCTCACCGACCGGCCCGAGGTGACGGCCTGCACGTGGGTGCCCGCGGACGACGTCGCCGGGCCGGACGGTCGCGTGAGCGCGGAGGTCACCTGGGCCGCGCTCGACTGCCCCGGTGGCTGGTCGGTCGACCTCGCGGGGCGCCCGATGGTGCTCGGCACGATGACGGCGCGGGTCGACGCGCTGCCCCGGGCCGGCGTCCGGCACGTCGTGATGGGGCGCGTGCAGCGCCAGGAGGGCCGTAAGGCCTGGACCGAGACGGCGCTCTACGCCCTCGACCCCGCACCTCGCCTGCTCGCCCGAGCCAGTGCCGTCTGGATCGCCGTCGACCCCGCCACCATCCTCCCCTGACCGCCCGTGCGTGAGCGCCCCCATCGTGGTGGCTGGGCATCGCCGGTGATGCGCAGCCGCCACGATCCGGCCGAAGACGACGTGCTCGCTTGCCCACTTCACGTGATCATCGACAGACCACCAATCCGCTCGGGGGGTGGCGTCGAAGAAGGGGCGACCACGTGATGCCACGCCTGAAGGGAGTCCTCATGGGCTCGACGCAGCGGCGCCTGGGAGTCGTCCCCGACGACGCCCGGGCCGCGGGCGACGCCGACTCGCTGGAGGCGCTGGTGACCCAGGTCGCCCGCGGGGACGAGGCGGCCTTCGAGGCGCTGTTCCGCCGTACGGCCGGCCCGGTGATCGGAGTGGTGCGGCGCGTGCTGCGCGACCCGGCGCAGTCCGAGGAGGTCGCGCAGGAGGTCATGGTCGAGGTGTGGCGCACGGCGACCAGGTTCGACCCTTCCCGTGGCAGCGCCACCACGTGGATCATGACGATGGCGCACGCCCGGGCCGTCGACCGCGTGCGGTCGGCGCAGGCCTCGCGTGACCGCGACGAGCGGGTCGGGCGCCGCGACAGCGTCCGGGAGTACGACGAGGTGGCCGAGGAGGTCGAGGTGCGACTGGAGCAGCAGGCGGTGCGCAGCTGCCTGGGTGGTCTCACCGAGCTGCAGCGCGAGTCGGTGCAGCTGGCGTACTACGGCGGGTACACCTACCGCGAGGTCGCCGAGCTCCTCGACGTCCCGCTCGGCACCGTGAAGACCCGCCTGCGCGACGGGCTGATCCGCCTGCGCGACTGCCTGGGGGTGACCGCATGACCCGCGACGGTCTGACGCACGACCTGCACACGCTCACCGGCGCCTACGCCCTCGACGCCCTCGACGACGCCGAGCGGCGCGAGTTCGAGTCGCACCTCGCCGAGTGCGAGTCGTGCGCGGAGGAGGTGCGCGAGCTGCGCGCCACCGGCGCCATGCTCGGCGTCGCTGCCGCCAGCGGCGTCCCGGCGTCGTTCCGCGACGCGGTGATGGACCAGGTGCGCACCACCCGGCAGCTTCCGCCCGTCTCACCCGCCTCGGACGCCGGCTCCGTCACCTCGCTGCTCCGCCGCTCGCGGATGGCGTCGCGCACGTTCCTCGCCGTCGCGGCCGCGCTCGTCGTCGTGGCGGGCAGCCTCGGCGCGGTCGCGGTGCAGCAGCACCGAGAGGCCACGCGTGTCGAGCAGGCCGCCTCGCAGATGTCGTCGGTGCTCGCTGCGCCGGACGCCCGGCAGATCGACGGCGGCGGCGTGGCCCGGGTGATCGTCTCGCCGTCGCAGGGCAAGGCGGTGTTCGTCGGCCAGAAGCTGCCGGCCACCGACGCCCAGCACGTGCTGCAGCTGTGGGTGATCGACGGCGGTGCGCGGTCGGTGGGCGTGATCCACGGGTCGCAGGCCCTGCTCGCGACCGGTGTCACCCCAGGCGCCAAGCTCGGCGTCACGGTGGAGCCGGCGGGCGGGTCGAAGCAGCCCACCACCACGCCGATCATGACGATGGACCTCGGAGCCTGACGAGCCATGACACGCCGTTGACGCGGCTGACCGGCAATACCGTTGCACCCCACCAATCCCGGACGTACCGTCATGGCACACGGGAAAGGAGGTGGTCCGAGAAGTGATTGCTCTACGGACGCGTGAGGTGGCTGCCCGCTAGCCGCCGTCGAAGTCGGACGGGCTCCTTCGATCCCACGACCGCGAACGGTCCCCTCGGGGACGCCGTGGCCAGCGAGATCCAGGCAGTCACCGTTGGCCCGCAGGAGCCGCGCCTCGTCCAGCGCGGCGGTCCCTCACCGAGGGGCAGCCTGCGGGCCTTCACATGCCCTCACTCGAAGGCTCGTCAGGCGCGCAGTGCCGCCGCCTCGCGGGCAAGGCCCTCGATGACGTCCCAGCGCCCCTCGCGCACGGCGTCCTGCGGCGTGAGCCACGAGCCACCGACGCACGGCACCCCCGGCAGCGCGAGGTACGACGGCGCGCTGGTCGGAGTGACCCCACCGGTCGGGCAGAACCGCAGGTGCGGCAACGGCCCCGCGACGGCGGCCAGGTAGTTGCGGCCACCGCTCGGCTCGGCCGGGAAGAACTTCATCGCCGTGAGCCCCCGCTCGGCCAGCGTCATCATCTCGGTGACCGTGCCTGCCCCCGCGAGCAGCGGCACCCCGGCGCCGAGCGCCGCGTCGAGCAGCCGGGGCGGTGAGCCGGGAGTGACGAGGAACGACGCCCCCGCCGCCACGGACGTCGACACCTGGTCGGTGGTGACCACGGTGCCCGCGCCCACGAGCATGTCGGGAACCTCGGCGGCCACGCGGCGGATCGCTTCGAGGCCGGCAGCCGTGCGCAGGGTGATCTCGATGACACCGACGCCGCCGCGCAGCAGGGCGTTCGCCAGCGGGACGGCGTGCGCGACGTCCTCGATCACCACCACCGGCACGACCGGCGACGTCGCCATCACGCCCTCGACGGTCACGGCGGCGTTCGCGGCGGTACTCACGACGCGCTCCCGAAGGCCGGAACCGCCTGCGGCGCAACGACTTGCGTGGCGGACGGTCCGAACACGTGCGCCCCGCGGTCGGCCGCGCCGACGTTGCGCCGCATCACGCCGAACAGCTCGCGTCCCGTGCCGCGAGCACTGCCTCCGCTGGTGACCGCGGCCTCGCGCGCCGCCAGCTCCTCGACGTCGACCAGCACGTCTAGCTGTCCGGTGGTGCAGTCGAGCCGCACCACGTCGCCGTCGCGCAGCCGCGCGATCGGTCCGCCGTGCACCGCCTCGGGCGTCACGTGGATCGCGGCGGGCACCGCGCCGGATGCACCCGACATCCGCCCGTCGGTCACCAGCGCGACGCGGAACCCACGCCGCTGCAGCACCGTCAGCGACGGCGTCAGCTGGTGCAGCTCGGGCATGCCGTTGGCCGACGGTCCCTGCTCGCGCACCACGACGACGACGTCGCGGTCGAGCTCGCGGCGCGAGAACGCCTCGAGCACCTCGGTCTGGTCGGCGAACACCCGCGCCGGTGCCTCG
>JBQCES010000024.1:0-8668 GCA_051960055.1 Angustibacter sp. | reverse complement strand
CGCACGTCACCGACGATGGGCAGGTCGAGCAGCCTCTCGAGCGTCGCCCGGAACCGCGGCGCGTTCTCGTGCACGTGCTGGGTGAGGCCCTCGCGCTCGAAGATGTCGAGGTTGGCCATCGCCACGGCGGCCGACACCGGGTGCCCGCCGAACGTGTAGCCGTGCAGGAACGACGTCGTGCCCTTCTTGAACGGCTCGAACAGCCGGTCGGACGCGATCATCGCGCCGATGGGCGAGTAGCCCGAGGTGAGCCCCTTGGCGGTGGTGATGATGTCGGGGACGTAGTTGAAGTCCTTGCAGGCGAAGATCTCGCCGATGCGCCCGAACGCGCAGATCGTCTCGTCGCTGACCAGAAGGACGTCGTACTCGTCGCAGATCTCGCGCACGCGCTCGAAGTACCCGGGCGGCGGCGGGAAGCAGCCACCGGAGTTCTGCACCGGCTCCAGGAACACCGCGGCGACGGAGTCGGGGCCCTCGAACTCGATGGCCTCGGCGATGCGGTCGGCGGCCCAGCGCCCGAACGCCTTGGGGTCCTCACGCAGGTGCTCGGGGGCGCGGTAGAGGTTGGTGTTGGGCACCTTGTGCGCGCCGGGCACGAGCGGCTCGAACGGCACCTTGGCGTCCGGGATGCCCGTGATCGACAGCGCCCCCTGGGGCGTGCCGTGGTAGGCCACCGAGCGGCTGATCACCTTGTGCTTGGTGGGCTTGCCGATGAGCTTGTAGTACTGCTTGGCCAGCTTCCATGCGGTCTCGACGGCCTCACCGCCGCCGGTGGTGAAGAAGACGCGGTTGAGGTCGCCGGGCGCCTCGTAGGCGAGCCGCTCGGCGAGGTCGATCGCCATCGGGTGCGCGTACGACCACAGCGGGAAGAAGGCGAGCTCGGCCGCCTGCTTGGCCGCCGCCTCGGCCAGCTCGGTGCGGCCGTGACCGACCTGCACGGTGAACAGGCCCGCGAGGCCGTCGATGTACTCCTTGCCGTTGGCGTCGTAGATCTTCGCGCCCTCACCGCGGACGATGATCGGGACGTGACCGCCACCCTCGTACACCGAGTGCCGGGTGAAGTGCATCCAGAGGTGGTCGCGTGCGGCGTCCTCACGGTGCGTGCCGCGCGGCGTGGTGCCCGGCTCGTCGGGGCCGGAGATGTCCTGCGGTGTGGTGGTCATCGAGTTCCCCAGTTGTAGAGCTGCTTGCGCAGCTTCAGGTAGACGAACGTCTCGGTGGTGCGGACGCCCGGGATGGTGCGGATGCGCGTGCTGATGAGCTCGAGCAGCGCGTCGTCGTTCTCGCAGACGGCCTCGACCAGCAGATCGAAGCTGCCGGCCGTGACGACGACGTAGTCGACCTCGGGCATGTCGGCGAGCTGGTCGGCCACCGCGGTCAGGTCGCCCTCGGCGCGGATGCCGATCATGGCCTGACGGCTGAAGCCCACCTGGAGCGGGTCGGTCACGGCCACGATCTGCATGACCCCGGCGTCGAGCAGCCGCTGCACGCGCTGGCGGACGGCGGCCTCGGACAGGCCCACCGCCTTACCGATCGCGGCGTAGGGACGGCGGCCGTCCTCCTGCAGCTGCTCGATGATGCGCTTCGACACCTCGTCGAGCGCGCCGCCGTTGCCGGCTCTGGAAGTCACGGCCCCGATCCTCCCTCACCGATGCGGCAAAGGCAAGTGATTCCGTCGCTGATCGCGGAGTTGGCGACTGATTCCTATGTGTTGTGGGCGGGAGACTGTCGATACCGGCGCCCACCCGCTAGTGTCGCCGATGGCCGCCGACGTCCGGCGCCCAGCCGTGCCACGACAGGAGTCGCAGTGAGCCAGCCGAGCACCGTCACCCCCCGTCGCCTGCGCAACTTCGTCGGCGGCGAGTACGTAGACCCTGACGCCCGCAGCACCCTCGAGCTGGTCAACCCGGCCACCGGCCAGGTCGTGGCCGAGGCGCCGGTGTCCAGCGAGCAGGACGTCGACCGCGCCTACCGGACGGCGGCGCAGGCGTTCGAGGCGTGGGGTGACACGACGCCGAGCGAGCGCCAGCAGGCCCTGCTCAAGATCGCCGACGCCATCGAGGCCCGCGCCGACGAGCTGATCGCCCTGGAGTCGGAGAACACCGGCAAGCCCCGCGCGCTCACCGCGAGCGAGGAGATCCCGCCGATGGTCGACCAGATCCGGTTCTTCGCCGGTGCGGCCCGGGTGCTCGAGGGCCGTTCGGCCGGCGAGTACCTGAAGGGCCACACCTCCTGGGTGCGCCGCGAGCCGATCGGCGTGGTCGGCCAGGTCACGCCCTGGAACTACCCGATGATGATGGCGGTCTGGAAGTTCGCGCCGGCGCTCGCCGCGGGAAACACGGTGGTGCTCAAGCCGAGCGACACCACGCCCGAGACCACGCTGCTCATGGCCGAGATCGCGGCCGAGTTCCTGCCGCCGGGCGTGCTCAACGTCATCACCGGCAACCGCGACACCGGTCGGGCGCTGGTCGAGCACGAGATCCCCGCCATGGTGTCGATCACCGGCTCGGTGCGCGCCGGTATGGAGGTGGCGGGATCGGCCGCTCGGGACGTCAAGCGCGTGCACCTGGAGCTCGGCGGCAAGGCGCCCGTGGTGGTGTTCGACGACGCCGACCTCGAGGCCGCCGCGGAGGCCATCGCTGTCGCCGGCTACTTCAACGCCGGCCAGGACTGCACGGCGGCGACGCGCGTGCTCGCCGCGCCCGGCATCCACGACGACTTCGTGGCCGCGCTGGCCGAGCAGGCGCGCTCGGCCAAGGTCGGCCTGCCCGACGACGAGGACGCCCTGCTCGGCCCGGTCAACAACGTGCACCAGCTCGGCCGCGTCGCGGGCTTCGTCGACCGGCTCCCCGACCACGCCCGCATCGCGGCCGGCGGTGCCCGCGTCGAGGGTCTCGGTGACGGCTTCTTCTACCAGCCCACCGTGCTCGACGGCCTGCGCCAGGACGACGAGGCGATCCAGAACGAGATCTTCGGCCCGGTCATCACGGTGCAGCAGTTCAGTGACGAGGCGCAGGCCATCGCCTGGGCCAACGGCGTCAACTACGGCCTCGCCTCGTCGGTGTGGACCAAGGACTTCGGCAAGGCCATGCGCATGAGCAAGGCGCTGGACTTCGGCTGCGTCTGGATCAACACCCACATCCCGCTCGTCGCCGAGATGCCCCACGGTGGGTACAAGCACAGCGGCTACGGCAAGGACCTGTCGATGTACGGGTTCGAGGACTACACGCGCATCAAGCACGTGATGGCGAACATCGAGTCCTGAGATGCCTCCTCAGAGCAGCCCGATCCAGCGGGCGATGTCCCGCCGCGCGTTCGTCGGCGGTGCCGCCCTCGGTCTCACCGGCCTCGGCGCGGTGCTGTCCGGCTGCGGCACCAAGGGCACGGCGCGCTCGTCCGGGCCGGCGACCACACCCGACCTGTCGCAGAGCGAGCGGTTCGTCCGCTTCTCCAACTGGCCGCAGTACATCGACGTCAACGAGGACGACGGCAGCCGGCCGTCACTGGCGGCGTTCACGAAGTCGACCGGCGTCGAGGTGAGGTACACCGAGGACGTCAACGACAACGAGGAGTTCTTCGCCAAGATCCGACCCGCCGCGACCAACGGGCAGGACATCGGGCGAGACCTGTTCGTCGTGAGCGACTGGATGTCGGCTCGGATGATGCGCCAGCAGTGGGTCACGGCGTTCGACCACTCGAAGATGCCGAACTTCACGGCGAACCTGCTTCCCGAGCTGCGCGACGTCGCGTTCGACCCGGGCCGCAAGTTCTCGATCCCCTGGGCCTCCGGCATGACCGGGCTCGCCTACAACAAGCGGCTCGTCAAGGAGCCCATCCGCGAGGTCCGTGACCTGTTCCGGCCCGATCTCAAGGGCAAGGTCACGCTGTTCTCGGGCATGAAGGAGACGATGCCGTTGCTCATGCTGGGCCTGGGCATCGACATCGCGACCTTCACCGAGGCCGACTTCAACCGTGCTCTGGACGTGCTGAAGGAGCAGGTGGCCGCCGGTCAGATCCGCGCCTTCACCGGCAACGAGTACACCGCTCAGCTGGCCAAGGGCCAGATCGCGGCCTGCTTCGCCTGGAGTGGCGACGTGCTGCAGCTGGCGCTCGACGACCCCGACCTCGAGTTCGTCGTGCCGGAGCAGGGGGCAGAGCTGTGGTCTGACAACTGCATGCTGCCCGCGCCGGTGAGTCACAAGGCGAACGCCGAAGCCGTCGTCGACTGGTACTACCGGCCCGAGGTGGCGGCCGAGCTCGCGGCCTGGGTGCAGTACGTGCCGCCGGTGGCCGGAGCGCAGGAGGCGATGCGCAAGGTCGACCCCGAGCTCGCCGACAACCCGCTCATGTTCCCCGACGCGGCGACCAAGCAGCGACTGAAGGTGCAACGCGACCTCACCGACGACGAGGACCGCACGTTCACCGCTGCGTACACGGCGGTGGTCGACGCCTGACGACCGCCAAGCGGGGCCCGACACCGCAACCGCAGCCAAGCGCGGTGTCAGTGCGCCGTCCTAGCGTGGTCGGCATGTACGAGACCGACGAGGAGATCCAGGCCCTGCAACGGCTGCTCGAGGCGTCCCACGGCACGGCGAGCGACCACCTGCGCGGCATCATCACCGACGAGCGGCGGCTGACGGCGTCCGATCTCGTGGCGCTGCTGACGGGCATGAAGGTGATCTCGGTGGCCACCGTGACGGCGCACGGCGAGCCCCGGATCAGCGCGCTCGACGGGCACTTCCTGCACGGCACCTGGTCGTTCGGCACGAGCGCGACCGCGGCCAAGGCGCGGCACATGGCAGCGCGTCCCGCGGTCAGCGTGGCCCACGTGGACGGCGAGCAGCTCGCCGTCTTCAGCCACGGTCGGGTCGAGCGGATGCACCCGGACGACGGCGACTGGGCACCCACGATCGAGCACTGGACGCGGCACTACGGCAGCTCACCCCTGGAGTGGGGCGAGGGTCCGGACGGCATCGCGATGTACCGCTACCGCCCCACGTGGATGGTCGGCTACGCCGCCGACCGCTCAGAGCTGCTCGCTGCGCGAGGCATCGAGGGCTGAGCGCCGCTCCGCCGGCTGCAGCCGCACCGGCAGCGACTCGATGCCGTACACCACCGACAGCTCGCGGAAGGTCAGCTCGTCGGGGGAGCAGGCCAGCTCGATGTCCGGGAAGCGCTCGGCGATCGCGCGGAACGCCGTCCGCAGCTCCATGCGCGCCAGCTCGGACCCCACGCAGCGGTGGAAGCCGTGCCCGAACGCCAGGTGCGACCCCGGCTCGCGCGCCGGGTCGAAGTGCCCGGCGCCCGCCGCGAGGCGCTCGTCGCGGTTGGCGCCGCTGAGCGAGACGAGCACGACGTCGCCCTGGCGCACGTCGTGGCCGAACAGCTCGAGGTCGTGCCGGGCGAAGCGGGGGAACGCCGTCTGGACAACGCCGAGGTAGCGCAGGAGCTCCTCGACGACGGCGTCGAGCTCCTCGCCGCCGCGGCGTGCCAGCTCGAGGGCCTCGGGGTGCTGGGTGATCACCAGCGTGCCCAGGGCGAGCATGCTGGCCGAGGTCTCGTAGCCGCCGAGGAACACGCCGTCGGCCAGGCCGGCGAGGTCGACGTCCTCGAGCTCGTCACCGTGGTCGCGGATGAGGGCGCCGATGAGCCCCTCGCCGGGCTCGGCCCGCTGCTCGGCGACCACCTGGAACAGGAACTCGCGCGACTTCGAGGCCGCGCCGAAGAGCCCGGCCCCACCCTGCGACAGGTCGAAGCGCGCGGCGCCCATCTGGCGGAACTCGTCACGCTCCTCCAGCGGCACCCCCAGCAGCTCGCAGATCACCTGGAACGGCACCGGGAACGCGAACGTGCGCACCAGGTCGGTCACGTCACCGGACGCCTGTGCGACGTCGAGCTGGTGGTGCACGATCTGCTCGATCCGGGGCTGCAGCCGGGCCAGCCGGCGCTTGGTGAACTCCGGGGTGAGCAGGCCGCGCAGGCGCGTGTGCACGGGCGGGTCGGTGAAGCCCAGGCCCCCGATCGAGTGCACCGGCGTGCTGCCGGCACTGGCCACCATCGGGCGGATGTCGTTGCTGTAGCTCGTCGTGTCGGCGAGCACCGCCCGCGCCTCGGGGTAGCCCGTCACGAGCCAGACGTTGAGCCCGAACACGCGCATCAGCCGGCTCACCGGCGGCCGCTCGCGCCGGGCGGCCACGCGCACCTGCGGGTCGAGCCCCGCGCGCTGGAAGGGCACCTTGAACGCCTTCGGCACCACCGAGATCCGCGACAGGTCGACGCCACCGGACGTCGCCGCCCGGGTGAGCAGCCGTCGTCCGATCCACCGGCTCACCGGTGCGGTCAGGCTGACCATGGAACCCCCTCGCTGACGAGCACCTCGCTGCCGGCGGACTGCCGGCTGCACCCCCGACGGGCGCACCTCACTGTGCGGCAGAGCGCAGGGACGACGCTATCGGGGATGACCCCGAGATCCGGCCGTTTGCGTGCACGGGTCAGGCGGTGTCGCGGGCCAGCAGCGCCACGTGCAGCGCCAGGCAGGTCTCGACGTCGTCGAGGTCGACGCCGAGCACCTGCCCGAGCCGCGTCAGACGGTCGTAGAAGGCGGGACGCGACAGGTGCAGGGCGCTCGCGGCGGCCGACTTGTTGCGGCCGGCGTCGAGGTAGGCGCGCAGCACGCCCAGAAGGTCGTCGTCGCGCTCGAGCAGCGGGCCGAGCTCGCGCTCGACGAAGGTCTCGATGCGCGCGTCGCCGCGCAGCAGGGCGAGCAGACCACGCACGCCCACGTCGTGCAGCCGCACGAACCCGGGCGTCCAGGGCAGGTGGGACGCCGCGTCGGCCACCTGCTGGGCCTCGACGACGCTGCGGCGGGCATCGCGCAGCCCGGCGACCACGGTGCCGGCCGCGAGCAGCAGCTGGCGGTTGTCGGCGCCCGCGAGGCGGTATCGCACCACGCGCTCGACGGCGTGGGCGAGTCGGTCGAGCAGCGCGGTGTCGTCGTCGCGCCGGTCGAGCGCCACGAGCACACCCACACTGCGCTCGTCGATCGACCCGATCAGGGCGGCGGTGCCCGCGTCGCGCGCCGCCTGGGCCACGGCGTCCGCCAGGTCGCGCAGCCGAGCCTGGGTGGCCAGAGTGGCGGCCGACCTTGACTCCCGCCAGCGCACCACGGCGCCCAGGAGCCGACGTCCTTCGAGGGGGACGCCGAGGGCCCGAGCGCGCAGGCCGATCTCGGCGTCGGGGTGCTGGTGAGCCATCAGGGCGGTGAGCAGCGTGCGGTGGGTCTGGCGCTCCAGCCCCTCGCGGTCGCGGGCGATCAGCCGCTGCAGCGCCAGTGTGGTGGCCGTGCGCTCGACGAGCATGAGGTCGTGCGGGCGCGGGTCGTCAGGGGAGCGCACGAGCACCAGCCGGCCCCAGTCCTCGCCGCGCGCGCCGACCGTGGCCACGACCCAGCCCGACACGGGGTCGACACCGGCTCGTCCGGGCACGCGAACGGCCCGCGAGCGCTGCTGCCAGCGCGAGAGCAGCGTGCTGTCGTCGTGCCCTGCGGCGTCGTGCTCGACCACCAGGTGACCCGGCGTCTCCAGGACCACGGGGGCGCCGGCCATCCGGGCCGCCTGCCGCACGATCTCGGCCGTGTCGGCGCCCTCGACGGCCAGCTCGGTGAAGGTCTCGTGCAGCGCCTGGGCATGGCGCAGCGAGCTGATCTGCCCGTCGATCACGAGGCTGTGCACGGCCTCGGTGACCTCGATGAAGGCGACGGGCTGGGTGAGCTCGATCAGCGGCAGGCCGCTGCGCTCAGCCGCTCGCACCATGGCGCTCGGCACCCGCCCGGCGTAGGCCCGGCCCAGCTCGACGACCAGACCGGCCACCGGCAGGGCCGCGAGCGTGCGCACGAACTCCACGATCCCCTCGTCGGTGCGCGGGAGCGCCACACCGGTGGTGAGGATCAGCTCGTCGCCGCGCAGCAGCTCGCTGATGTCGGCCACCTCGGCGACGTGCGCCCAGCGCACCGGGTGGTCGAGGTGGTCGGCGCCCGCGACGACGTGCGGACGACCCGCCGCGAGCACGGGCAGCTCGAGGACGGCACCGAGGGTGGGCAGCACTGGCGCTCCTTTCCCGCACGGTCGGGGCCGGTCGGTCCCCGACAGTCTGTACTGGCCGCCGGTCGAGAGCAGGCAGTCTGTCGCCCACGGTAGCCGCCATCGTCACGGCTGACAGCACGCGGGGTCAATCGTGCATCGTGTCAAGCACGCTAGATTTCGTTGAGGTAACGGCTTGCCGCGACGGAATCCCTTGAAAAGCCTTGTCTGCACTGACCCCGCGTGTCACGATCATCCAGTTGCAGGAACACACAGTGCACGGGAGGCGGCGTGGCGGAGCTGAGCGCAGGCCACCAGTGGATCGACGGCCGTCGGCGCAGCGCGCTGGCTGGCGCCGCCGCCGCGCAGCACGACGTGGTCGACCCGTCGACCGGTGAGCCGGTCGAGACCGCGGCCCTCGCGTCCACCGCGGACGTCGACGCCGCCGTCGCAGCCGCGGTGAGTGCCCAGGCCGAGTGGGGTCGCGCGACCCCGGCGGAGCGCTCGACCGCGATGCACCGCCTGGCCGCCGAGCGCGACGGCGGGGCCGAGGAGCTGGCGCAGACCGAGACCGCGCCGACCGGCCCACC
>JBQCES010000023.1:0-7672 GCA_051960055.1 Angustibacter sp. | reverse complement strand
TAGCCGACCAGGCTCACCAGCGCGAAGACCAGGAACGAGCCGGTGCCCGGCCCCACGGCGCCGTCGTACACGCCGATGACGAGCCCGACGGCGCCTGCGGTCACGTGGTGCCGACGCCCGCTGTGCCGCAACGCTGTCACGGCTCCGAGCCCCGGACGCCGCACGGTGTAGACCAGCACCGCCGCCAACGCCACCACGACGACCGGTCGGATCGCGGCCGACGGCAGCACCAGCGCGAGTCCGGCTCCGGCGAGAGCGCCCACGAGCGCGGCCCCGGCCATCGGCAGCGCGGTGCGCAGGTCGGGGTGCACGCGCCGGTAGTACGTGACCGCACTCGTGCTGGTGCCGCAGATCGACGCGATCTTGTTGGTGGCCAACGAGTGCACGGCCGCGGCGCCCGGGCCGAGCGCGATCAGCAGCGCCGGCAGCTGGATCAGGCCACCGCCGCCGACCACCGCGTCGACCCAGCCCGCCACGAGCGCGGCCACGAGCAGCAGCGCGACGGTGCCCCAGCCGACGTGGTCGGGCAGCCCCGCCCACGCGGCGGCGCTCACGAGCGGCCGCGCACGACCTCGGTGACCCGGGTGACGACGCCGGCGACCGGCACGTCGGTGCGCTCCCCCGTGGCGCGGTCCTTCACCTCGACGACGCCCTCGGCCAGACCCTTGCCGACGACGACGATCGTCGGGACGCCGATGAGCTCGGCGTCCTTGAACTTCACGCCGGGCGAGACCTTCGGGCGGTCGTCGTACAGCACCGACAGGCCCTGAGCCTCCAGCTCGCCCGCCAGCCGCTCGGCCTCGGTGAACACCGCGCCGTCCTTGCCCGTGGCCACGAGGTGGACGTCGTACGGCGAGATCTCGCGCGGCCAGACCAAGCCGGCGTCGTCGTGGCTGTTCTCGGCGACGGCCGCGACGGCGCGCGAGACACCGATGCCGTAGGAGCCCATGGTGACGGTGACCTGCTTGCCGTTCTCGTCCAGCACCTTCAGGCCCAGCGCCTCGGCGTACTTGCGCCCGAGCTGGAAGATGTGGCCGATCTCGATGCCACGCGCGAGCTCGAGCGGGCCGGACCCGTCGGGTGCGGGATCGCCGGCGCGCACCTCGGCCGCCTCGATGGTGCCGTCAGCGCCGAAGTCACGGCCCTTCACCAGGTCGAAGACGTGCTTGCCCGGCTCGTTGGCGCCCGTGATCCACGCCGTGCCGTCGACGACCCGCGGGTCGAGCAGGTAGCGGATACCGCTGGAGCTGTTCTCCCCCAACGCCTGCGGGCCGATGTAGCCCTTGACGAGCGCAGGGTGGTTGGCGAAGTCGTCGTCGGTGAACGGCTCCGCCTCCGCCGGCTCGAGCTGCGCGGCGAGGCGCTTGACGTCTACCTCGCGGTCGCCCGGCAGGCCGATCACCAGCGGCTCGCGCGAGCCGTCCGGGTGGGTCAGCATGAAGACGACGTTCTTCAGCGTGTCGGCCGCCGACCACTCGCGCTCGGGAAACAGCTGCGCCGCAACGGCTACGAGCGAGTCGATGGTCGGCGTGTCGGGCGTGTCCTCGACGTGCGCGGCCGGGACGTCGTCCCACCCGCGGGTCGGCGGCGGCACCGTCACGACGGCCTCGACGTTCGCGGCGTACCCGCCCGGCGAGCGCACGTAGGTGTCCTCGCCGTGCTCGGCGCGGGCCAGGAACTCCTCGCTCGCGCTGCCGCCCATGGCGCCCGACATCGCCGACACCGGCACGTAGTCGAGGCCCAGCCGGTCGAAGATGCGGATGTACGCGGCGCGGTGCTTGTCGTACGACCGCTGCAGGCCGGCGTCGTCGACGTCGAACGAGTAGGAGTCCTTCATGACGAACTCGCGTCCGCGCAGCAGCCCTGCACGGGGTCGCGCCTCGTCGCGGTACTTGGTCTGGATCTGGTAGAGCGAGAGCGGCAGGTCCTTGTACGACGAGTAGAGGTCCTTCACGACGAGGGTGAACATCTCCTCGTGGGTCGGCCCGAGCAGGTAGTCACCGCCCTTGCGGTCCTTGAGCCGGAACAGGTTGTCGCCGTACTCGGTCCAGCGGCCCGTGGCCTCGTAGGGCTCGCGCGGCAGCAGCGCCGGGAACTGCAGCTCCTGGAAGCCCTCGGCGTCCATCTCCTCGCGCACGATCCGCTCGACCTTGCGCAGAACGCGCAACCCGAGGGGGAGCCAGGTGTACACACCAGGTGCGGCGCGCCGGATGTAGCCCGCACGCACGAGCAGCCGGTGGCTCGGCACCTCGGCGTCCGACGGGTCCTCGCGCAGGGTGCGCAGGAACAGGGACGACAGGCGCGCGATCACGGCGGCTCCTCGGGGTGCTGGGGACGCCAGGAGCCTAGTCGGCGACCGCCGCCGCGCCGGGCGCCGGGGTGCGCAGCGGCGACCACCACGCGACGAGCACCGCAGGCACGCTGAACGCGGCCATCAGCACGAGCGCAGGCCGCGTGCCCAGGTGCGCGGCCAGGCCGCCGGCCAGCACCGCCCCGCCGGTCCAGCCCACGCCCCACGACAGCATGCGCCCTGCGGTGTTGACCCGGCCCAGCAGCGGCTCTGGCGTCACGGTCTGGCGGTACGTGACCGAGTTCACCACGACGAGCGAGTACGCGACGCCCCAGGCGATCAGTCCGAGCGAGCCGAGCTGCCACGACGGCGCGAGAGCCGTCACCATGCCGAGCACCGCGGACGCCGGGAGCGCGGCCAGGCAGAGCCGTTCGGGCCCCAGGCGCGTCACCAGCCGAGGCAGGATCGCCGCCGCGATGGCGCCGCCGATCCCCCACACCCCGAACAGGACGCCGAAGCGCAGGCCGGACGTGCCGATGCCGAGCGTCCGGTCGGCCCAGACCACCATGAGGGCCACGAAGCCGCCACCAGCCGCGGACTGCAGCGTGCCCACGACGGTCATGGTGCGCACTCCCCCGTGCCGCACCAGGAAGCGCACACCCTCCGCGACGTCGGCGGCCACCGACCGCGGCGTCACCGGCGAGGCGGCGCGCCCGACGTCGTGCATCGGCCGGGTGATCGCCCGCACGAGCAATGCGGACGCGACGAAGCTCAACGCGTCGACCACCAGCAGGTTGGCGGGGCTGATCACCGCGAGCGCCGTGGCGGCCAGCGGGGGCACGGCCACCTCGACCACGCTGCCCACCGACCACACGGCCGAGGCGGCTGCGGCCACGCGCCGGCGACCCACCAGCACGGGCAGCGCGCCGAAGTTGGCGCCGTCGAAGAAGGTGAACACCGCCTGCGCGACGAACGCGGCAGCGAGCACGTGCGGCACCGTGAGCACGCCGAGCCAGCTCGCCACGGGCACCGACCCGATCACGCACGCGTTGACGAGGTCTGAGGTCACCATGACGCGCTGGCGGTTCCACCGGTCGGTGAGCGCGCCCGCGAGCAGCCCGAAGAGCAGGTAGGGCAGCGCCTCCATCGCCGTCACGGACGCCGTGAGCCACGCCGAGCCGCTGAGCCGGTAGACCAGCACGGGCATCGCGACGACTGTCGCGACGGCGCCGGCGAGACTGACCACGCGGGCCGTGAAGTACCGCCGGTAGTCGGCGTCCTGACGCAGCAGCGCGAGCGCCGACTCGTCGGCTGCGCTCACGCGGCGCCGGCCAGCGGCAGGTCGGCGCTGAGGACGACGAAGGGGACGCCCTCGTGCAGCAGCTGGGCCGGGAGCTCGGTGAAGCCGAGCCGACGGTAGAAGCCCCGCGCCGGGTTGGCGCCGTCCTGGGTGGTGAGCACCGTGCGGGGCTGTTCGAGGTCGGCGAGCAGCGTGGTCACGAGCGCCCGCCCGGCACCGACTCGGTGGTGAGCCGGGTCGACGAACACCGCGCACAGCTCGAAGGCGTCGTCGAGCACGCCGGCGCAGCCGACCTCGGCGAGGGGCGGCCGCACCCACGTGTCCCACCACGAGCCGGGCTGGGTCGCCATGCCGTAGGCGTAGCCCACGAGGCGGTCGCCGTCCCAGCCGCCGACGCAGCGGTAGCCGGGCCGCTCGGCGTGCCGCGCGTACGGCGGCTCACCGTCGTCTGGGCCGCCCACTCCCGTCGCCTCGGCGACCGTGCGCAGCGCGGCCACCTGCAGCGCGTGGGCGGCGCCCGCGTGAGCGAGCAGGTCGAGCGGGCCGACGCGCACGGCGCTCATGCCGGCAGCTGGCCCGCGCGCACGACCAGCCGCACGCCGTCGGGGTCGATGACCTGCAGCGCGTCGTCGTCCCCCTCGATCGCGTCGTCGTGCCCGGCGGCGCGCAGCCGCGCCTCGACGTCGGTGAGCGGCTCACCCGACACGAGCACGAGCTCGACGACGGCGGCGCGGTGCACGGCGTCGTCCGGGCCGAGGCTGGGGGCCACCTGCGGATCACCCTCGACGACGTCGACGAGCGCACCGACGCCGAGGGTCTGGGCGAAGGCGCGGTAGCCCTCAGGGTCGGCGGAGCGCACCATCACGCGCACGCGCCAGCGCGGGTCGGCGGCGGCGGTGTCGTGCTCGCGGTAGCCGTGCAGGTCGGTGGTGCGCTCATCGACCGCCACCTGGGCGCCGTTGGGATCGGTGACGACGAGCACGCGCCCGTACGCCTCGTCGTAGACCGATGCGTCGTAGCCGGCGTCGGTGAGGCGCGCGGCGAGCGCGTCGGCGTCGTCGCACTCGGCCGACAGCGTCGTGCGCCCCGAGGGCTGGCGCGACGCGCTCGTGCGGGCGTCGTGCAGCGCGATCATGCCGCCGCCGCCCGCCACGAGGTCGACCCAGCCGCCGCGCCCGCTCTCGACCCGGATCGCCAGGCCCATCAGCTGCGCGAACTGCTGACCGGCCCGGACGTCGGCGGTGAACCGCACCGGTCGCAGCGTCACGTCTGCGGTGGCGGCGTCATCCACGGTCAGTCTCCTCGTGCTCGTCGACGTACTGGGTCAGCGCGGCCTCGACGAGGGCCGAGAGGCTCCTGCCGTCGTCGATCGCCAGGTGCTTGACCCGGCGCACCAGCTCACGGGTCAGGTACACGTTGAACTGCACCTTGGCCGGCTGCTCGCCCATGTCTAGAATGCTAGCACCCTAGACCGCCCGCTCATCCCAGCAGCCGCCCCTCCCGGTGCTCAGAACAGGATCGTCGCGAAGGTGCCCACGCGCTCGAAGCCCACCTTCTCGTAGACCGCGATCGCCCGGGCGTTGTAGTCGTTGACGTAGAGCGACACGATCGGCGCGTTGTCGCGCAGCGCCGACTGCACCACGGCCGCCATGGCGGGCGCGGCCAACCCCTGCCCGCGCCAGCGCGGGTCGACCCACACGCCGTGCACCTGCGCCACCTGCGAGCTCACCGAGCCCAGGTCGGCCTTGAACACCACCTCGCCGGCCGGCCCGAGCCGCACCAGCGTGCGGCCCTGCCGGAGCAAGTCGGTGACGCGGCGCCGGTAGGCCATGCCACCGTCAGCGCCCACCGGGGAGTACCCGACCTCCTCGGTGAACATCGCCACCGACGCCGGCAGCACCGAGATGACGTCCTCGGGCAGCGCTCGCAGCACCTGCGGGTCAGGCTCGACCAGCGGTGCGGTCTGGATGCTGTAGAGCGGCTGGCACGCGCGCATCTCGCGCGCCCGCCAGCCCATCGCCTGCAGGCGCGACCAGATGCCGTTGACCGCGACGGCGTCACCGAAGAGCGACGAGTACGCGCCTCCGGCCCGGCGGGCCCGGCTCGCGAACGCGTCCATGGCGGCCGGCGTGCGCACCTCGATCGGGATGAGGTTGGCCCCCGACCAGCAGGCGCTCGTCAGCTCGCCGTGCTCGAACAGGCCCCAGATCTCGCCACCGAGGCGCACCGGCTCGCTACCGACGAGCTCGACGCGCTCGGCCACCATGACGTTGGCCACCGGGTCGCGGGCGCACAGCTCCAGGATCGCGTCGCGATCTCGACGCTCCAGGGTCCGCATGGCGGTGGCGCTGCGCAGCACGACGTCAGCCTGCCGTGGACGCGCGGGCCGTGTCGACCGACGTCCTCACTGCGGACGCGCGCCCACGCCCCGCTCCCCCGGGTGACATCGCGTCAGGAGACGCTGACGGACGGCTCACCTTCGGCGTCCATGGTCTCGGCGAGGCGCATGGCCTCCTCGATGAGGGTCTCGACGATCGCCGACTCGGGGACGGTCTTGATGACCTCTCCCTTGACGAAGATCTGGCCCTTGCCGTTGCCCGACGCCACCCCGAGGTCGGCCTCGCGCGCCTCGCCGGGACCGTTGACGACGCAGCCCATGACGGCGACGCGCAGCGGCACCTCCAGGCCCTCGAGCCCGGCGGTGACCTCCTCGGCCAGCTTGTAGACGTCGACCTGCGCGCGCCCGCACGAGGGGCACGACACGATCTCGAGCTTGCGCGGGCGCAGGTTGAGCGACTGCAGGATCGCGATGCCGACCTTGACCTCCTCGACCGGAGGCGCCGACAGCGAGACGCGGATGGTGTCGCCGATGCCCTTCGAGAGCAGCGCGCCGAACGCCGTCGCCGACTTGATGGTGCCCTGGAACGCCGGGCCCGCCTCGGTGACGCCGAGGTGCAGCGGCCAGTCGCCGCGCTCGGCGAGCAGCTCGTAGGCGCGCACCATGACGACCGGGTCGTTGTGCTTCACCGAGATCTTGAAGTCGTGGAAGTCGTGCTCCTCGAACAGCGAGGCCTCCCACACGGCGGACTCCACGAGCGCCTCGGGCGTGGCCTTGCCGTACTTCTCCAGCAGCCGCGGGTCGAGCGAGCCGGCGTTGACGCCGATGCGCAGCGAGACGCCGGCGTCCTTGGCGGCGCGCGCGATCGCGCCCACCTGGTCATCGAACTTGCGGATGTTGCCCGGGTTGACCCGCACCGCCGCGCAGCCGGCGTCGATGGCGGCGAAGACGTACTTGGGCTGGAAGTGGATGTCGGCGATCACCGGGATCTGCGACTTCTTGGCGATGGCCGGGAGCGCGTCGGCGTCGTCCTGGCTCGGGCACGCGACCCGCACGATGTCGCAGCCGGTGGCCGTGAGCTCGGCGATCTGCTGCAGCGTGGCGTTGACGTCGGCCGTCAGCGTGGTGGTCATCGACTGCACGCTGATCGGGGCGTCACCACCGACCTCGACCGAACCCACCTTGATCTTGCGCGACGGACGCCGCGGGGCGAGCACGGGCGGGGGCAGGGCGGGCAGACCGAGGGAGACGCTCATGCGTCAAGTATCTCCCCGCCACCGACCGCCAGCGACACGCACCCGCAGGGAGCGCGTCAGCCGCCGAGCTTCACCGGCTTGACGATGTCGGCGTAGATCAGCAGCACCGACATCACGATGAGCACCGTGCTCATCGCGTAGGCGATGGGCAGCAAGCGAGCGACGTCGGCGGGGCCGGGGTCAGGGCGCCGCCGCACCCGGGCGACGGCGCGGCGCAGGCCCTCCCAGAGCGCACCCGCCACGTGGCCGCCGTCGAGCGGCAGCAGCGGGATGAGGTTGAAGACGAACAGCGCCAGGTTGAGCGAGGCCAGCAGGCTGAGGAAGAACGACACGCGCTCGCGCGGCGTCTGCACGAAGGGGATCGAGTCGCTGCTCGCGATCTCGCCCGCCGCGCGCGTCACGCCGACGACGCTGATGGGCCCGTTCGGGTCGCGCGCGCCCGAGCCGAAGGCGGCCTGCACGATGCCGACCATCTTCTGCGGGATCCG
>JBQCES010000022.1:0-4031 GCA_051960055.1 Angustibacter sp. | reverse complement strand
CGCTCGTCGACCAGGCGCACGGGAACGCTCGTCCCGGCCGCCCGGAGCCGGGCCGCCAGCTGCCCGGCGTACTCGCGGGCGAGCCCGGCGGCCCGGCCCTCCGCCCCGCTCAGCGAGCGCGGCAGGCCGACGTAGACGGTGATCGCCTCCCGCTCGGCCACCTCGCGCACGACCCGGTCGAGGTCGCTGCCCGCGGTGGCGTCGCGCCGCAGCGT
Source organism: Angustibacter sp. (assembly GCA_051960055.1). Classification (GTDB taxonomy): domain Bacteria; phylum Actinomycetota; class Actinomycetes; order Actinomycetales; family Angustibacteraceae; genus Angustibacter. The sequence goes on along the minus strand of JBQCES010000022.1, from coordinate 3,816 downwards.
CTCGACCGGCGTCGCCAGGATCCCGTGCGGGTCGCTGGCCGCAAGACCCACCCGCACCGCCCCGACGTCGACCCCCAGCCGGACGCCGCGGCGCTCCTCGGTCACGTCAGCGCCCGGTGACCCGCTCGCCGACCACGTGCTCGATGCGGGCCAGAGCCTCGCGCACGCGCGAGGCGTCACTGCCACCGCCCTGCGCGACGTCGTCCTTGCCGCCACCGCCGCCACCGAGCACCTGCGCGGCCTCGCGCACGAGCTCGCCGGCCTTGACGCCCCAGCGGCGCGCCTCCTCGTTGGTGGCGACGACGACGACCGGGCGACCCTTGGCGACCGCAGTGCCGGCCACGACCGCCGGGCGGTCACCGGGCAGCCGGCCCCGGACGTCGAGCACCAGCGTGCGCAGGCCGTCCGCACTCACGCCCTCCCTGGCGTCGTGACCGACGAACGACACGCCGTAGACGTCCCGCGCTGACGACGCCAGGCCCGCGGCAGCCGCCAGCACCTGCTGCTGGCGAACCGTGGCGATCTCCTTCTCGGCGTCGCGCAGCCGCGCGAGGATCGAGCCGACCCGGTCGGGCAGCTCCTCGGGGCGCACCTTGAGCACCTCGGTGAGCTGGCCCACCAGCGCGTGCTCGCGCGCCAGGTAGTCGTAGGCGTCGAAACCCACGAGGGCCTCGACGCGCCGCACGCCCGACCCGATCGACGACTCCCCCAGCAGCGAGATGAGGCCGAGCTGGCCCGAGCGCTGCGCGTGCGTGCCCCCGCACAGCTCGCGCGCCCAGTCGCCCACCGACACCACACGCACCTCGTCGCCGTACTTCTCGCCGAAGAGCGCCATGGCACCGGCCTCGATGGCCTGCGCCTGCGACATCACCTCGGCGTGCACCTCCAGGTCGTCGGCGAGCAGCGCGTTGACCCGGGCCTCGACGTCACGCAGCACCGACGGCGGCAGCGCGGCCGAGGCGTTGAAGTCGAACCGGAAGCGCCCGGGCGCGTTCTCCGACCCCGCCTGCGTGGCGGTGTCACCCAGGGCCTCTCGGATCGCCTTGTGCACCATGTGCGTCGCGGTGTGCGCCCGGCTGATCGCCTTGCGGCGCTGGACGTCGACCAGTCCCTGCACCTGGTCACCCACCGTGAGCTCACCGCTCACGACGCGGGCGCGGTGCACGATGAGGTCACCCAGCGGCTTCTGGACGTCGTCGACCTCGACCACCACGCCGTCGAGCACGATCCGCCCGGCATCGGCGAGCTGGCCGCCGCCTTCGGCGTAGAACGGCGTGCGGTCGAGCACGATCTCGACGCTGTCGCCCTCGCGGGCGTGCGAGGCCGACGAGCCGTCGACGAGCAGCCCGGCGACCCGCGCCTCGCTGACGACCTGGTCGTAGCCGGTGAACTCCACCGACCGGCCCAGCTGGTCGGCGAGCTCGCGGTAGATCGACACGTCGGCGTGCCCGGTCTTCTTGGCCTTCGCGTCGGCCTTCGCCTTGGCCTTCTGCTCGGCCATGAGCCGGCGGAAGCCCTCCTCGTCGACCGAGACACCCTGCTCGGCCGCCATCTCGAGGGTGAGGTCGATCGGGAAGCCGTAGGTGTCGTGCAGCTGGAACGCCTTGGAGCCCGACAGCTGGGGCGCACCCGCCACGGGGCCTCCGGTGGTCTCCTCGCGCACCGCCTCCTCGCGCGCGTCGGCGATCGCGAGGTCGAGGATCTGGGTGCCGGCGCGCAGCGTCTGCCGGAACGACTCCTCCTCGGCGTACGCGAGCTGGGAGATGCGGCCCCAGTCGCGCTCCAGCTCGGGGTAGCTCGGCGCCATGGCGTCGCGGCTCACCGGCAGCAGCTCGGGCAGCGACGGCGCGTCGACGCCGAGCAGACGCATCGCCCGCACCGCGCGGCGCAGGATGCGGCGCAGGACGTAGCCGCGTCCCTCGTTGCCGGGCACCACGCCGTCCGAGATGAGCATGAGGCCGGTGCGGACGTGGTCGGCGACCACGCGCAGTCGGACGTCGTCGTCGTGCGACGCGCCGTAGCGGCGGCCGCTCAGCTCGGACGCCCGCGCGATGACCGGGTAGACCTCGTCGATCTCGTACAGGTTGTCGACGCCCTGCAGGATGCTCGCGATGCGCTCGAGCCCCATGCCGGTGTCGATGTTCTTGGCCGGCAGGTCGCCCGCGATGTCGAAGTCGACCTTCGAGCGCACGTTGGCCAGCTCGTACTGCATGAAGACGAGGTTCCAGAACTCCATGAACCGGTCCTCGTCGACCTCAGGGCCGCCGTCCGGGCCGTACTCGGGCCCGCGGTCGAGGTAGATCTCGCTGCACGGGCCGCCGGGGCCGGGAACGCCCATGTGCCAGTAGTTGTCGGCGAGGCCGCGGCGCACGATGCGCTCGTCGGGCAGGCCGGCGATGCGCTTCCAGAGCTCGATCGACTCGTCGTCGTCGTGGAACACCGTGACCCAGAGCTTGGCCTCGTCGAGCCCGAAGCCGCCCTCGGCCTGCGAGCGCGTCACGAGCTCCCAGGCCAGCTCGATGGCGCCTTCCTTGAAGTAGTCACCGAACGAGAAGTTGCCGTTCATCTGGAAGAACGAGCCGTGCCGGCTGGTCTTGCCGACCTCGTCGATGTCGAGGGTGCGCACGCACTTCTGCACGCTGGTGGCGCGCTGGTACGGCGGACGCTCCTGACCGAGGAAGTACGGCTTGAAGGGCACCATGCCCGCGTTGACGAACAGCAGGTTCGGGTCGTCGTACAGCAGCGGCGCGCTGGGGACGACGGTGTGCCCGTTGTCCTGGAAGAAGCGCAGCCAGCGACGCCGGATCTCGGCGGTCTCCATGAAGGTCATCCTGTCGTGGCTCGGGGCCGGTGCGCGGAGCGCTCGCTCCGGCTCGGGTGCGGCCCCTGGGTGTGCAGGTCGTGGAGGGTGGGGGCGCAGTGGCCCCTACCGAGCTCGTCCCGCCGCGCGGTGCGCGGGGTTGCTCGCGCGGTCGGCGTCGCGCGACGCCGGCCAGGCGTGGTCGTCCATCGGGTGGTCGATGAGCGCCTGGGCGCGGGCGGGGTCGATGGCGCCCTCGTCGACGCCGAGCGCGAGCCGCAGCTCGGCGTCCCGCTCGTCCATCGCCTCGCGCACGACCTGCGCCATCTCGCGCAGTCCCTCGCCGATCCCGGCCAGGCCCTTGGCGACGCCCTCGGGCGTGTACGACTCGGCCGTCTTGGTGAGCTTGCGCACGACGAGCACGCCGGCGGTCGCGCCGAGCGCGATCCAGAAGACCCTGCGCACGATGATCAGCCCCTCCGGCGCCGGCGGCGCGTGCCGGACGACGCCTGCCGGCCGCTCATGGCCTGGCGCACGCCGTAGGTGAAGGCCGCCACCTTGATCACCGGCGAGCCGAGGGTCGCGGCGAACAGCGCCGTGAGGGCCGAGGCGTTGGTGGTCATCTGCTGCACGTTGGTCGTGATGGCCGAGACCCGCTCGAGCTCGCCGTTCGTGGTCGTGACCGTGGTCGTCACCTCGCGCAGCAGCGGCAGGCTCTCGGTGGTGACGCCCTGCACCGTCCCGCGGGCGTCGTCGATGAGCCGGCCGAGCTTGACGATCGGCAGGGCCAGCAGCGCGACGAGCGCCACGAAGGCGACGGCCGCGATCAGACCGGCGACGTCTCCGACAGACATCCGGCGGTTCCCTCCTCGGGTGGCCCGGCACCGGCCGGCGGACGCCGTACGGCGGCCCGGGCGCGGGCAGCGCTCCGCACCCTACCCGAGCCCGCCGCCCGATCCGCCGCGCAGTACCCGGCGCAGCCGCTCGAGCCGGGTGCCGATGTCGCGCTCCGCGCC
>JBQCES010000021.1:0-4435 GCA_051960055.1 Angustibacter sp. | reverse complement strand
CGGCCTCGGTGAGGTCGAAGCCCGAGCCGTCGTCGAGCACCACCCGAAGCGCGATCGGGCTCTTGCCCGGGCGCAGCGGGGTGGGCGAGACCTGGGGCGACCACCGCAGCCAGCCCGCCCGCGAGAGGTGGAACACCAGGTGCAGACCGTCGACGTCGAGGTCGAGCCACTTGCCGTGCCGGTCGACGCCGGTGATCTCGAGCCCGGCCAGCGCCGTCGGCGGCGGGTCGAACGTCTTGAGCGTGCTGATGTTGCCGACGTCGACGCGCGCGACCACGCGGCCCACGGCGGACTCCCGCAGGAAACCCACCAGGCCCTCGACCTCCGGCAGCTCAGGCACCCGCAGAGTCTGCCACCGCCACCGCCAGCCGACACGCCGAGTGAACGGCCGGTATTCACCCGAACGGCCTACTCAAGACGACCCGCGCGGCCGGTCGAAGACACCAGGGAGTGCCCGAGCCCCTCGACGCGACCCGAACGGAGCATCACCCGATGTCGCAGACCGCCGCCGTCCTCGCCCCCCGTCGACTGAGCGTCATGACGACCCTCGCTCTGCTCGCCGTGCTGGCCTCGATGCTCACGAGCCTCGCGACGGCGGCTCCGGCGTCCGCGGCACCGTCGGTGAAGAGCGCCGAGCGCGCGTTCGTCTCCAGCATCAACGGCTACCGGCGGGCGAGCCACCGCGCACCGCTGCGGACCTCGCCGGCACTGACGCTCGTGGCCCGCCGCTGGGCGCAGTCGATGGCGCGCTCGAACCGGCTCGCCCACAATCCGCACGTCACCCGTCAGGTGCGCGCGTGGCGCTACCTCGGCGAGAACGTCGGTGCCGGCGGCTCGACGTCGACGCTCCACCGCGCCTTCGTGCGCTCCGCGCCCCACCGCGCCAACCTGAAGAGCTCGCGCTACACCCACGTCGGCGTCGGCGTCGCCTACGCCCACGGCCGGATGTGGGTCGTGGAGGTGTTCGACCGGCCCGCGCCGTCGGTCTCCCGGTCGGCGCACCGGACGTCCACCCTCGCGTACGGCGCCCGGGGCACCACGGTGAAGAAGATCCAGCGCAAGCTGCACGTGCGGCCGACCGGCTACTTCGGCCCCGTCACCCGCTCGCGGGTCAAGGCGTTCCAGAAGCGCCACCACCTGCGCGTCACCGGGAAGGTCGACCTCACCACGCGCCACCGCATGGGTGTGTGAGGGGCCGGCGTCCGGACCGCGACCGGCGCGTGCGCGTCACGGCGGCGAGTCGCTCCACGGCACGCGAGTGAGGTAGACGAAGGTCCACCAGGTCAGCGCCGCGAGGCCGAGCAGCAGCGCCACCGCGAGCCGGCGGCGCCAGTGCGGGCTCACGTGCGGGCGGGCGCCCCGGGCTGCCGCACTGGCCAGGGCGGCCGCGATCGGCAGGTCGAGCAGCAGGAACCGCCACATGCTCGTGATGGGCCGCACCACGGCCAGCAGGTACAGCGGGTACACGACGCCGAAGGCGCGCAGGTCGGAGACCAGCCACGCGGTGTGCCGGCCGAGCAGCGCGTGCAGCCCCGCGGCGACGACCCCGAGCAGCAGGCCGACGCCGGCGAGGCCGAGCCCGTGCCACGCCCAGGTCACCCAGGGCACGAACGGCCCGTCGGCCGGGCGCTGTCCCCAGGCCTCCTGGGTGAGGAAGAACGCCTGCGGGACGCCCGTCGCGTAGCCCACGATCGCGGGCCACAGCACCGCAGACACGCCGGTGGCGCCGAGCAGCGCGGTCCAGCCCCACCGGTCGCGCGTCGTGACCGGGTCGTGGCGGCGGTCTCGCCACCGGCGCACCGCGTGCCAGACCACGACCACCACCAGCGGTGCGGCGACCGCACGCGTCAGCCCGAGCAACAGCACGACCGGCGCGGCCCAGAGGTACTGCCGCCGGACGAGCAGCAGCAACGAGCCGGCGAGCAGCAGCGCGGCCAGTGCCTCGGTGTAGGCCACCTGCAGCACCGGCGCCGGGGGCAGTACGCACCAGATGGCGACAGCCAGCGCGGCCAGCCGGCGGTGACCGGGCACCGCGGCGAAGAGCCGCCAGATCAGGAGCGCCGCGGCCGCACCGGCCAGGAGGTTGACCACGCTCGCAGCCAGCCAGAACGGCAGGCCCGTCACCATCACGGCCCGTACGAGCATCGGGAACACCGGGAAGAACGCCCAGGCGTTGTAGTCGACGGCGCCGACCGGCCCGTGCGGCAGCCGGCTCGGGTACCCGTGCTCGACGATGCGCTGGTACCACTCGCCGTCCCAGATGCCGACGAGGTCGGCGTAGTGCGGGTGCAGGACGCCCACGCCGGCGGGGTTCTGCGCCCAGCGGGCCGCGAGCTCGATGACGACACCGCAGAGCACGCGCGAGGCGGCGTACGCCAGCAGCACCTGCACCCACGTGGGCCAGGCACGGAAGCGCAGCCACGCGCGGGTCGAGAACCGTTGCGGGGCAACGGCGTCGGCCGACAACGAGCGTCTCGATGCCGGCGTCGACGTCAGCGTGCGCGCAGGCTCGCCCACACGCACCTCCCGGTCACCGCCCCGGCGCCACCCCGAGCCGTCGACCCATCGTGACACCGCCCGGACGCAGCCGCCTCAGGACTGCGAGGTGGCGGCGTCGAGCTGAGCCAGGTCGTCGAGCGTGGGCTGCCAGGCTCCGGCAGCGGCGTTGGCCACCACCTGCTCGGGACGCGTCGCGCCCGCGATGACGCTCGCCACGGCCGGCTGGGCCGCGAGCCCGCCGATGGCGACGTCGAGGACGCCGATCCCGCGCGCGGCGGCGAAGGCCTCGACCGCCTCGATGGCGTCCCAGTCTGCAGACTCCAGCCGGGCGGCCTGCGCCTGCAGCCGCGAGCCCTCCGGCGCCGGCTCACCGCGGCGGTACTTGCCGGTGAGCAGGCCGTACTCGAGCGGGAAGAAGGGCAGCAGCCCGACGCCGAAGTGCTCGCACGCCGGCACGAGCTCGTCCTCGACGTCGCGGTCGAGCAGGGAGTACTTGTTCTGGGCGCTGACGAAGCGCTCGAACCCGTGCGTGCGGGCGGTCCACTCGGCGTCCGCCACCTGCCAGGCGCTGAAGTTGGAGCTGCCGACATAGCGCACCTTGCCCTCGCCGACCAGCTCGTCGAGCGCGGCCAGCGTCTCGTCGATCGGCGTCTGCGGGTCGGGCCGGTGCAGCTGGTAGAGGTCGATCCAGTCGGTGCCCAGACGACGCAGGCTGGCCTCGACCGCCTTGCGGATGTAGCGGCGCGAGCCGCGCACGCCCCAGTCGGGGCCATTGGCGCCCTGCATGTCCATGCCGAACTTCGTTGCGACGACGACGTTCTCGCGCTCGGAGCCGAGAGCCAGACCGAGCATCTCCTCGCTCGCCCCCTGGCCGTAGATGTCGGCGGTGTCGAAGAGGGTGATGCCGCTCTCGAGGGCCTGGCGCACGACGGCGTTGGTGCCGTCCTGGTCGAGGCGCCGGCCGAAGTTGTTGCAGCCGAGCCCCACGGTGGACACCGTGAGGCCGCTGTCGCCGAGCTGCCGGTAGGTCATGTCTGGAGTCGTCGTCACCGGTCCAACGTATGCCGGGCCGTGAGCCCAGGACAGGGTGGGTGCGTCACGCGACGAAGGCCGGCACCCGCCGACCCTCATCGGGCGGGTACCGGCCTTCAGGCCGCGGGGCTCAGTTCGGCTGGACGAAGACCGCCACCGTGCGCGCCGGCACCGAGAAGGAGCCCGAGCCGCTGTCGTATGCCGCCTGCTTGACGACGCTGTCGGCGCCCTTGGCCTGGACCGGGCTCAGCTGCGCCGGGCCGGTGATGCCGGGGACCTTCTGGCTGACGGCGTCGGGCGTGGCGTTGAAGACGACGACCGCTCCGCGCAGCGACGGGTCGACGTCGGCGCCCTTCGTGTCGTCGATCCGCATCACGATGACGCCCTGCTTGGCGTCGGCCGTGCCGGACACCGGGAAGGTGACCTTGGCGTTGATGGCGTCGGCGTTCCCGAGACGGAACAGCTTGGTGCTGAAGCGAAGTCGCAGCAGGTCCTGAGCCATCGCGTCGGCACTGCGCACGTCCGCGGCGCTGGGCTTGAGCGCCGGGTTGGCGAGCAGCGGCTTCATGTACGGCCACTTCGCCGAGTTCTGCTCCTGCGGCGGCAGGCCGTGGCCGAAGCCGTTGTCGACGCCCGTCCAGTCGAGGCGGTTGAACCAGTCCCCGCTGTCGTAGGAGTCACGGTTGAGCGACTTGCTGCGGAGCAGGTCGGCACCGGCGTGCCAGAACGACGGCGTCTGCGACAGCGCGGTGGTGGCCAGCGACAGCGTGTTCATCCGGACGCGGTCGGCCATCGAGGTCGCCACCGGCAGCTTGTAGGTCAGGCTGTCGAACAGCGTCTCGTTGTCGTGGGCGTCGACGTAGGAGATGACCTCGTCGGGCTGGTCGGCGTACCCGGCCGGCGA
>JBQCES010000020.1:0-4522 GCA_051960055.1 Angustibacter sp. | reverse complement strand
CCGCGGGCATCTGGCTCTCCGCACCGATCGACTGGTGGTCGAGGCGGACATCGAGCCGGTGAAAGGTCGCCCCGGCCGGTCCGACGCGCTGAGCGGCAAGGCAGGCCTCGAGGTCGCGACCACAATGCTCATGCAACCAGGACGACAGAGGGCCGTAAGAGAGCTCGCGCGCGCGCTGGGCCGTTCACCGAGCACGGTCTCCGAGGTCCTGGCCGGCCTGCGCGGAGAGGGCCTGACCGATGAGCGAAACACGGTCGTCGGTACCGAACTGTTCTGGAGGGTGGCCGAGCGCTGGGAGACCAAGCGCACCCGGCTCGCCACCACGCCGTCCTTGGACGATATGACTCTGAGCCAGCCGCTACGCCTGGGGCTTGACCATGTGGTTGACGGAGCCGGATGGGCGTTGACCGACTCGGCTGCCGCCGCGGCGTACGGCGCCCCGCTGCCCTTTCGGAACGGGCAGGTGCTCGACTTCTTCGTTCCGGACCAGGGGATACTCAGGCGCGCGACGACGCTCCTGGGGTCGGCGGCCCCAGCATCGCAGCCCCGAGCGACGGTGCGCGTCGCCCCTGTCCCCGCCACCGTCGGGCAGCGCGTTGACCTGGACCGTAATCCGACTGGGTGGCCGCTGGCTCATCCTTTGTTCGTAGCCCTCGACCTGGCCCAAGACGCTGGTCGCGGCCGCGAGATCCTTGAGGCTTGGACGCCTGACGACAGGTGGACGCGTGTCTGGTAGCCGCGTCTTGTTCATCGGCGACGCGATGGCGGCGGTGGTGCAGGGCGTCACCCAAGTACGCGCACTCACGGGAAGACCGCCGATCATCGTCGGTGGTCTGGCCGTTCTGTCGAGACTTTCCAACCCATATCGTGCGACAACCGACCTCGACGTCGTCGACCGCCTCCTGGGCGACGCGCCACAGTTGCAGGTGCTTCGGGCTGCGGCCGGGGCCGAGCCCGTTGAGCCGACCTCGGTGGTTCTTCCCACCGTCTACGGCCCGGTGAGGATCGATGTGCTCGAGGTGCGCCAGGTCGAGCTTGACCAGCCGAGTGACGATCCGGGTGACCGGCTGCACGCAGCGGCGCACGGGTGGGCGAACGACACGGCCTCGGACGTCACGATCGAGGTCCGGCGCACGGATGGGCAGCACATCGAGGTGACGACACCGGTAGCCGAGCCCGGGCCGCTGATCGCCATGAAGCTTCAAGCGGTGATGAACCGCTCAGCCGCGAAACAGGGCACCGACCTCGGCGACATTCTCCGCCTCACTCTCGACAGGGCCTCGCGGTCAGTCGCGCTCAGCCAGATCGGGGACGTCGACTCCGGCCTCGCGCGCGACATGGCAATGCATGTTGACCTGTGGTTCGTGCGGCGACGCCACCAGGCGCTCCGGTGGATTCGCGACTCCGGCGGCGAGGACGTGACGACGGGGGACCTCGACCTCGTCGCCGAGCTGCTCCTCGCGGCGTGTGAGAGGTAGGGCGTGCCCTCGCCGCCGGACGAGCGATAGCGAGCCTCGACCAGCTGGCTGACGACCGACGCCAGATATGCAGGCCGCCGCCCGCTCGTCCCTCGCTGCTCTAGCCGGACCTTCGGCCCTGGCGTGACCCGCCGGCCGGCGGGAAGGTCGACGCGTGGAGCGCGTGGACCGTTTCGCCGACCGCGCCGACGCCGGCCGCCGGCTCGCCGACCGCCTGCGCACGCGCCCTTGGCCGGCCGGCCAGGTCGTGGTGCTGGGCGTGCCCCGCGGAGGAGTGCCGGTCGCCGTCCCGGTCGCCCAGGCCCTCGAGGCCCCGCTCGACGTGCTCGTCGTGCGCAAGCTCGGCGTGCCGTACCAGCCCGAGCTGGCCATGGGTGCCGTGGGCGAGGGCGGCGTGCGGGTGCTCAACGACGAGGTGCTGCGCCGCTCGGGCGTGACGGCGGCCGAGCTCGCTGGGGTGGAGAGCAGAGAGCAGCGCGAGGTCGCCGACCGCTGCGCGCGGTTCCGTCACGACCGCCCGGCGCTCCCGCTGGCCGGGCGCGTCGCGGTGCTGGTCGACGACGGCATCGCCACCGGCTCGACCATGCGCGCCGCCTGCCAGATCGCCCGAGCCAGTCGCGCCCAGCGAGTGGTCGTGGCCGTGCCGGTGGCCTCGCAGGAGGCGGTCGACCTCGTGCGCCGCGACGCCGACGAGGTGGTGGCGCTGTCGGTGCCGCCGTGGTTCTCGAGCGTCGGTCAGTGGTACGACGACTTCGCGCAGGTCTCGGACGACACGGTCGCGCGGCTGCTCGCCGCGAGCGCCACCGCTGCGCAGCCGGTGGCGCCGTTGGATCCCGAGGTGACGGTGCCTGCCGGGGAGGTCGACCTCGCCGCCTCGCTGACCCTGCCGCCGTCGCCCCGCGGCGTGGTCGCGTTCGCACACGGCAGCGGTAGCAGCCGCCACAGCCCGCGCAACCGGTACGTCGCGCAGCGGCTGCACGAGGCCGGCCTGGCCACGCTGCTGCTCGACCTGCTCACCGCCGAGGAGGACGGCCGGCGCGACCTCGTCTTCGACGTCCCGCTGCTGAGCGACCGGCTCTCGGCGGCGTGCCGCTGGCTGGTCACCGACCCGCGCACGCGCGGGTTGCCGATCGGCCTGTTCGGCGCCAGCACGGGCGCCGCGGCAGCGATCGCGACGGCCGCGGCGCCGACGTCCACGGTGCAGGCGGTCGTGAGCCGCGGCGGGCGACCCGACCTCGCGCCGGGCCACCTGCCGCTCGTGCGCGCCCCGACCCTGCTCGTCGTCGGGGGCGACGACGACGTCGTGCTCGAGCTCAACCAGCGAGCCCAGGAGCGCCTGCGGTGCCCGAACCGGCTGGCCGTCGTGCCGGGAGCGACCCACCTGTTCGAGGAGCCCGGGACGCTGGAGCAGGTGGCCGACCTGGCCGCCCACTGGTTCATCACGCACTTCCACCCTCTCGTCGACCGGCCCTCCCTCCCCGACCGGCCCTCCCACCCCACGGTGGGCGCCGATGGCTGACGACCCCTCTGGGCTCGGCTTCCCCGACCACACCGCCGCGGCAGTGGTGCTCGACTGGGATGGCACGGCGGTCACCGACCGTCGAGCACCCGCCACGGCGGTGCGCCGGCGCCTCGAGCGCCTGTGCGCCACGGGCGTGCACGTCGCCGTCGTGAGCGGCACGCACGTCCAGAACGTCGACGGCCAGCTGCGCGCCCGCCCGAGCGGCCCGGGCCACCTGCTGCTCGCCACCAACCGCGGCTCGGAGCTGTACGAGGTGCGCGACGACGGCCCGTGGCTGCTCGCGCGCCGGACGGCCACGGCCGCCGAGGACGCTGCCCTCGACGCCGCGGCGCAGGCGGTGGCGCACGAGCTGGTGGCGCGCGGCCTCGGCGGGGTCGTGGTGCGGCGGCTGAACCGGCGCAAGATCGACCTGCTGCCCGAGCCGGCGTGGGCCGACCCGCCGAAGGCCCGCATCGCCGAGCTGGTCGACGAGGTCACACGCCGCACGCGTGCGGCCGGCTTCGGCGGCCTGCCCGACGTCGTGACGCTCGCCCGCACCGCCGCCCGCGACGCCGGGCTGCCCGACCCGCGCGTCACGAGCGACGCCAAGCACGTCGAGATCGGCCTCACCGACAAGTCCGACGCCGTGCGCGCCCTGCTCGCGCGCTGGTGGCGGCTCGGCATCGGCCCCGGCCTGCTGCTCGTGGCCGGTGACGAGTTCGGGCCGCTGGGCGGTGCCCTCGGCAGCGACTCCCTGATGCTCGTGCCCGAGGCGGCTCGTGCGGTCGTCGTGTCGGTGGGGGTCGAGCCGGCCGGGGTGCCGGACGGCGTGCGCCACCTAGGCGGCGGACCGGCCCGGTTCGTCGAGCTGCTCGACGACCAGCTCGCGCGGCACGCCCGCCGCCGCGCGCCGACGGTCGACGCCGACCCGGCGTGGACGGTGGTCGAGACCGGCGCCGACCCGCTGCGCCACCGCATCACCGAGACGCTGTTCACCACCGGCGCCGCGGGCCTGGCCGTCCGCGGTTCGACGGAGGAGGCGCCGTCCGTGCCGTTGCTGCTCGCGGCCGGCGTCTACCACCGCCGGGGGCCCGACCAGCGGCTGCTCCCGGGGCCGTCGTGGACCCAGCTCGAGCTGGCGCCCGCACCCGGTCAGGACATCAGGGTGCTCGACCTGCGTACCGGCGTGCTGGCCCGCGAGGAGGTCGACGGCGAGGGGCCGCCGGTGCGGTCGGTGCGGTTCTGCAGCGCGCGCCGTCCCGGCGTCATGGCGCTGCGCACGGAGGGGGCCCTCGGCCGGGTGCGGCCTGGGGCCACCTTCCGGGCCCCCGCTGCCCTGCCCATGGCCCACGGCCGCCTGGCGACCGGGCCGTGGGCCCGCGTGGCGAGCGACCTGGGCGGCGGTATCGCAGCGGTGGCGCAGCAGTCCCTCGGCCGCGGTGCCGTGCGGTCGGTGGAGCGCATCGTCGCGCTCACGGCCGACGCGCGACGGCAGCCCTCGCTGGCCGCTGCGCACGAGATGCTGCGCGAGGCCGCTGCCCTC
>JBQCES010000019.1:0-9246 GCA_051960055.1 Angustibacter sp. | reverse complement strand
GGCTCGGGTGCACGACGAAGGTCCGCCATTCGCGCCACGCTCAGCCCGACCACCGCGTACCACGCCGACAAGGTCAGGATCTGCGCCCGTTGCGGCCACCCGAGCCAGGTCACGTGGTCGGTGGTCTGGGCCCAGATGAAGAACAGCCCGAGACCGCCGGCCAGGACGAACGCCGCCGCGTGCAGGACGGCCAGCGGACGCAGCTCGCCGCGCCGCCGGGCGGCCCACGCCAGCACGGCCGCGCCCAGCACGCCGCTCGTCGTGCCCAGCGTGCTGATCGCGTCGTGCAGCGCGTCGCCCCAGCCGTGCTCGGCTGCGGCGGGGCACTCGGCGGCCGAGGCGGCGCAGTGCTCGGGGAACACGACGGCCAGCAGGGTCGACAGCGCGAACACGGCGAGCATGGCGATACCCAGCCGCCACCCGCGGCCCCGGACGGCTCGCCAGCCCAGCGCGCACAGCACCAGCAGCAGGGCGGCGGAGCCGACGTCGCCCGTCCGGTAGACCCAGCTCCACGGGTGCCCGTCGACCGCGAGGTCGCTCACGACGGTGGTGGCGATGGGGCCGCGGTGACCCAGCACCCACTCGAGCAGGAAGTTCACGTTCAGCAGGCCCGCCACCACCCCGAGCCACGGCGCGAGGGCACGGGACGCCGGAGGGCTGGGCACGTCCTGCATCGTGCCGCACGACGTCGGCGACGATGCGTCGAGGGCCTCTAGGGTGGAGCCGTGAGCGCCACGACGGAGCGGGGTGGGGCGGCGCAAGGGGCGGCCGCAGCCTCCCGCGCGCGGTCGCTGCGCCGACGCGTCCCTCGGGCGATGGCGTGGGTCGTCCGCGTCGTGGCCCTGCTGTCGCTCGTGTCGCTGTTCAGCCGATCGGGCGAGCAGCCGCGCCACCGGCTCGACGACGCGCTGCTCGACGGCACCACGATCGTCGTGGTCGTCGCCCTGGCGGCCGTGAGCCTGGTGCTGGCCCGGGCCCTGGCCCACCGCAAGCGGCGCGCGTGGCGCGTCGTGCTCGGGATCGTCGCGGTCGCCGCCGTGCTCTACGTGCGGGCGCGGGCCTGGGAGGCCGCCGCACTGAACCTCGCCGTGGCCGCGCTGCTGGTCTGGACGCGCGGTGAGTTCCGGGCCCAGTCCGAGCCGTCGTCGCGGTGGCTGGCGCTGCGAGCCGGCCTGCTCACGGGGGTCGTGTCGCTGCTCAGCGGCCTGGCCCTCACCGCGCGCACTGCACCGGACGCCGACTCCTGGAGCGCCGTCCGCGAGACCGTCCGCGGCCTGTTCGGCTTCTTCCCCGACCTGCCCTACCGGCGTCCGGCCGCGGCGGACCTCACGAGCGTCGTCCTGACCGGGCTCGGGGTAGCCACGGTCGGCGTGGTGCTGCTCATCATGCTCTCGCCCCGCCGCAAGCCCGCCGTGCTCGAGCCGGACGACGAGGGCCGGCTGCGCGACCTGCTCGCTCGACACGGCTGCCGAGACTCGCTCGGTTACTTCGCGCTGCGCCGCGACAAGTCCGTCGTCTTCTCGCCCAGCGGCAAGGCGGCCGTGGCCTACCGGGTGGTCGGCGGGGTGACGCTCGCCTCCGGCGACCCGCTCGGTGACCCCGAGGCCTGGCCCGGTGCCATCTCGGCCTGGCTCGACGAGGCCGACCGCTTCGCCTGGACGCCGGGCGTGCTGGGCGCGAGCCAGGACGGCGCCACGGCGTTCGTGCGAGCCGGGCTCGACGCCCTCGAGATCGGCGACGAGGCGGTGCTCGACCTCACGACGTTCTCGCTCGAGGGACGCGAGCGCCGCGCGGTGCGCCAGGCCGTCTCGCGAGTGCGCCGCGCCGGCTACACCTGCGAGGTGGCTCGCCAGCGCGACCTCGGCGCCGACCAGCTGGCCGAAGTGGCGCAGGCGGCCGACGCGATGCGCGACGGCGACGTCGAGCGGGGGTTCTCGATGGCGCTCGGCCGCGTGGGCGACCCGAGCGACGGCGACGTCGTCGTGGTGCGGGCCCGCGACGCCGAGGGCCGGCTCGTCGCGGTGCTCTCGCTCGTGCCCTGGGGCACCGACGGGCTCTCGCTCGACCTCATGCGCCGCTCGCAGGACAGCGAGAACGGCACGATGGAGTTCCTCGTGACGGAGGTGGCGGCGCACGCGGACGACCTCGGCGTCCGGCGTCTCTCGCTCAACTTCGCGGTCTTCCGCTCGGCGCTCGAGCGCGGCGGCCAGGTGGGCGCCGGCCCGGTGCTGCGGGCGTGGCGCTCGCTGCTGCTGTGGGCGTCCCGGTGGTGGCAGATCGAGTCGCTCTACCGGGCCAACGCCAAGTACCAGCCGACGTGGGTTCCGCGCATGGTGTGCTTCGCCCGCCCGGCCGACCTGCCGCACGTCGCGGTGGCCGCGCTGCAGGCGGAGGCGTTCGTGGTGCGGCCGTCGCTGTCGCGCTGGCTGCGCCCCCGCCGCTGACCCGACGCGTGATCACCGTGGGCGGCGGGTACGGTCGGGCCCATGGCGACGACTGGTGACGCGGCCCCCGCGACCGTGACCGCGACCGTGACCGAGGGCACGATGACCTGGACCGTGCTGGACGGCGCCGAGGTCACGACCTGGTACCGCTCGGCTGCTCCCGCCGAGCCGCGTGCGGGCGCGGCGCCGGTGATCGTGGTCCACGGAGGTCCGGGGGCCACCCACGACTACCTGCTGGCGCTCGCCGACCTGGCGGGTGACGGGCGCACCGTCGTCCACTACGACCAGGTCGGCAACGGCCGCAGCACCCACCTCCCCGACGCCGAGCCGGACCTATGGAGCGTGCAGCTGTTCGTCGAGGAGCTGGCCGCGCTCGTGCAGCACCTCGGGTTCGGCGACGGCTTCCACCTCGTCGGCCAGTCGTGGGGCGGCATGCTCGGGCCCGAGTTCGTGCTCGCGCACCCGACCGGCGTCCGCTCGCTGTCGATCCTCGACAGCCCGGCGTCGATCGAGCTCTGGCTCGCGGCGGCCGGGCGGCTGCGCGCCGGGCTGCCCGAGCCCGTGCAGGAGGCACTGAACCGCCACGAGGACGCCGGAACCACCGACGACCCCGAGTACCACGAGGCGATGCAGGTCTTCTACGACCGGCACGTGTGCCGGGTGGTGCCGAACCCACCGGAGGTCGCGGCGACGTTCGCGGCCCTCGAGGCCGACCCGACGGTGTACATGACCATGAACGGCCCGTCGGAGTTCCACGTCGTGGGCTCGCTGGTCGGCTGGTCGGTGATCGACCGGCTGCCGCAGCTCAGCGTGCCGACGCTCGTGGTGGCCGGTGAGCACGACGAGGCGCAGCCGGAGACGTGGGCGCCGTTCGTCGAGCTCGTGCCCGACGTCCGCAGCCACGTGGTCACCGGCGCGAGCCACATGCCGCACGTGGAGCAGCCGCAGGAGCTGCTCGACGTCGTGGGCGGCTTCCTACGCGAGCACGACGGCTGACGCCACCCGCGCCCGCCGGCGCTTCTTCTGCGCGTACATCGCGCGGTCGGCCTGCCACCAGGTGCGCACGAGGCCGCCATCCGGGTCGTAGGCCGCCAGTCCGATCGACGCGGCCACCCCGGCGGCGTCCAGGGCCTCGCGCATGCGCTCGACCAGCCGCCGGGCCGCGCTCGCGCTGCACGACCCGGCGCCCTCGACCAGCACGCCGAACTCGTCGCCGCCCAGGCGGGCCACCAGGTCACCTTCGCGGCAGGCCGCTGACAACGTCACGGCCGCGAGCTGCAGGTACTCGTCGCCGGCGACGTGGCCCTGCAGGTCGTTGACCTCCTTCAGCCGGTCGAGGTCGATCACGATCACCGACGGCGCGGCGGCGACGTCCGGGTAGCTCGGCTCCGCCTCGAGCACCTGGGTCCAGCCGCGGCGGTTGAGCAGGCCGGTGAGCTCGTCGCTCAGCGCCTGCTCGTGCAGCAGCTGCGAGCGGCGGGCGCTGGCGACGCGGGCGAGGTCGGACTCCAGGATCGTGCTGAGCAGGTCGGCCAGCAGGTCGAGCGGCACCGACCCGGCCGGCTCGTCGCCGGGGGCGGCGTCGAGCGCCCAGAGGCCACCGAGCTCGGCGCCGTCTCGGCCGACCAGCGGGCGGGCCAGTACGGCGCCGTCCGGGGCGAACCCCACGACGCCGTCCGCGGGGGCTGTCCCTCCGCCTGCCGGCCGCTCGCTCACCGCCAGCACCTCGTGGTGCCCGCCGACGACCTGGCTCACCGCCCACCGGGTGTCGCAGCGGCCGGCCGCCAGGTGATCGAGCACCTTCTGGGCGCTCGCGACGAACTCCCCGGCCGCAGCCGCGGTGTCGGTCGTCGCCACGTCAGCCCCCTGCCTGTCCGCCCCGGTCGCTCGGACTACACAATGTGTCACCTGCATCACGCAGCGCAACCGCAGTCAGAGTTATGGCGCGGTTTCGCGTCAGGTGCCGGCCAGCCGCTCGACGACGGGCGCGAGCTGGTCGAGGTCACCGACGAGCACCGACGAGATGCCGAGGCGCTCGCGCAGCTCGAGCAGCTTCTCGACGATCCGCTCCGTCGAGCCGATGAACAGGTGCGGCGCGTCGATCACCTCCTGGGCCGTCAGCTCCACGCCGGTGCGCTCACGCAGCGCGGCGGCCGCCCGGGCGACCTCGCCGTGCAGGTCGTCGGTGACGGTGACCGGCCACGACGACGGGTAGACGTTGAACGTCAGGTCGTCGAAGCGCTCACCCGCCGCCTCGCGCACCCAGCCGATCTTCTCCTCGGTGGCGGCCCAGGTGAGCGAGTGCGCGTCGAGCCGGCCGCCGGGCAGGATCCGCGGGGCCAGTCCGACCGTCTGCGCCTCGACCGCGGCCAGCTCGAGGGTCCGGCGTCCGCCACCGCCGATGAAGAACGGCGGGTGCGGCTGCTGCACCGGCTTGGGCTGCGCGTCGTAGTCGGTGATCGTGTAGTGCTCGCCGGCGAACGAGAAGGGGCCCGCACCGAAGCAGCCCTTGATCACCTGCACGGCCTCGGCGAGGCGCGCCTGGCGCACCCGGATCGGGTCGAAGGGCAGCCCGATGGCGGCGTACTCCGGCTCGTTCCACCCCGCACCGATGGCGACGTCGAGGCGTCCCTGTGAGAGCACGTCGAGCGTCGCGAGCTCCTGCGCCAGGACGGCGGGATGGCGCAGGTCGTTGTTGTGCACGAACGCGCTGATCCGCAGCCGCTCGGTGAGGGCGGCGACGGTGGCGAGGTACGGCACCGGCGCCGGCTGCGAGATGAGGTGGTCGGGCAGCACGAAGGTCGTGATGCCGAGCTGCTCGGCGGCGCGTGCCCGTTCGCCCAGCGCGCGAGCGCTCGTGACGTCGGCGGCGTCGGCCAGGAAGGTGAACGGCTTCGTCATCCGCCGATCATGCACCGGGACGACGCGGGATCGTCGTCGCGAGCGGCGTGGCGGTGGTGGCGAAGAAGTCGTTGCCCTTGTCGTCGACCACGATGAAGGCGGGGAAGTCCTCGACCTCGATCTTCCACACCGCCTCCATGCCGAGCTCGGCGTACTCGAGCACCTCGACGTGCTTGATGCAGTCCTGCGCGAGCCGAGCGGCCGGGCCGCCGATCGAGCCGAGGTAGAAGCCGCCGTGGGTGGCGCAGGCGTCGGTGACGGCCTTGCTGCGGTTGCCCTTCGCGAGCATCACCAGCGAGCCGCCGGCCGCCTGGAACTGGTCGACGTAGGAGTCCATCCGGCCGGCCGTCGTCGGCCCGAACGAGCCGGAGGCGTAGCCCTCCGGGGTCTTGGCCGGCCCGGCGTAGTAGACGGCGTGGTCACGCAGGTACTGCGGCATCGGCTCACCTGCGTCGAGCCGCTCCTTGATCTTGGCGTGCGCGATGTCGCGCGCGACGACGAGCGGCCCGGTGAGCGAGAGCCGCGTGGTGACGGGGTAGCGGCTCAGCTCGGCGCGGATCTCGTCCATCGGCCGGTTGAGGTCGATGCGCACGACGTCGTCTCCGGACGTCGACTCCACCCGGGCCCGCTGGGCGAGCTCGGAGTCGGCCAGCGTCTCGTGCGTGGTGTCGGGCAGGAACCGGGCCGGGTCGGTCTCGAGCTGCTCGATGAAGATGCCCTCGGCCGTGATCTTGCCGAGTGCCTGGCGGTCGGCCGAGCACGACACGGCGATGGCCACGGGGCACGATGCGCCGTGCCGCGGCAGCCGCACCACGCGGACGTCGTGGCAGAAGTACTTGCCGCCGAACTGCGCCCCGATCCCGAACTCGCGGGTGAGCTCGAGCACCTCCTGCTCGAGCTCGAGGTCGCGGAAGCCATGTGCCGCAAGCGAACCCGTCGTCGGTAGGGAGTCGAGGTACTTGGCGCTCGCGTACTTCGCGGTCTTGAGGGCGAACTCGGCCGACGTCCCGCCGACCACGATCGCCAGGTGGTACGGCGGGCAGGCGGCCGTGCCGAGCGAGCGCAGCTTCTCGTCGAGGAACCGGCGCATGCCCGCCGGGTTGAGCACCGCCTTGGTCTCCTGGAACAGGAACGACTTGTTGGCCGACCCGCCGCCCTTGGCCATGAACAGGAACTTGTACGCCGTCTCGTGGCCCGGCGTCGTGTCGGCGTAGAGCTCGATCTGCGCGGGGAGGTTGGAGCCGGTGTTCTTCTCCTCCCACATGGTGATCGGCGCCATCTGGCTGTAGCGCAGGTTCAGCCGCGTGTACGCGTCGAAGACGCCCTGCGAGATCGCCCGCTCGTCGGTGCCGGCCGTGAGCACGTGCTGGCCGCGCTTGCCCATGACGATGGCGGTGCCGGTGTCCTGGCACATCGGCAGCACGCCGCCGGCCGCGATGTTGGCGTTCTTCAGCAGGTCGAGTGCCACGAACTTGTCGTTGTTGCTGGCCTCGGGGTCGTCGAGGATCGAGCGCAGCTGCGCCAGGTGCGCGGGCCGCAGGTAGTGCGCGATGTCGTGCATCGCCGTCTCGGTGAGCAGCCGCAGCGCCTCGGGTTCGACCTCCAGGAAGCGGCGGCCACCGGGCCCCTCGACCTCGCGCACGCCGTCGCTGGTCAGCAGGCGGTACTGCGTGGTGTCGGTGCCGATCGGCAGGAGGTCCTCGTAGACGAACTCAGGGCTGGGCATGGTGAACCTCGGCGACGAAGTGGGGAACGAAGGGGGAGGGGCGCTCCCCAGGTTACCGAGCGCGGTTTCGGGTTGACTGGGGCCGGTGACGACCCGGCTGCTGCTGCTCGCTGACACCCACGTGCCCAAACGCGCCCGTGACCTGCCGGCCCAGGTGTGGCGCGAGGTCGAGCGGGCCGACGTCGTGGTGCACGCCGGCGACTGGGTCGACGTCCGGCTGCTCGACGAGCTCGAGGCGCGGGCTCGCCGGCTCGTGGCCGTGTGGGGCAACAACGACCACGGCGTGCTGCGCGAGCGGCTGACCGAGGTGGCCCGCGTCGAGGTCGAGGGCGTGCGGTTTGCCGTGGTGCACGAGACGGGTGCCGCAGCCGGTCGCGAGCGTCGGTGCGCCGAACGGTTCGCCGGCGACGACGTGCTGGTGTTCGGGCACAGCCACATCCCGTGGGACACCACGGCCGCATCGGGCCTGCGCCTGCTCAACCCCGGCTCGCCCACCGACCGGCGCCGGCAGCCGCACTGCACCTACCTGACGGTCACGGTGCACGAGGGTCGGCTCGACGACGTCACGCTGCACCGGTTGCCCCGCTCGGCGCCTCAGGCCAGGGAGGGCTCCCGGAAGTAGGTCAGCGACTCCGGCGCCTCAGCGCCGAGGAGGTGCCGCAGCACCTCCTCGGCGAACGCCAGGTACGCCGAGCCGACCGCCGTCACGACGTGTCCGTCGGTGACGAGCAGCTCGGGACGCCGGTCGCCCCGGCCGTGGACTCCGGCGTACGCCGCTTCACTCGGCTCCAGCGCGGCGGTGTACCGGCGGTGGTCGAGAACCCCCGCGTCGCCCAGCACGGCCGGGCCGCCGCAGATGGCCGCGAGCAGGGCGCCTCGGGCGTCGAGGCTCTGCACCAGCGAACGCAGGTGCTCGTTACCCATGGCGTGCTCGGCGTCGCCTCCAGGGACGACGAGGGCGTCGACGTCGCGCGGATCCACCTCGTCGACCGAGACGTCGGGCACGACGCGGAGCGAGCCCGTGGAGGTGACCGGTGCCCGCCCGACCCCCATCGTGGTGAGCGTGTGGCCGGTGCCGCGCAGGGCGGTCAGCAGCACCGCGACCTCGAACTCCGCGAACGTGTCGTAGACCAGGAGGTACACGGACTTCGTCATGCGGCAGATCCTAGAGGCCGGCCGGTCGCGCCCCGTCCAGCTCCGGGCGCGTTGGAGGGTTCGAGCCGGCCCGCGAGCAGGTGATGGCGGACGTCGCGACCGCACGCTCGAGAGCCGGCCGGACGTCGTCCGGTGCGCTGGCCCGCAGCGCCTCGCGTGCCCCCTGACCCAGCAGTCCGGCGTCGAGCAGGCCGGACAGCAGTCCCGACATGAACGAGTCCCCGGCGCCGACGGTGTCGACCACCTGCACCCGCTGCGGCGCAACGTGGATGGGCTGGTCGGGAGTGCCGCGGTGCCAGGCGATCGCGCCCTCGCCGCCGAGCGTGACCACCACGAGTGACGGGCCGAGGTCGAGCCAGAGCCGCCCGACCTCCTCGACCGTGTGCGCCGAGTACAGCCAGGCGACGTCCTCCTCGCTGGCCTTCACGACGTCGGACGCGGCGACGAGCGCCTCGACGGCCGGCCGCTCGTCGTCCGCCGAGCCGATGATCCCCGGGCGCAGGTTCGGGTCGTACGACGTGGTGGCGCCTTGGGCGCGGGCGCCGTGCAGCGCGACGCTCACCGCGGCCGACCCCGGCATGAGCGCCGCCGCGATGGAGCCCGTGTGCACGTGGCCGGCGCTGGTGACGTCGACGGGCAGGAGGTCCCAGACCAGGTCGAACTCGTAGCTGGCCGAGCCGGTGGCGTCCAGGTGCGCGGTGGCGGTCGACGTCCGGGCCGCGGACGCCGACCCCTCGACCAGCCGCACGCCGTCGTCGCTCAGCCGCGCCCGCACCAGGTCGCCGTCGGCGTCGTGACCGAGGCAGGTGGCCAGCGCGACGTCGTGGCCGAGGCGACCGAGCCCGATGGCCACGTTGGCGGGGCTGCCGCCCACGTGCCGCTCGACGCGTTGCGAGCCGTCGACGTCCACGCGCACCACGACCTCGAACAGCGACAAGCCCACCACCACCACGGGCGCGGGCCCCTCAGCGGCCGTGCTCCAAATCCACCGCGCGGTATGCCTTCAGCATTCTTAGCCGG
>JBQCES010000018.1:0-5905 GCA_051960055.1 Angustibacter sp. | reverse complement strand
CTGCCCGAGGGCGAGCGGCTGGTGGCCTTCCGCGAGGCGGGCTACCGCCTGCAGCTGGCCGACCAGCAGGCCGACCTCGAGCGCCTGCGCACCCACTTCGACGTGTGGTTCTCGGAGCGGTCGCTGTTCGACGACCACAAGGTCGAGCACGGCCTCGAGGTGCTGGAGAAGGCCGGGCACCTCTTCGAGGACGAGGGCGCGCTGTGGATGCGCACCACCGACTTCGGCGACGACAAGGACCGCGTGCTGATCCGGGGGGACGGCGTGGCCACCTACTTCGCCGCCGACGCCGCGTACTACCTGAGCAAGAAGGACCGCGGCTTCGACGAGAAGGTCTACATGCTCGGCGCCGACCACCACGGCTACGTGGGGCGGCTGAAGGCGATCGCCGCCTGCGCGGGTGACGACCCCGAGCACAACATCGAGGTGCTGATCGGCCAGCTGATCAACCTCAACGGCGCCCGGCTCTCCAAGCGCGCGGGCAACATGATCGAGATGCGCGACCTCATCGCGTGGATCGGCACCGACGCCGTGCGGTACTCGCTGTCGCGGTACCCGGCCGACTCGCCGCTGAACCTCGACGGCGAGCAGCTGCGCAAGCGCACCAACGACAATCCCGTGTTCTACGTGCAGTACGCGCACGCGCGGATCAGCCGGATGTCGCGGCTCGCGGCCGAGGACGGCGTCCGTCGCGAGGACGGCTTCGACCCCTCGCTGCTCGACCACGAGACCGAGTCGGTGCTGCTCGGCACCCTGGGCGAGTTCCCGCGCGTCGTGGCTCAGGCGGCGGAGCTGCGCGAGCCGCACCGCGAGGCGCGCTACCTCGAGGACCTCGCCGGGGCGTACCACAAGTGGTACGACGAGTGCCGCGTGCGCCCCGTGGGCGACGAGGAGGTCACCGACCTGCACCGCACGCGGCTGTGGCTCAACGAGGCCACGCGCACCGTGCTCGCGCGGGGTCTTGACCTGCTCGGGGTCGGCGCACCGGAGCAGATGTAGTGCGCGCCCACGAAGCGGGCGCCCTGCACGCGGAGGGCTACCACGGCCCGTCGTGGCTGCGGCCGCCATCCGACGTCAACGAGCTGTTGCCGCAGCTGTGGGCTCGCACGGTGCGGCGCGGCAGCCGGTGCGGCAAGGTCAAGGTCGGCGGCGTGGACGTCGTCGAGATCGCCGAGCAGTACGGCACGCCCGCCTACGTCGTCGACGAGACCGACTTCCGCGCGCGGGCGCGCGAGTACGCCGAGGCCTTCGACGCCGCCTTCGCCGACCTGTGCGGCGGCGCCGACGTCTACTACGCGGGCAAGGCGTTCCTGTCGACGGCGGTGGCCCGCTGGGTCGTCGAGGAGGGGCTGTCGCTCGACACCTGCTCGGGTGGCGAGCTCGCGGTGGCCCTTCGCGCGCAGGTGCCGCCCGGGCGGATCGGCTTGCACGGCAACAACAAGAGCGACACCGAGATCGGCCGGGCGCTCGACGCCGGCATCGGCCGCATCGTGCTCGACTCGCTGGCCGAGATCGACCGCGTCGCCGACCTCGCGGCCGCCCGCGGCGTGCGCGCGCCGGTGCTGGTGCGCGTGACCGTCGGTGTCGAGGCGCACACGCACTCCTACATCGCCACCGCGCACGAGGACCAGAAGTTCGGGCTCTCGCTGGCCGAGGGGCAGGCGGCCGAGGCGGTGCGCCGCGTGCTGGCCCGGCCCGAGCTCGAGCTGCGCGGGCTGCACTCGCACATCGGTTCGCAGATCTTCGACACGCAGGGCTTCGAGCTGGCCGCGCGGCGGGTGCT
This sequence comes from Angustibacter sp., assembly GCA_051960055.1. Classification (GTDB taxonomy): domain Bacteria; phylum Actinomycetota; class Actinomycetes; order Actinomycetales; family Angustibacteraceae; genus Angustibacter. Next base: position 4,122 of record JBQCES010000018.1, on the reverse strand, counting down.
CGGCCTGCACGCCGACGTCGCGCGCGAGCACGGCGTCGAGATGCCCGAGCTCGACCTCGGTGGCGGGTTCGGCATCGCCTACACGACCGAGCACGACCCGCTGCCGGTGGCCGAGCTCGCGCAGGGCCTGGCCTGCATCGTGCGGCGCGAGTGCGCCGACCTCGGTGTCGCCGTCCCGCGCATCTCGGTCGAGCCGGGGCGTGCCATCGCCGGACCGAGCACGTTCACGCTCTACACCGTCGGCACCATCAAGGACGTCGGCCTCGACGGTGGTGGCATCCGGCGGTACGTCGCGGTCGACGGCGGCATGAGCGACAACATCCGCACGGCGCTGTACGACGCGGACTACTCCGCCACGCTCGCGAACCGACGCTCGGACGCCGCGCCCGTGCTCTCCCGGGTCGTCGGCAAGCACTGCGAGAGCGGCGACGTCGTCGTCAAGGACGAGTTCCTGCCCGGCGACGTCGGCCCAGGAGACCTCATCGCGGTGCCGGGCACGGGCGCCTACTGCCGCAGCATGGCCAGCCAGTACAACCACGTACCGCGGCCCCCCGTGCTGGCGGTGCGCGACGGCGAGGTGCGGGTGCTGCTGCGCCGCGAGACCGAGGACGACCTGCTCGCGCTGGACGTCGGGTGAGCACCCCGGCAGGTCCGGATGGCGGACCGTCGGGTGGTCAGTGGGCGGACACCCGCCATGATGGCGGCCACGACACGGGAGGTGCGCAGGTGGCGGAGTCGCTCCGCGTCGCGATGCTGGGCTGCGGCGTCGTCGGGACGCAGGTGGCGCGGCTGCTGACGACCCACGCCGACGACCTGGCCGCGCGGGCGGGTCGCCGGCTGGAGATCGTCGGCATCGCCGTTCGCCGCACGGGCCGTGACCGAGCCGCGACCGGCGTCCCGGAGGAGCTGTTCACCACCGACGCCGAGGAGCTCGTGCGCCGGGCCGACATCGTGATCGAGGTGATCGGGGGGATCGAGCCCGCCCGGTCGCTGATCCTGTCGGCGATGGAGCACGGTGCGTCCGTGGTGACCGCCAACAAGGCGCTGCTGGCCCAGGACGGCCCGACGCTGTACGCCGCGGCCGACCGCTACGGCGTCGACCTGTACTTCGAGGCCGCGGTGGCCGGGGCGATCCCGCTCGTGCGGCCGGTGCGTGAGTCGCTGGCCGGCGACCGGATCCGGCGGGTGCTGGGCATCGTCAACGGCACCACCAACTACGTGCTCGACCAGATGGACACCACGGGGGCCGGCTTCGCCGAGGCCGTCGAGCAGGCGCAGGAGCTCGGCTACGCCGAGGCCGACCCCACGGCCGACGTCGAGGGCTTCGACGCGGCGGCGAAGGCCGCGATCCTGGCGTCGCTGGCCTTCCACACCCGCGTGCCGGCGTCGGCGGTGTACCGCGAGGGCATCACCGAGGTCACGGCGGCCGACGTCGCGGCGGCGCGTGAGATGGACTGCGTCGTGAAGCTGCTCGCGATCTGCGAGCGCGCCGGCGACGACGGCGGGGAGCAGGGCGTGTCGGTGCGGGTGCACCCGGCGATGCTGCCGCGCAGCCACCCGCTCGCCGGCGTGCGCGGCGCGTTCAACGCCGTCTTCGTCGAGGCTGACGCGGCCGGTGAGCTGATGTTCTACGGCCCGGGGGCCGGCGGCGAGCCCACCGCCAGCGCGGTGCTCGGCGACGTCGTCTCGGTCGCGCGCCACCGCGTGCTCGGTGGTCGCGGCCCGGGGGAGTCGTCGTACGCCGACCTGGCGGTGCTGCCGATGGGCCGCACCCGCACGCGCTACCACGTGAGTCTCGACGTCGCCGACCGCCCGGGCGTGCTGGCCCAGGTGGCCCAGGTGTTCGCCGCGCACGAGGTGTCGATCGAGACCGTGCGCCAGCAGCTGCACCGGGCCGAGGGCAGCGACCAGCCCGACCGCGCCGCGCTCGTGGTGATGACCCACCAGGCGAGCGACGAGGCGCTGTCGGCCACCGTCGACGAGCTCGGCGGCCTCGACGTCGTCCGCGGGGTCGTGAGCGTCATGCGGGTCGAGGGGGAGTAGCCGTGGCTCACCAGTGGCGGGGTGTCATCGAGTCGTACCGCGACCGGCTGCCGGTCGACGACACGACGCCGGTCGTGACGCTCGGCGAGGGCGGCACGCCGCTCGTGCGCGCCGGTCACCTGTCGCAGCTCACCGGCTGCGAGGTGTGGGTCAAGGTCGAGGGCATGAACCCCACGGCGTCGTTCAAGGACCGTGGCATGACCATGGCCATCTCGCACGCGGCGCAGCGCGGCGCGCGCGCGGTGATCTGCGCGTCGACCGGCAACACGTCGGCGTCCGCGGCCGCCTACGCGACAGCGGCCGACATGACCTGCGGCGTGCTCGTGCCCGAGGGCAAGATCGCGATGGGCAAGCTGAGCCAGGCGATCGCCCACGGCGCGACGCTGCTGCAGGTCGACGGCAACTTCGACGACTGCCTCACCCTGGCCCGCAAGCTCGCCGAGGCGTACCCGGTCGAGCTCGTCAACTCGGTGAACCCCTACCGCATCGAGGGGCAGAAGACCGCCGCCTTCGAGGTGGTCGACGCGCTCGGTGACGCGCCCGACGTCCACTGCCTGCCGGTGGGCAACGCGGGCAACATCACGGCCTACTGGAAGGGCTACCAGGAGTACACGCGCGACGCCGAGCAGCCGGGGCCGGCCTCGAAGACCCCTGCGATGTGGGGCTTCCAGGCCGCGGGGGCCGCACCGATCGTGCAAGGTCACCCCATCGACCACCCCGAGACCATCGCCACCGCGATCCGCATCGGCAACCCCGCCTCGTGGCGGCAGGCCGAGGCCGCGCGCGACGACAGCGGCGGCCGCATCGAGGCTGTCACCGACGAGGAGATCCTGCTCGCCCACCGGCTGCTCGCGAGCCGCGAGGGCGTGTTCGTGGAGCCGGCGTCGGCGGCGGGTGTCGCCGGGCTGCTGAAGGTGCACGCCGCCGGGGGTCTGGCGCCTGGGCAGCGCGTCGTCTGCACCGTCACCGGGCACGGCCTCAAGGACCCGCAGTGGGCGCTGCGTACTGCCGACGGCTCCGACGTCCAGCCGGTGCGGGTGCCGGTCGACGCGATGTCCGCGGCGGCAGCCCTCGGCCTCGAGGGCTGACGTGCCGGCGCGTGCGAGCACCCGCGTGCGCGTGGGTGCGACGAGTGCCAACCTCGGGCCGGGTTTCGACTGTCTCGGGCTGGCGCTCGGCATCCACGACGAGATCAGCGTCGAGGTGCTCGACCAGCCCGACGTCGTCGTCGAGGTGAGCGGTGAGGGCGCTGACGACCTCGCTGGTGCGGGGGAGCAGCACCTCGTCGTCCGGGCGATCCGGCTCGCGTTCGACGTCGCGGGCGTGGCGCAGCCCGCAGGTCTGCACCTGGTGTGCCGCAACGCGATTCCTCATGGTCGGGGCCTGGGTTCGTCGGCGGCCGCGGTCGTGGGCGGCCTGGTCGCCGGCCGTGAGCTCGTGGGCGCGATCGACGACGACGCGCTGCTGCGCGCGGCCACGCAGCTCGAGGGTCATCCCGACAACGCGGCTGCTGCCCTGCTGGGTGGGCTGACGATCGCCTGGGGCCCGGTCGAGGCGCCCGACGCCGTGCGGCTCACGGTGCACCCCGGCGTCGCTGCCGTGCTGCTCGTGCCGACCAGCCGACTGGCCACGCACCACGCGCGGTCGGTGCTGCCAGCCAGCGTCAGCCACGAGGACGCCGCCGCGAACGTCGCGCGCACCGCGCTGCTGGTGCACGCCCTGACGACCGACCCCACGCTGTTGCTGCCCGCGACGCACGACCGACTGCACCAGCGCCAGCGAGCCGCGGCCATGCCCGACACCATCGCGCTGGTCGAGCAGCTGCGCCGGGACGGTCTGGCCGCCGTGGTGTCGGGCGCCGGGCCGAGCGTCCTCGTGCTGACCACGTCCGACCGCCTCGACGGCGACCGCCTGCACTGCGCAGCAGCTGCCGGCCGGGGGTGGCAGTGCCTCACGCCGGACGTCGGCGGCCCGGGTGCCGCTGCTGTGGGCTGAGCCCCGACACGCCTACGCCGGCCGGCGAGAGCGGGAACACGGGTCGGCACGGCTGGTGTTATCGTGACACCGCGTCCCGGCTCC
>JBQCES010000017.1:0-3365 GCA_051960055.1 Angustibacter sp. | reverse complement strand
GTGGGTGCGGCGTCGGACGGCGAGCACGGGCCCGTGGTGGTCGACCGCCACGCGCCGCACGTGGTGCTGTTGGACCTGCGGATGCCCCGGGTCGACGGCGTCACCGCCACTCGTCGGCTGCGCGCGCGGCCGCGGCCGCCGCAGGTCATCGTGCTCACCACCTTCGACGCAGACAGCGACGTCCTCGCCGCGCTGCACGCAGGCGCGAGCGGCTTCCTGCTCAAGGACACACCGCCAGCGCAGATCGCCGACGCCGTGCGGCGAGTGGCGTCCGGCGAACCGTACCTGTCGCCGTCCATCACCCGCCGCCTGATGGCCGCCACCGTGGCCGGCACCGACGTCCGGCAGCGAGCGGAGCAGGCGCTGGCGCGCCTCACCGAGCGCGAGCGCCAGGTGGCCGTGGCCGTCGCGCGCGGCCGGTCGAACGCCGAGATCGCCGCCGAGCTGCTCATGAGCGTGGCCACGGTGAAGGCGCACGTCTCCAGCGTGCTGGCCAAGCTCGACCTCACCAACCGCACGGCGCTCGCGCTACTGGTGCACGAGGCGGACGGTGTCGGCTGACGCCGTCCGTCAGACGGTGGCCGGCGCCGTCGTCGTCGCCGTCACCGGCTCACCGACGCCGGCGCGCGCCCGGCGGGCGGCGAACACGCCGAGCGAGAAGACGGTCAGCGCGTTGAGGCCGTGCAGGAACCCGGCCACCGGCGCCGCGAACGACACGAACGCCAGCACGACCTGCACGACCACGGCGAGCAACGTGAACGCCGCCCACTTCACGCCGCCCGCGACCTTGGCGAAGAACGACACGACCACGAGCACCACGGCCAGCAGCGGGATCACCATCTGCCCGTCGATGGCGTGGATCGCGAAGCCGAGGCCCTCCGGGCCACTGGCGTGCTCGACGTAGTTCTTGTCGATGACCGTGCCGTTGTCGACCTCGTGGGCGATCGCGAACATCGCGTAGGCGATGGACGCGGCTTGCACCACGACGCCGAGCGAGATCAGCCCGGCGATGACTCGATACGCAGACCTCATGACTCTCCCCCTGCGGGACGAGGGTGTGTGACCTACGTCACGCACCCGGCGGAAGTAGCCGGGACGCTACGCCCGTCCTGTGCTGTCGCGCAGGCTTTTGCGAGAAGCTGCAGAGCCTCAGCTCAGCTCCGCTCGAGAGCGGCCTTCAGGTTGGCCAGCCCCTTGTTCACGTCGGGGCGGATCACCGCGGCCATGATGAGCGGGAACACGACCGACAGCGGGAACGACGGCTTCGGTGCGTCGACCGTGCGGGTCACCCGGCTGCCGGCGCCATCCTCCTCCACCTCGAAGGTGTTGACGAAGTGCTCGCCGCGGTCGTGGGAGTCCAGCACCAGCCGTCGCCCGGCGCACTCGACCACGGTGACGTCGTTGCGATGGTTCTTGTCGCCGGGGACGCTGCCCACCGAGGTGAATCGGTCGCCGACCGCGACCGGCCCGCTCGACCCCTCGACGCGGAACGGCCTGGGTGACCACTCACCGTGCCTGCTCACGTCCGAGAGGTAGGCGAAGACGACGTCCGGTGGTCGGTCGATCGTCGTGACGAAGAGGTCGACGCTGCGCGCTGTCATCGGACCTCCCGGAGAGGCCCGAGGCTCGGCCCGAGCGCTCTCGCCGCCATGATGATCCGCCGGGCAGCGCGGGTCAACGGGGTTCACGGGGTCACCGGAGGCATCACGCACGACGAGGGCCCGACCGTGCGGCCGGGCCCTCGTCGCCAGCGCTGATGTCGCCATGGTGGTGGAGGTGGCGGGAATCGAACCCGCGTCCGCTGACGCAGAACCAGGACTTCTCCGGGTGCAGCCTGCTACGGGATTTCTCGGCCCCAGCGATCACGCAGGCAAGTCGCTGCCGGGCTCAGCCGCGTAAGAGTCCCTCCGCCGCCCGCGGCATGCGGCGGAAGCAGTGGCTCTCTAGCTGACGCCAGGAACCGTGGCGAGAGCGACCACGGGCTGACGGACTTCTACGCTCGCTCAGGCGGCGAGGGCGAAGTCGGTGCTGTGAGAATCGGCACCTGTTGGTTTGCACGGATCGTTAACGAGATAACCGTGCGTCCTCGACCCGCTTCTCCTGGGAGTACGACCAACGTCGAAACCGATCACCCCCATGGGCGGGACATCAGCGCTGTTGAGTTGTGCACCCAGTCTAACGCGAGCGTCCAGCCGAATATGCCGTGTGATCATCGGCACGAGCGAGGTCGGGAAGGCCTGGGCGCCCGCCGTCCTTGCCGCCGAAGGACCTATCCGGACGACGAAGGGAACTTCATGCCCACCACCAGCCGCGCCTGGCACCTCGTGAGCCGCCCTCACGGCGAGCTCGCGGACGACGACGTCGCGCTCGTCAGCACCGACCTGCCCGACCCCGGGCCCGGCGAGGTGCTCGTGCGCAACACGTGGCTGAGCGTCGACCCGTACATGCGCGGCCGGATGAACGACGCGAAGTCCTACGTCGCGCCGTTCGCGCTCAACGAGCCGATGGACGGCGGCGCGGTGGGCGTCGTCGAGCAGGTCGGCGACGGTGTCACCACCGTGGCCGTCGGTGACTCCGTGCTGCACGGGCTGGGCTGGCGTGAGGCCGCGGTGCTCCCTGCCGAGCGCGTCCAGAAGGTCGACACCGACCTCGCCCCGGCCCAGAGCTACCTCGGTGTCATGGGCATGCCCGGCCTGACGGCGTACGCGGGCCTGCTCGAGGTGGCGGCGATGCAGCCGGGCGAGACCGTGTTCGTGTCGGCCGCGGCCGGCGCCGTCGGCTCGCTCGTCGGCCAGATCGCGCGGCTCAAGGGCGCCAAGCAGGTGATCGGCAGCGCCGGTGGCGCGGAGAAGACCCGCTGGCTCGTCGACGAGCTCGGCTTCTCGAACGCGCTCGACTACAAGGCCGCGCCGATCCGCCAGCAGCTGCGTGAGGCCGCGCCGGACGGCATCGACGTCTACTTCGACAACGTCGGCGGCGACCACCTAGAGGCAGCGATCGGCTCGCTGCGCCTGCACGGCCGCGCGGCCCTCTGCGGTGCGATCTCGGCCTACAACGCCACGGAGCCGCCGCCCGGCCCGCGCAACCTCGCGCGCCTGGTGCAGAACCGGCTCACCCTGCGCGGCTTCATCGTCGGTGACCACGCGCACCTGCGCCCGCAGTTCCTCGCCGACATGTCGGGCTGGCTGCGCGACGGCGACGTCGTGTGGCGCGAGACCGTCGCCGAGGGCATCGAGAGCACGCCCGAGGCGTTCCGCTCGCTGCTCAACGGCGGCAACACCGGCAAGATGCTCGTCCGCCTCGGCTGAGCTCGAGCCCTCGACAGCAGAGAAGTGGGGGGGGGGGCGCCCGGGGGGGGGGGCCCC
>JBQCES010000016.1:0-7245 GCA_051960055.1 Angustibacter sp. | reverse complement strand
GTCACCGGCATGACCTGCGGTCACTGCGCCTCTGCCGTCACCACCGAGCTCAGCGCGCTTCCCGGAGTCGAGCAGGTCGACGTCGACCTCGTCGCCGGCGGCGTCTCGAACGTCACCGTGACCAGCGCCGAGCCGCTGTCGCGCGAGCAGGTCGAGGGCGCGCTCGACGAGGCCGGCGACTACCACCTGGCGGCTGATCCGGCATGAGCCCGACGAACCCCCCTGCCGTACCCGCGCCGGCGTCCAGCGTCGAGCTCGCGATCAGCGGCATGACCTGCGCGTCGTGCGCCGCCCGCATAGAGAAGAAGCTCAACAAGCTCGACGGCGTCACCGCGAGCGTCAACTACGCCACCGAGAAGGCGAAGGTCACCTTCCCCGAGGGCGTGACGCCCGACGAGCTCGTCTCCGTGGTCGAGGCCACGGGCTACGGCGCCACGCTGCCCCAACCTCCGGCCCAGACCGAGAGCGCGGATGTCGGCGAGGCCGCCGACGACGAGACCGACGCGCTGCGCCGCCGCCTGCTGATCAGCCTGGCACTGACCGTGCCGGTGGTCGTGCTCGCGATGGTGCCGCCGCTGCAGTTCACGAGCTGGCAGTGGCTCTCGCTCACCCTCGCCTCGCCGGTGGTGGTCTGGGGTGCCTGGCCGTTCCACCGTGCCGCCGTCACCAACGCCCGGCACGGCGCCGCCACGATGGACACCCTCATCTCGGTGGGCGTCAGCGCGGCGTACCTGTGGTCGCTGTGGGCGCTGTTCATCGGCGACGCCGGCATGCCCGGCATGCGCATGTCGTTCACGCTGCTGCCCGAGCAGGGCGCCGGCGCCAACGAGATCTACCTCGAGGTCGCCTCCGCCGTCACCGTGTTCATCCTGTCGGGCCGGTACTTCGAGGCCCGCGCCAAGCGCCGGTCGGGCGCCGCCCTGCGCGCGCTGCTCGACCTGGGCGCCAAGGACGTCGCCGTCCTGCGCGACGCGGCGTCCGGGCCCGCTGAGGTGCGGATCCCGGTGAGCCAGCTCGTGGTGGGCGACCGCTTCGTGGTGCGACCGGGTGAGAAGGTCGCCACCGACGGCGAGGTCGTCGAGGGCACGTCCGCCGTCGACGCCTCGATGCTCACCGGCGAGTCCGTGCCCGTCGAGGTCGGGCCGGGCGACGCCGTCGTCGGAGCCACCGTGAACGCCGGAGGCCGGCTGGTCGTGCGCGCCACGCGCGTCGGCGCTGACACCCAGCTCGCGCAGATGGCCCGGCTCGTCGAGGACGCCCAGAGCGGCAAGGCCGAGGTGCAGCGCCTCGCCGACCGCGTGTCGGCCGTGTTCGTGCCTGTGGTGATCCTGCTGGCGCTCGCGACGCTCGTCGTGTGGCTGCTGACGGGGGCCTCGACGGCCACGGCCTTCACGGCCGCGGTCGCCGTGCTGATCATCGCCTGCCCCTGCGCGCTCGGCCTCGCCACACCGACCGCGCTGCTCGTCGGCACCGGTCGGGGCGCGCAGCTCGGCATCCTCATCAAGGGTCCGCAGGTGCTGGAGTCCACGCGCACCATCGACACCGTCGTGCTCGACAAGACCGGCACGGTCACCACGGGCCGGATGAGCGTCCAGGACGTCATCGCCGCGCCCGGTGAGTCGGCTGACGAGGTGCTGCGGCTGGCCGGTGCGGTCGAGCACGCCTCGGCGCACCCCATCGCCGCCGCGATCGCCGAGGCGGCCAGCGCCGCCCGCGGTGGAACGCCGCACCCCGCGGTCGAGAGCTTCCTGAGCCACGACGGGCGCGGCGTGCAGGGTGTCGTCGACGGCCGCGCGGTCGTGGCGGGCCGGCTCAGCTGGCTCACGGCCGACTGGGCCATGGCTGCGGCGCCCGAGCTCGAGCAGGCTGTGGAACAGGCGGAGCGTCAGGGCCGCACGCCGATCTGGGTCGGCTGGGACGGCGCGCTGCGGGGCGTCGTGGTCGTGGCCGATTCGGTGAAGCCGACGTCGCGCGAGGCCATCGCGGCGCTGCGCGGGCTCGGGCTGCGGCCCGTGCTGCTCACGGGTGACAACGAGCGGGCGGCCCGCGCGGTGGCCGCCGAGGTGGGCATCGCGGCTGACGACGTCGTCGCCGAGGTGCTGCCGGCCGACAAGGTGGCTGTGGTGCAACGGCTTCAGGGCGAGGGGCGCACGGTCGCCATGGTCGGTGACGGCGTCAACGACGCGGCCGCGCTCGCCACGGCTGACCTGGGTCTGGCCATGGGCACCGGCACCGACGTGGCGATCGAGGCGTCCGACCTCACGCTCGTGCGCGGAGACCTGCGATCGGCGGTCGACGCGATCCGGCTCTCGCGCGCGACGTTGCGCACTATCAAGGGCAACCTGTTCTGGGCCTTCGCCTACAACGTGGCTGCCCTGCCGCTCGCCGCACTGGGCCTGCTGAACCCGCTCATTGCGGGCGCGGCGATGGCCTTCAGCTCGGTGTTCGTCGTGAGCAACAGCCTGCGCCTGCGGCGCTTCAGGGCGGCGAGCTGACCGGACCGCTCCGGACGTCGCCGATGTGTTCAACGCCGCCTCAAGTGCTCTGTGCGGCAGCGGCTGGCCCACTCGGTGGGCTACGCGGCAAGATGACCGACGCCCCGTCGGAGAGGCCGACCCTGCAGGCTTGCGACCCTTCCGAACGGGCCGAGCGTGATGGAGGAACCCTGTGTCAGGTGAGGACTACCGCCCGGCGCCGCATCGCTTCTATCTCGATGACGAACAGCAGGCGCTGCCCCGCGTGCCTCCACCACCCACTTCGGAACCGCGCCCAGGGCACGGAACGGTCTACGTGACCGGCCACACTGACGGAGTATGGGAAGCCTCCTGGCAAGACGAACACCGCCATCACGAGCGGTTCGGCACCCTCGATGAAGTGTCGACGTGGGCGCGCTCATGCCTGGCACAGCAGCGGTTGATCCTTCGAAGCGCCGCATCGGACGACTTCGAACCGCTGTGACTCCCACGGTTGCCGACATCGGCGCGCCGAAACCCCGCGGCATCCACCGACACCCCCGTGATGCCATCGCTGGTCACGCGCGCTGCATGAGGTCCGCGACGTGCTCGGCGATCGCCAGGCTCGACGTCGCGGCGGGCGACGGCGCGTTGCGGACGCAGGTGATCCCGTCCTGGTGGCTGACCCGGAAGTCGTCGACGAGACCGCCGTCGCGCTCCACCGCCTGAGCTCGCACCCCTGACCCGGCGCGCACGACGTCCGACGCACCGATCTCGGGGACGTACCGCTGAGCCGTGCGCATGTAGACCGTCTTCGACAGCGACCCGAGCACCTCGCTCGCGCCCGTGCGCCAGTGCTGACGCGCCAGCTGCCAGAAGCCCGGCCAGGTGACGATGTCCTTGACGTCCCGGGGCGTGACGTCGCGGCGCCGGTAGCCCTCGCGGCGCAGGGCGAGGACGGCGTTGGGCCCGACCTCCAGGCCACCACCCACGCGGCGGGTGAAGTGCACGCCCAGGAACGGGTAGCGCGGGTCGGGCACCGGGTAGACCAGGCCGCGGACGAGGTCGACCTTGTCCGACCGCACCTGCATGTACTCGCCGCGGAACGGCACGATGCGCGGGCTGCGCTCGCCGTCGACGCGCTGCGCCAACCGGTCGGCGTGCAACCCGGCACAGACCACCACCTCGTCGAAGCGGTGCACGCGCCCCGCCGCCGTGACGTCGGCTCCGCCGACGCGCCGCGCGACGTCCGTCACCTCGGTGCCCCGGCGGATCTCGCCACCTGCCTGCTCGACCTCACGCGCGAGCGACTGGGAGATCGCGACGTAGTCGGTGATCGCCGTGTGCGGGGAGTGCAGTCCGGCCAGCCCGGCGACGTGCGGCTCGATCTCGCGCAGCCCCGAGCCGTCGACCCGGCGCAGGGCCGGTACGCCGTTGTCGCGCGCCGTGGTCTCGAGGGCGGCGAACCTCGCCATCTCGGCGGCGTCGACGGCGACCACGAGCTTGCCGCACTCGACGTACGGCAGGTCGTGCTCGGCGCAGTAGTCGCGCAGCAGGTGGCGGCCGCGGGTGCACAGGGTCGCCTTGAGGCTGCCCGGCCGGTAGTACAACCCCGCGTGCACGACGCCGGAGTTGTGTCCGGTCTGGTGGCTGGCGAGGGTGTCCTCCTTCTCCAGCACCACGATGCGCGTTCCGGGACGGCGTCGGGTCAGCTCGCGCGCGATGGCGAGCCCCACGATCCCCCCACCCACGACGGCGATGCCGTCCTGCTGCTCGGTCACGTCCTCATGGTGCCGTTCCCGAGGCTCGCGCGGGGCCGGACCGGCAACTCCGCCCGGCGCGGGCGGCGTCACCCGGCGCCGGAGACCCAGCGGTAGCCGTGCTCGGGACGGCCGGCGGACCCGTAGCGGGGCTTGACCTGGGCGAGGCCCCGCGCGGCCAGGTGCTCGAGGTAGCGGCGCGTCGACACGCGCGAGAGCCCGCACAGCTCGGCGGCCTCACCGGCCGACAGCTCGCGCCCGGCGTCCTTCAACGCCCGCTCGACCAGCTGCAGCGTGTGCGCCGACAGGCCCTTGGGCAGGTCCGGCGCCGGCCGGGCCGGACGCTGGCCCGGCGAGAGCAGGCGGTCGACGTCGGCCTGGTCGCGCACCCCACCGCCGACGAGCTGCTGCAGCTCGCGGCGCTGGGCGGCGTACGCCATGAGCCGCTCCTGCAAGGCGGCCAGGGTGAAGGGCTTGATGAGGTAGTGCACGACGCCGCCCGACATCGCCGCGCGCACCGTCTCCACCTCGCGCGACGCGGTGATGGCGATGACGTCGATCGTCTCGCCGGCGGAAGCGGAGCGCAGGCGCCGCAGCACCTCCACGCCCGACATGTCCGGCAGGTAGATGTCGAGCAGCACGAGGTCGGGCGCCAGCTCGTCGATCGCGCGCAGCGCGTCGGCCCCCTGGTGCGCCTCGCCGACGACCACGAACCCCGGCAGGGTCTCGACGTAGCGTCGGTGGATCGCGGCCACGGCGAAGTCGTCGTCGACCACCAGCACCCGCACCGGCTGCTGCCGCTGGCTCGTCATCGCGTCCCTCGCGCCGCTGCTGACAGCGCGGCCGACGGCGTCGCCGGCAGGTGCACCGTGAAGACCGCCCCGCCGCCGGGTCGCTCGTCGACCCGCGCCGACCCCTGACGGCGGCGCGAGATGCGTTCGACCAGCGCGAGCCCGATGCCCTGGCCGTGGTGGTCGGGCGTGACGGTCTTCGACGACGTGCCCGGTTCGAAGATGCTGCGCCGCCGCTCCGGGGGCACACCGGGGCCGTCGTCGCTCACGCGCAAGGTGATGGCGCCGTCCGGGCTGGTCAGCAGGTGCACCTCGACCGTGCCGCCCGGCCCGGCGGCGTCCACGGCGTTGTCGACGAGGTTGCCGAGCACGGTGAGGACGTCGTCGCCCGCGCCGTCGCTCACCTCGGTGTCGTCGGTGAGCCGCAGGGTCACTCCCCGCTCGCGTGCCGCAGCGCCCTTGGCCACGAGCAGCGCGGCCACGCCGGCGTCCTCGATCTGGCTCATGCTCTCGCCGCCCAGCAGGCTGCTGCCCGCGCCGAGCCGCTCGATGAACCGCACGGCCTCGCCGTGGCGACCGAGCTCGATGAGACCCGACAGCACGTGCAGGTGGTTCGAGAACTCGTGCGCCTGCGCGCGCAGCGCGTCGGTGATGCTCCGCTGACCCTGCAGGGCGCGCAGCGCGTCGAACAGCTCGGTGCGGTCGCGCAGGGTCAGCACGCGTCCGACGTCGCGGTCGCCGACGCGCGCGGTCGTGCGGTTGGCCACCAGCAGCCGCTCACCCGCGAGCACGACGCGGTCGGTGACGGGGTCGGGGTCGCTCACGAGCGCACCCAGCACCTCGGCGTCGAGGACGTCGGCGGCGTCGTGACCGGTGGGGTCGTCGGCGAGCCCGAGCAGCCGCACCGCCTCGTCGTTCACCAGGGCGAGCCGGCCGCGGTCGTCGAGCGCCACGACGCCCTCGCGGATGCCGTGCAGCATGGCGTCGCGGGTCTTCAGCAGCTCGGCGATCTGCCCGGGCTCCAGACCGAAGATCCGGCGGCGCACCAACCGCGTGACGGCGGCCGCGCCGACCACACCCAGCAGCGCCGCACCGGCGAGCCAGGCGGCCAGCGACGGGACCACCCCCGCGAGATCCTGCGACAGGCGGGACTCCAGGATCCCCACCGACACGGTGCCCTTCACGGCGCCGCTCGCGTCGGTCACCGGCACCTTGGCGCGCAGCGAGCGGCCGAGGGAGCCGGTCTCGGTGCCGACGAACTCCGAGCCGTGCAGCGGCACGCTCGGGTCGGTCGACACCATCTTGCCGATCTTGCTGGGGTCGGGGTGGGAGTAGCGCAGCCCCTGGTCGTTCGTGAAGACGACGAACGTCGCACCCGCCGCCTGCCGCACCGTCTCCGCCAGGGGCTGCAGCGTGCGCGAGGGGTCGGACGACTCGTAGGCGTCGAGCACGCTGGGCACGGTCGACAGGCTCCGCGCGATCGTGAGCACCCGCCGCGCGTAGGCCTCGCGGATCTGGTGCTCCTGCAGGCGCACCGCCAGACCGCCGGCCACGACGACGGTCACCAGCACGATGACGACCTGCATGGCGAGGAGCTGGACGGCCAGCGGGATGCTGCGGCGCATCCGCCCATGGTGCCGTAGCACCGGCCGCAGCGGGTCCGAGACCGAAACGACCACTACGACCCCAACGAGCACTAAGACCTCTACGACCTCAGCGTTCCGCCGGACCCGCTGCGGTCCCTAGCGTCCCGACCCGATCAGGACGACGGCGTCCTGACGTCCGGGAGGAACACCATGACGCAGCACGTGCTCACCTTCACCGGCCCGGGGCCACGGCGTCCGCGCTCGGTGCGCCGCGTGGCGACCGCCGCCGTCGCAGCGGTCGCGGCCCTCGGGCTGGCCGCCTGCAGCAACAGCGGGTCGGCCTCCGCCAGTGGCAGCGACAAGGCCCTCGCGCGCCTGGACATCATGGCGCCGGCCGCCCCCGGTGGCGGGTGGGACGGCACAGCCCGGGCCATGGGCTCGGCCATCGAGTCCGCCGACCTCGCCAAGTCGGTGACGGTCAAGAACGTCACGGGCGCCGGCGGCACCGTCGGCCTCGCGCAGCTCGCCAACGACAAGAGCGACCACTCGCTCATGGTGATGGGGCTCGTGATGGTCGGTGCCGTCGCGACCAACCAGGCGCAGGTCACGCTGAAGGACGTCACCCCCATCGCCCGGCTCACCGCCGAGGACGAGG
>JBQCES010000015.1:0-7141 GCA_051960055.1 Angustibacter sp. | reverse complement strand
GCTCCCGGCGACGTCCGGAGCTCGACGGGGTACGCGGGTATCCGCTCGCTCGGCCCGCGCCCGGGCTGGCGCCGACGCGCGACCCTGGTCGAGTACGCCCCCTACTGATGCATCGCAGGTCGTAGGACAGCAGCGTGCGGCTGTGGGTGCGGCGAATGCGCTGCGATCACGACACTTGCGCCGCACCCACCACCGCACGCGCGCTCAGGAGCCGGCCCAGGCGTCGGCTAAACGCTGGCGCGTGTCACCCAGCAGCACCGGCAGCGGCTTGGTGCGCGCGATGATCGGCATGAAGTTCGAGTCGCCACCCCAGCGCGGCACGACGTGCTGGTGCAGGTGCGCGGCGATGCCCGCCCCGGCCACCGCACCCTGGTTCATGCCGACGTTGAACCCGTGCGGCGCCGAGACCGCCGTGAGCGTGCGGATCGCCGTCTGCGTCAGTGCCGCGATCTCGTGCGTCTCGTCATCGGTGAGGTCGACGTAGGCGGCGACGTGCCGGTAGGGGCACACCATGAGGTGCCCCGGGCTGTACGGGTAGAGGTTCAGGACGACGAAGGCGAGCTCGCCGCGGTGGACGACGAGCCCGGCCTCGTCGTCCCGGCGCGGCACGCGGCAGAACGGGCACTCGTGCGTGGAGTCGTCGGCCGGCTTGCTCTGGCCGTCGATGTAGACCATGCGGTGCGGCGTCCAGAGGCGCTCGAAACCGTCCGGCTCACCGACGAACTGGTCGGCCGGCTCGACGTGCTCGTCGGTCACGAGGTGACGGCCCGCGTGCGGATCGCCTCGAGGATCTCGGTGACGGCGTCGTCGAGCGGCACGCCGTTGTTCTGCGAGCCGTCGCGGTACCGGAACGACACGGCGCCCTTGCTCACGTCGTCGTCACCCGCGATGAGCATGAACGGCACCTTGGCCTTCTGCGCGTTGCGGATCTTCTTCGGGAACCGGTCGTCGGCGGTGTCGACCTCGACGCGCACGCCCTCGGCGCGCAGCCGGGCCGCGACGTCCTGCAGGTAGTCGACGTGGGCGTCAGCCACCGGGATCGCGACGACCTGCACCGGGGCCAGCCACGCCGGGAAGGCGCCCGCGTAGTGCTCGACGAGGATGCCGAAGAACCGCTCGATCGAGCCGAACAGCGCGCGGTGGATCATCACCGGGCGCTGGCGCGAGCCGTCGGGCGCGGTGTACTCGAGCTCGAACAGCTCGGGCTCGAAGAAGTCGAGCTGGATGGTCGACAGCTGCCAGGTGCGCCCGATCGCGTCGGTGGCCTGCACCGAGATCTTCGGGCCGTAGAACGCCGCACCGCCCGGGTCGTCGACCAGCTGCAGACCCGACTCGGTGGCCACGTCGCGCAGGGTCTCGGTGGCCTCGGCCCAGGTCGCGTCGTCGCCGACGGACTTGTCGGGGTCGCGGGTCGACAGCTCGAGGTAGAAGTCGTTCAACCCGTAGTCGCGCAACAGGTTCAGCACGAAGGTGAGCAGCGAGGCGAGCTCGTCGCGCATCTGCTCGCGGGTGCAGTAGATGTGCGCGTCGTCCTGGGTGAAGCCGCGGGCCCGGGTGAGGCCGTGCACGACGCCGGACTTCTCGTAGCGGTAGACGGTGCCGAACTCGAAGAGCCGCAGCGGCAGCTCGCGGTACGACCGGCCCCGCGACTGGAAGACCAGGTTGTGCATGGGGCAGTTCATCGGCTTGAGGTAGTAGTCCTGCCCCGGCTTGCGCACCGAGCCGTCGGCATTCAGCTCGGCGTCCAGGTGCATGGGCGGGTACATGCCGTCGGCGTACCACTCGAGGTGACGCGAGGTCTCGAAGAGCTTGGCCTTGGTGATGTGCGGGGTGTTGACGAACGAGTACCCCGCCTCGATGTGCCGGCGGCGCGAGTACTCCTCCATCTCCATGCGCATCACGGCGCCCTTGGGGTGGAACACCGCCAGGCCGGAGCCGATCTCGTCGGGGAACGAGAAGAGGTCGAGCTCGGCGCCCAGCTTGCGGTGGTCGCGACGCTCGGCCTCGGCGAGCCGGTCGAGGTAGCTCTTGAGCTCGTCCTTGGTGGGCCAGGCGGTGCCGTAGACCCGCTGCAGCTGGGGGTTCTTCTCGCTGCCGCGCCAGTAGGCGGCCGCGGTGCGCATGAGCTTGAACCCGTTGCCGATCAGCTTGGTGGTGGGCAGGTGCGGGCCGCGGCAGAGGTCCTTCCACGCCACCGAGCCGTCGCGGCGCAGGTTGTCGTAGATGGTGAGCTCGCCCGCACCGACCTCGGCCGAGGCACCCTCGGCCGCCTCGGCCGCACCGCCCGTGAGGCCGATGAGCTCGAGCTTGTACGGCTCGTCGGCGAGCTCGGCGCGCGCGTCGTCGTCGCTCACCACGCGGCGCGCGAAGGTCTGGCCCTCGTTGACGATCTTCTGCATCGCCTTCTCGAGCGCCTTGACGTCGTCCGGGGTGAATGGGGTGTCGACGTCGAAGTCGTAGTAGAAGCCGTCGCGCACCGGCGGGCCGATGCCGAGCCGCGCCTTGGGGTTCACCTGCTGCACGGCCTGGGCGAGCACGTGGGCGGTGGAGTGCCGCAGCACCGCCAGACCGTCCTCGCTGTCGATGGTGACCGGCTCGACGACGTCGCCGTCGCCCAGCACGTGGCTGAGGTCACGCAGCTCGCCGCCGACCCGCGCGACGACGACGGCCTGCGGGCCGCGCGCGGCGTCCTCGAACAGCTCGCCCGCCGTCGTGCCCGCCGGCACCGATCGCTCGCTCCCGGCGACGGACACGGTGATCTGGGCGGACACGGAGGCCTCCTGGTCAGTGGGACGCCGGCGCTCACCGGCTCAGGCGATCGTATCGGCGCGGCCTGGTGCCGGCCGACGGGGTTTCGCGGCGTCAGACGAGCCGGACGTCGTCCCCGACCTCGACCGTACCGGCCTGCACCACGTCGGCGTACACGCCCAGGCAGTGCTTGGGCTGCTGGCTGATCCGCAGCACGACGTCACCGAGGTGCAGCTCGCGGCCGACCCAGGCCGTCTCGAGCTCTCCGGCGCTGAGGTCGAGCTCGACGTTGGCCCGAGGCTCCTCGACGCTGCACGCCGGGTCGCCCAGCGTGGTGCCCTCGTCGGCTGCCGCCTGCTCGACGGCCTGGTGGCTGACGACGTGCACGGGCGCGACGTCGGCGAACGACGCACCGTCCGCCACCTGCAACCGAGCGGGCCGACCGACGAGCCGGGCCACGGCCGCGTCGGCCGCCGCACCCGTGAGCGGCTCGTCCTCGCCCGCGAGCACCAGCTCGGGAGCGTGCGCGCCCTCCGGGACGACGGCCGCCACGTCGCGCAACGCGCTCACCTGCTTGGCGGTCACCACCGCACCCTCGTCGTCGACGACGGCCCACGCGCGGTCGTGCTGCAGCCCGCTGGCCTCGACGCGCGCGTGCTCCAGCCGGGGCGCGGTCATCGACTTCACGGGGAAGGCACGCAGGCCGGCGACGCGTCCGACGACCTGGTGCTCGGCTTCGTGGCTCACGCAGGCGAGCCTACGCCTGCCGCGAAGCCCTCACGAGAACGCAGAACCCGCCGGTCGCGAGGCGACCAGCGGGTGCGGGAGTGGGCGATACTGGGTTCGAACCAGTGACCTCCTCGGTGTGAACGAGGCGCTCTACCACTGAGCCAATCGCCCGTGCTGCGGTCGGTAACACTACCTGATGGGCGGCGCCTCACTCCAACCCGGGCACCCGCACCAGGAAGCTGCGGGCGAAGCCGGGCAGCCACCCGGGCACTCCGAACGCCGCGAAGTAACCCCAGAAGATGGCCAGCACGAGCACGAGGGTGGCGAGCCCCACGGCGATTCGCACCCACAGCGCCTGTTGGCTGATCCACGTGGTCCACCGGTGCACGTGCTTGCGGGCGAAGCCGAGCAGTCGGTCGGCCTTCTCGAACTCGCTGGCCAGGATCGCCAGCCCGACGAAGACAATGGCCCAGCCCGGTCCGGGGGCGGGGATCGCCAGGATGCCTACCGCCATCACCGCGAGCCCGACGACGCCCACCACGATGCGGTAAATGCGTCGAGTGGTCGGATTGCGCTTGATCCGAGCGCGCCAGGCGAAACGATCCTCGTCCTCGTCGACGAGCACCGTGTGGTCGTGTGAGTGGTCGCGCTCCCCCGGCGTCGGCTGCTCCATGGTGCGCAAGCCTACGTTCGGGTGACACCACCGCGCCGGACGACGCGGTCTTGCTCGTTCCTGTACCCCGACTTGACCTTCTCTTTACTGTTGCGGCAGTAGGGTTTGCGCCTGAGCCGAAGACTTTCCGTCGAAATCGGACAGAGAGGTTTCACGGGTCCTCCAGATGGGAACATCTGCGATGACCGGGCTTGTCGACCGGGCTATCCCGCCCCTCGCCCCAGGAGGACGCGCCATGCTGCAGCCCCCCATGTCGGTCATCGACGACGTCGACCTGCGCCTCGTGGTGCCGGGTGACGAAGGCGTCCAGCTGACCGCCACGCTGCGGTTCGAGGCGAGCGACCCGTTCGCCGTCGAGGCCACCTTCCGGGCCGGAGCGGAGTCGATCTCGTGGGTGCTCGGCCGCGACCTGCTCGCCGACGGGCTGCACGGCGACTGCGGCGAGGGTGACGTCCGCGTCTGGCCGACGGTCGACCGTGGTCGGCACGTGGTGATGCTGCAGCTCAGCTCGCCGGACGGCAGCGCCCTGCTGGCTGCCGACGCCAGCGGCCTGGACGCCTTCCTGCGCCGCACCTACGAGGCCGTGCCGCTGGGCTTCGAGGGCGACCACCTCGACCTCGACTCGGTGGTCGCGAAGCTGCTCGCCTGAGCCTGAGCCGGCCCTCAGGGGTCGACGTTCTCCGCGGCTCGCCGGCGGAACAGGTCGGCCGCCGCCGTCCCGAGCGGGCCCGGCGCGTTCAGGTGCCGATCATCGACCTGCCGCACCGGCTGGACGTCGCGTGTCGAGGAGGTCAGCAGCACCTCCGTGGCGGCCCGCAGGTCGTCCAGCCCCAGCTCGGCCTCGACGACCTCGATCCCGTCGTCGATGGCCCACTCGACCAGCAGCTCGCGGGTGATGCCGGCGAGGCAGCCCGACGACAGCGGCGGCGTCACCAGGCGGCCGTCGACCGCCACGAAGACGTTCGACCCGGTGCCCTCGCACAGGTTCCCGCGGGTGTTGGTGAACAGCGCCTCGCTGGCCCCGTGCCGGCGGGCGTGAGCCAGGGCGACGACGTTCTCGGCGTACGAGGTCGTCTTGAGCCCGGCGACGGCGCTGCGCTCGTTGCGGGTCCACGGCACCACGCTCACCGCGGTCGTCGCTTCCGGACGCGGCACCGGTGAGGCCACGACGACGTAGGTCGGGGGCGCGTCACCCCGGTCGGAGCCGAGCGGCCCGTGGCCGCCGGTCATGGTGAGCCGCAACCGGCCGAATCCGATCGGCTCGCCGGCCTGCAGGACGGCGGCCATGCCCTCGCGCAGGGCAGCGACGTCCGGAGGCACCAGGCCCAGACCCGCGGCCGAGGTGGCGAGGCGGCGCAGGTGGCGGGTGAGCGCGAAGGGCTCGCCGTCGACGACCTTCAGCGTCTCGAAGACCCCGTCGCCCACGGTCAGGCCGTGGTCGAGCGCGGAGATCGAGGGGGCCTCCGGGTCGACGAGACGACCGCCCACCCACACCCGCAGCTGCGTGTCGACCATGCCTCAATTGTCTCAGAGGGTCGGCGCCGCGCCGTAGGGGCGCGCCGCCACAGCGAGCAGCGTCGCCGCTTTCAGCTCGGTCTCGTCCCACTCCCCCTGCGGGTCGGAGCCCCAGGTGATCCCGGCCCCGGTGCCGAAGCGCAGCGTGCGCGCACCCTCGGGGTCGCCGTCGGCCCAGAAGGTGCGGATGCCGACCGCGAGCCGGGCCGTTCCGGCGTCCGCGTCGATCCAGCCCACGGCGCCGCAGTACGGCCCGCGCGGCGAGCGCTCCAGGTCGGCGATGGCCCGCAGCGCGCTCGACTTCGGTGCGCCCGTGACCGACGCGGGCGGCATCGTGGCGGCCCAGAGCTCCGGCCAGCCGGCCTCAGCGCGCAGCACGCCCTCGACTCGGGACACCAGGTGCACCAGACCCGGGTGCGCCTGCGCCTGCAGAAGCACCGGGACGCCGACCGAACCCGGCTCGCAGACCGTCGACAGGTCGTTGCGGGCGAGGTCGACGATCATGACGTTCTCGTCGACGTCCTTCGGCAGGAGCGTCGACGCGTCGGTGGCGGTGCCCTTGATCGGGCCCGTGAGCACGCGCCGGCCCGAGCGCTCGAGGAACAGCTCGGGTGAGGCGCAGACGATCTCGAGCTCGGGCAGCCGCAGGTAGCCGGCGTACGGGGCGGGGTTGTCGCGTTGCACCGCCGTTGCCAGCGCGAGCAGGTCGGCGTCCGGACCGATCCGCCGGCTGAGCACCCGGCAGACGTTCACCTGGTAGACCTCGCCCCGGCCGATGCGGGCGCGCACCTCCGCGCAGGCGGCGAGGTACGTCTCGGTCTCCATCGACGTGGCCCAGCCGGCCGGCTCCAGGCCGGCCCAGCCGCGCGCCGAGGGTGGCAGCGGCGCCTCGCGGACGTCGGCGAACCGAGCCAGCCTCAGGCGTCCCTCGAACTCGCCCACCACGGCCCACCAGCCGCCGGTGCGCTCGAGGTGCGCCAGAGCGCTCGTCACGTCGCTCGGGCTGTGGGCGTCCACCACCTCCACGAGCTGCTGGGCGAGCCGACCGCCGAACCACGCCAGCGCGGCGTGAGCGGTGGAGGTGGTGGTCACGCCGCGCACCCTAGACTGCGCGCGTGCCGCAGCGCCCTCTCGCTCTCGCCGCGACCTCGGCTGCGCTGTCGGCGGTGCTCGCGACCTCGCTGCTGGCGGCCTGTTCCGGGGGTGGGGCGACCTCTGTCAGCGGCACCCGGACGACCCCGACGACCCCCACGAGCCCGGCCGCCGAGTCGCCGGGCTTGCCGGCTGCCGACGAGCCGGTCGACGCGACGGCGCAGCCGCCGTCCACCATCACGCTGGCCTTCGGCGGCGACGTCCACTTCGCCAACCAGCTGGCCGCGCGGCTCGACGACCCCCAGGCGGCGCTGGCCGAGCTGCGTCCGTACCTGGCCACGGCCGACCTGACCATGGTCAACCTCGAGACCGCGATCACGACCC
>JBQCES010000014.1:0-3694 GCA_051960055.1 Angustibacter sp. | reverse complement strand
AAGGAGTACACCGAGTACGCCAACCCACGCTGCTCGCGGATCTGCTGGAACAGCCGGCTGCTCATGCCGCCGCCGAGGATCGCGTTCAGCACCGACAGCGCGTAGCGGCGGTCGTCGGTGGCGGTGATGCCGGTGGTGGCGAGGATGACGTTGGCCTGCTCGGTGGGGCGGCGCACGACCACGGTGCGCCCCGCGCCGTGCCCGGCGGTGACCGTCGTGCCCACGCGGCGCGGGCCGGGCACCCCGGCCGAGCGGACGATGCCCGAGCGGTCGAGCTCGCGCTCGATGAGCGCGCACAGCTCGTCGTGGTCGACCGACCCCGCGGCGGTGAAGACAAGCGTGTCGGAGGTGTAGTGCTGCCGGTAGTGCTCGTCGATGCGCTGGGCGTCGATCGACGCGATGGTCTGCGGCGTGCCGCCGATCGGCCGGCCGAGCGGGTGATCTCCGAGCACCGCCTCGGCGATGCGCTCGTGGACGACGTCGGCGGGATCGTCGTCGTTCATCGCGAGCTCTTCGAGGATCACCCCGCGCTCGGCGTCGACGTCCTCGGGCCGCAGCGTCGCGGAGGTGACCATGTCGGTGATGACGTCACCGGCGAGTGCGAGGTCGTCGTCGAGCACCCGCGCGTAGTAGCAGGTGTGCTCCTTGCCGGTGACGGCGTTGGCCTCGCCGCCCACCGCGTCGAACGCGACGGCGATGTCGAGGGCCGACCGGCGCGCGGTGCCCTTGAAGAGCAGGTGCTCCAGGAAGTGGGTGGCGCCGTGGTAGCCGGGCGCCTCGTCGCGGCTGCCCACCCCGACCCAGCAGCCGAGGGTGGCCGACCGGACGCCGGGGACGTGCTCGCTCAGCACGCGCACCCCGCCGGGGAGGACCGTGCGGCGCACGAGTGCGCCACCGGCCTCCCCGGACAGGGTGCTGGAGGTCTCACCGCTCAGCGGCAGCGGGACCGCGTGCAGAGCCAAACCACTGACCTCGCTCAGGCCTCGGCCGGAGCCTCGGCGGAGGCGTCGCCCGACTCGGCGGACGCCTCACCCGAGGCCGCCTCCTCGTTGAGCACCGCCGCGAGGCTGAGCTTGCCGCGCGGGTCGATCTCCTTGAGCTCGACCTGCACCTTCTGGCCCACCGAGAGCACGTCGTCGACGGAGTCGATGCGCTTGCCGCCGACGAGCTTGCGGATCTCGGAGATGTGCAGCAGGCCGTCCTTGCCGGGCAGCAGGCTGATGAACGCGCCGAACGTCGTGGTCTTCACCACGGTGCCCAGGAAGCGCTCGCCGACCTCCGGCATGGTCGGGTTGGCGATGGCGTTGATCATCGACCGGGCCGCCTCGGCCGAGGGGCCGTCGGTGGCGCCGATGTAGACCGTGCCGTCGTCCTCGATCGAGATCTGGGCGCCGGTGTCGTCCTGGATCTGGTTGATCATCTTGCCCTTGGGCCCGATGACCTCGCCGATCTTGTCGACGGGCACCTTCACCGAGATGACCCGCGGGGCGAACGGCGACATCTCGTCGGGGGTGTCGATGGCCTCGGCCATGACGTCGAGGATGTGCAGCCGGGCCTCGCGCGCCTGGGTCAGCGCGCCGCCGAGCACCGAGGCGGGGATGCCGTCGAGCTTGGTGTCGAGCTGGATCGCGGTGACGAACTCCTTGGTGCCGGCGACCTTGAAGTCCATGTCACCGAAAGCGTCCTCGGCACCGAGGATGTCGGTGAGGGCGGCGTAGCGCGGCTCACCGTCGACGGTGTCGCTCACCAGACCCATCGCGATACCGGCGACCGGGGCCTTGAGCGGCACACCGGCGTTCAGCAGCGACAGGGTCGAGGCGCAGACCGAGCCCATCGACGTCGAGCCGTTGGAGCTCAGCGCCTCGGACACCTGACGGATCGCGTACGGGAACTCCTCGCGGCTCGGCAGCACGGGGATCAGCGCGCGCTCGGCGAGCGCCCCGTGACCGATCTCGCGGCGCTTGGGCGAGCCCACGCGGCCGGTCTCACCGGTGCTGAACGGCGGGAAGTTGTAGTTGTGCATGTAGCGCTTGCGCGTCTCGGGCGACAGCGTGTCGAGCTGCTGCTCCATGCGCAGCATGTTCAGCGTGGTGATGCCCAGGATCTGGGTCTCGCCGCGCTCGAACAGCGCCGAGCCGTGGACGCGCGGGACCACCTCGACCTCGGCGGCCAGCTGGCGGATGTCGGCCAGGCCGCGGCCGTCGATGCGGACGCCGTCCTTGAGGATGCGCTGGCGGATGAGCTTCTTCTGCACGCTGCGGTAGGCGGCGGACAGCTCCTTCTCGCGGCCCTCGAACTGCCCGGCGAGCTGCTCGACCATCGACGCCTTGATCTCGTCGATACGGCTCTCGCGGTCGGCCTTGCCGCCGATCTGCAGCGCCTGCTCCAGGTCGGCCGACGTGGCCTGCTCGACGGCGGAGTACGCGTCGTCCTGGTAGTCGGGGTAGGTCGGGAAGGTCAGCGGCGTGTTGGTCGCGCGGTCGGCCAGCTCGCGCTGCGCCCGCACCAGCTCGGCGATGAACGGCTTGGCGGCCTCGAGGCCCTCGGCCACGACCTCCTCGGTGGGGGCCGGGACGTTCTCGCCCTTCACCAGCGCCCAGGCGTTCTCGGTGGCCTCGGCCTCGACCATCATGATCGCGACGTCGCCGTCCTCGACCACACGGCCGGCGACGACCATGTCGAAGACCGCGCGCTCCATCTCGCTGTGGTTCGGGAAGGCGACCCACTGGCCGTCGACCAGGGCGACGCGCACGCCGCCGATGGGGCCGCTGAACGGCAGGCCCGACAGCTGGGTCGACATCGACGCGGCGTTGATCGCCAGGACGTCGTACTGGTGGTCGGGGTTGAGCGCCAGCACCGTGATGACGACCTGGACCTCGTTGCGCAGGCCCTTGACGAACGACGGGCGCAGCGGCCGGTCGATCAGGCGGCAGGTCAGGATCGCGTCGGTGCTCGGGCGGCCCTCGCGACGGAAGAACGAGCCGGGGATCTTGCCCGCGGCGTACATCTTCTCCTCGAC
The DNA here is from genome assembly GCA_051960055.1 of Angustibacter sp. Classification (GTDB taxonomy): domain Bacteria; phylum Actinomycetota; class Actinomycetes; order Actinomycetales; family Angustibacteraceae; genus Angustibacter. The sequence goes on along the minus strand of JBQCES010000014.1, from coordinate 675 downwards.
GTCGATCGTCAGGGGGAAGAAGTCGAAGTGGTCCTTGGGGTGCTTGCCGGCCGTCGTGGCCGACAGCAGCATCGTGTCGTCGTCGAGGTAGGCGACGGCGGAGCCGGCGGCCTGCTTGGCCAGGCGGCCGGTCTCGAAGCGCACCGTGCGCTTGCCGTGGCTGCCGTTGTCGAGCACGGCCTCGGAATACTGGATCTCGGGACCCTCCATGGCGGGGTCACTCTCCGTTCTCATCAGTCATCGTCGACAGGTCACCCGACGCGGGCGACCTGGTGGTGACGGCGTGAGCGGCGCGTGGTCCCGGTCTTCGATCGAGGCCCACGGAGCGCGAGTTCGCGCTCCGGAAGCCACTACCGAGGACCGGCGCTCCGTACGTGCCGTCGTATCGCTGGTCCCCCCGGTTCGGGGGTATTCAGTTGTGCCGGCGCCGGGCGCGAGCGCCCGACATGACGAAAGGAGCGGCCCCGACGTGCGGGGCCGCTCCCCGTCGAGAGTTAGCGGCGCAGACCGAGACGCTCGATCAGCGAGCGGTAGCGGTTGATGTCCTTCTGGCGCAGGTAGGCGAGCAGCCGGCGGCGCTGGCCCACGAGGAGGAGCAGACCACGACGGCTGTGGTGGTCGTGCTTGTGCTCCTTGAGGTGCTCGGTGAGGTCCTTGATGCGCTGCGTGAGCATC
>JBQCES010000013.1:0-6248 GCA_051960055.1 Angustibacter sp. | reverse complement strand
GCGTGGCCGAGGCCCACAGCCCCGGCAGGTCGAACCCCTCGCAGCCGATGAGGGTGCGTGGGCCGGACGTCGTGAGCAGCCGGCCGCCGGGTCCGACGAGCCAGCGTCCCGACGCGCCGTTGCAGCCGTCCCACCCGGTCCACGTCCCGTCGGCGGCGACGAACACGAACGGCGACTTGCCTGCCGCCGTCGGACGAGCCGGCGTGCGCGTCGGCGCCTCGGCGAGCGTCCAGCGTCCGGCGGTGGTGGCCGGCGACGCCGGCCGAAGACCCCCAGGCAGCGGCGCCGGCTCGGCGAGCGCCTCCCGGGCCGCGGCATCGAGGGTGGGTGGGGTGGTCAGCGACGCGTCGACGTCGGAGCGCGCCGCCAGCGTCGCGCCCGGTCGCAGCTGCGCCTGCGGGCGTCCGGCGGCGTCGAGCAGCCGCCACCCGTCACCGTCGCGCTCGAACCGCGCGGTGCGGGAGAGCCAGGTGGGGGTAGCGGCGTCTACGGCACCAGGGGTGTCGGCGCAGCTGCCGACGCTGCTGTGGCCGGCGTCGAGCAGCAGCATCCCGGACCCGGCCCCCCAGGTGCCGAACGCCACACCGCAGTCGCGCCACCACGACAGCTCGCCGGCGGCCAGCCGCAGCACCGAGCGCTCCGCCGCCGGTCGACCGGTCGCCTGCTCGACCCACCACAGCCCCACCAGCCCGGTCGCGTCGGCCGACCGCGCGCCGGACGTCGATCCGGACGTCGATCCGGACGTCGACCCGGACGTCGGGCTCGCGCCCGTGGGGGCCGAGTCCGCTCCACCACCCGACTGGCTGCCGCAGGCGGCCACCGCGACGAGCACCAGCCCCGCGACAGCCAGCCGCGTGGTCGTCGAGCGACGTGAGGTCATGGCGGCCCTCCTGCCAGGTCGGTCCGGACGCCGCTGGGACGCACCGCGGCGCCGTCAGGTTCCCGACGCCTGGCCGATCTCTTCGCGCACTGACGGCGGCACGGTGCCGCCGCGGTCGATCGGCGTCCAGAGCTGGCTGCGGTCCCACTGCGAGCCGCAGCCCGTGCAGGCGAAGCGGGGCAGCCGCGCCGTCGTCGCAGGGTCGGGCTGCCACTGGCAGGCGTCCTGGCAGGCGTACTGGGCGAGAGGTTCCGGCACCGGCCCATCATCACCGCAGGTGGCGCGGGACGCCGGGCGACGCCACGATCAGGGCGTGGACGGCGACCCTCGCGACCTCGATGGCACCCACGCCGTGCGCCTGACCGCCTTCGTGCGCGGCGACGTCCAGGGCGTGGGCTTTCGGTGGTGGACGCGCTCGCGGGCCCTCGAGCTGGGCCTGGCCGGCCACGCCACGAACCTGCCCGACGGGCGCGTGCAGGTGGTGGCGGAGGGCGAGCGAGCAGCCTGCGACCGCCTGCTCGCCCAGCTGGCCGAGCAGCCCTCGACCACGGGCCGTCCCGGCCGGGTGAGCGGTGTGACGGAGCAGTGGACGGCGGCGCGCGGCACGACCAGCGGCTTCACCGAGCGATAGGGGCGGGCGGGGGTCGAGGCGGTACTGTGGCCGGACTTCCCCGCACAGTGATTCCGCACGACAGTGATTCCGCACGACAGTCGGCCAGGAGCGAGCGCCCGGTGTACCTCAAGAGCCTCACCCTGCGGGGATTCAAGTCCTTCGCGTCCGCGACGACGCTGAACCTCGAGCCGGGCATCACGTGCGTCGTGGGCCCCAACGGCTCGGGCAAGTCGAACGTCGTCGACGCGCTGTCGTGGGTCATGGGCGAGCAGGGCGCCAAGAGCCTGCGCGGCGGCAAGATGGAGGACGTCATCTTCGCCGGCACCTCCGGCCGCCCTCCGCTGGGCCGGGCCGAGGTCAGCCTGACCATCGACAACACCGACGGCGCCCTGCCCATCGACTACAGCGAGGTCACGATCTCGCGGACGATGTTCCGCGGCGGTGGCTCGGAGTACACGATCAATGGCACGGCGTGCCGCCTGCTCGACGTCCAGGAGCTGCTGTCGGACTCCGGCATCGGCCGCGAGATGCACGTCATCGTCGGCCAGGGCCAGCTGGACGCGGTGCTGCGCGCGACCCCGGAGGAGCGGCGTGGCTTCATCGAGGAGGCCGCCGGCGTCCTGAAGCACCGCAAGCGCAAGGAGAAGGCGCTGCGCAAGCTCGAGGCGATGCAGGCCAACCTCACGCGTGTCTCCGACCTCACCGCCGAGATCCGCCGCCAGCTCGGCCCGCTCGGGCGCCAGGCCGAGGTGGCCCGCAAGGCCGTCGTGGTGCAGACCGACCTGCGCGACGCGCGGCTGCGGCTGCTCGCCGACGACCTCGCCCAGCTCACCAGCACGCTCGAGGCCGAGGTGGCCGACGAGACCGCCCTGCGCGAGCGGCGCGCCGAGGTCGAGCAGGCGCTGGGCGAGGCCCGCGGCCGGTTGGCCCGGCTGGAGGAGGCGGCGCAGGCGGAGGCGCCGCTCGTGGCCCGCACCCAGGAGACGTGGTACCGCCTCAGCAGCCTGCGCGAGCGGCTGCGCTCCACCGAGGGCGTGGCCCGCGAGCGGCTGCGCCTGCTCGCGAGCGAGACCGACGACACCGCCCAGACCGGCCGCGACCCCGAGCAGCTCGCTGCCCAGGCGGCGCGCGTGCGTGAGGAGGAGCGGGCGCTCGCCGAGCAGATCGCCGGGCACCGCGAGGCGCTCACCCAGGCCGTGGAGCACCGCCAGCAGGTCGAGCAGGCGCTCGCCGACGCCCAGAAGCGCCTGGCCACGGCGCTGCGCGCGGCGGCCGACCGCCGCGAGGGGCTGGCTCGGCTGTCGGGCCAGGTGCAGGCGCGGCGCAGCCGGATCGAGGCCGCCGAGGCGGAGGTGGGCCGGCTCGCCGAGACGCTCGAGGAGGCGCTGGCCCGCGGCGCCGAGGCCGAGCAGGAGTTCACGGCGCTGGAGTCGCAGGTGGCCGGCGTCGAGCGCGGTGAGGAGGGTCTGGACGCCGAGCACGAGCAGGCGAGCGCCGCGCTGGAGACCGCCGAGGCCGAGGTCGAGCGGCTGCGCGAGGTCGAGCGGGCCGCTGAGCGCGAGCGCGCCACCTGGACCGCTCGCCGCGAGGCGCTCGAGCTCGGTCTGGCCCGCAAGGACGGCGGCGGCGCGCTGCTGGCGGCCGACGACCGCGTGAGCGGGGTGCTGGGCTCGGTGGCGACGCTGCTCACCGTCGAGTCCGGCTACGAGACCGCCGTGGCCGCCGCACTCGGCGCTGCCGCCGACGCCGTCGCCGTCGACTCCCTCGACGCCGCCGTGGGTGCCCTGCGCATGCTGCGCTCCGAGGATGCCGGCCAGGCCGGCCTCGTGGTCGCCGGTGCGCCGCTGCCTCAGGACGATCCCGCGCGCTGGCCCCACCTGCCGGACGGCGCCCGCTGGGTGCGCGAGCTGGTGCAGGTGCCCGACGCCGTACGCCCGGCGATCGACCGCCTGCTGACCCGGGTGGCCGCCGTCCGCACGCTCGACGACGCCCGCGCCCTCGTGCACGCGCTGCCTGACTGCACCGCCGTGACGTCCGAGGGCGACGTGCTGGCGCCGGGTCTGGTGCGCGGTGGCTCGGCCAGCGCCCCGAGCCTGCTGGAGGTGCAGGCAGCCGCCGACGAGGCGAGTGACGCCGCCGCCGCGGCCAGCCGCCGGGTCGAGCAGACGCGCTTCGCCCTCGCGGCCGCCGAGCGCGCCGCGACCGAGGCGCTCGAGCGCGTCGAGGCCGCGCTGGAGCGGCTGCACGAGTCCGATGCCCAGCACGCTGCGGTGGCCGAGCGGCTGGGCCACCTGGGTGCCGCCGTCCGGTCGGCGCACGCCGAGGCCGACCGTGTGCGCAAGGCCCGCGAGAGCGCCGAGGCGGCCCTCGAAGCCGACCGGGCGACGCTCGGCGAGCTCGAGCAGCGCCTGGCCGCCGCCGAGGACGAGCCCGACGAGGTCGGCGAGCCGTCGACCGACGAGCGCGACCGACTCGACGAGGAGGCCGCCACCGCGCGGGCGGGCGAGACCGAGGCCCGGCTCGCGCTGCGCACGGGGGAGGAGCGCGTGCGGGCGCTCACCGCGCGCGCCGAGTCGCTCGAGCGCGCCGTGCGCGAGGAGCAGCAGGCTCGGGAGCGGGCCGCCGCCCGCCGGGCCCGCCGCCAGCGCGAGGCCGAGGTGGCGCACGCCGTGCAGGTGGCCGCGGAGTTCACCCACGACCTGCTCACCGGGTCGCTCGAGCAGGCGACGGCCGACCGCGACGCCGCCCAGGCGACGCGTTCGCAGCGCGAGGCCGAGCTCAACGCTGTGCGCGCCGAGCTGCGCGAGCTCGAGGACACCCTGCGCGAGCTCACCGACTCGGTGCACAAGGACGAGGTGGCGCGCACCCAGCAGCGGCTGCGCATCGAGTCGCTGCAGACCAAGGCCGTCGAGGAGCTCGGCGTCGACCCCGACGTCCTCGTCGAGGAGTTCGGCCCGCACCAGCTCGTGCCGCCCTCGCCCACCGTGCCGGGCGACCCCGAGCCCGAGACGCCGCCGGAGCCCCGGCCCTACGTGCGCGAGGAGCAGGAGAAGCGCCTGCGCAAGGCCGAGCGCGCGCTCAGCCTGCTGGGGCGGGTGAACCCGCTCGCGCTCGAGGAGTACGCGGCGCTGGAGGAGCGGCACAAGTTCCTCACCGCGCAGCTCGCCGACCTCGGCCGCAGCCGCACTGACCTCATGGACATCGTCAAGGAGGTCGACGAGCGGGTCGAGCAGGTGTTCACCGCGGCCTACCACGACACCGCGGCGCAGTTCGAGGGCGTGTTCTCGCGGCTGTTCCCCGGCGGTGAGGGCCGGCTGGTCCTCACCGACCCCAGCGACATGCTCACCACGGGCATCGAGGTCGAGGCCCGACCGCCGGGCAAGAAGGTCAAGCGGCTGTCGCTGCTGTCGGGCGGCGAGCGCTCGCTGACGGCGGTGGCACTGCTCGTGGCGATCTTCAAGGCGCGGCCGAGCCCGTTCTACGTCATGGACGAGGTCGAGGCCGCGCTCGACGACACCAACCTCGGCCGCCTGATCCAGATCATGGAGGAGCTGCGCGAGTCGAGCCAGCTCATCGTGATCACGCACCAGAAGCGCACGATGGAGAACGCCGACGCGCTGTACGGCGTCACGATGCGCGGCGACGGCGTCACGACCGTGGTGAGCCAGCGGCTGCGTGAGGCGTCCAGCGCCTGAGACGGACCGGCTCGGCGGCGCGCGGGCGACGTACGTCACTGCGCGGCGATTTGAGCAGTGTGCGCCGAGTGAGGCACGGTAGAGGCATGACGGTGCTGATCTTCGGGATGCTGGTCACCCTGCTCATCGCCGGTGTCGTGGTGGCGGCCGTGGCCGTGCCCGCCTACCGCGAGGGCCGCGACGTGCTCTCACCCGAGGGTGAGCAGCTGGTGCAGGCCGCGCGCGAGCGCACGGTCGACGCCGTGGGCAGCGCCCGCGAGAAGGTCGGGGAGCGCGTCGGCGACCTCGCCGAGCGGTTGCCGAGCCGTTCCGCGGATTCCGAGACGTCGCCGTCCGTCGCGGACGGCGCGCCCGCGATCGACCTGCGGGACGCCCCCGTCGAGACGGCGGAGCGCCGCCACCGCGCCTGAGCCGCGCCGCGTCCGGTCTGGGAGAATCGCTCCTCGTGGACCCCATCACCCTCGTCATCGTCATCGCCGTCGCGATCCTGGTGCTCGTCGGCGCCCTCGTCGGCCTGCTGCGCGGTCGCGGCCGCACATCGGCTCCGACGGCGCCCCGCCCCGGCGCCGACTACGCGCCGGGCGTCGGTGACGACGCCACTCCACCGCGCGACGCGCCCAAGCGCGACATCCAGGACGTCGCGGTGCTCGACCGCGAGCCCGCCGTCGCCGAGCCCGAGCTCGAGCTGGAGCCGCTGCCCGAGCTCGAGCGTCCGGCTCCGGCCCGGGGGCGCCTGCACCGGCTGCGCGCTCGCCTCGCCCGCTCGAACTCGACCTTCGGTCAGGGCCTGCTGGCCCTGCTGAGTCGCGACCACATCGACGACGACACCTGGGACGAGGTCGAGGAGACGCTGCTGGGCGCCGACCTCGGCGTCGGGCCCACCACCGAGCTGATCGAGCGGCTGCGCACCGAGGTGCGCGTCGACGGCATCGCCGACCCCGAGCAGCTGCGCGCGGTGCTGCGGCGCGAGATGGTGACGCTCGTCGACCCCACCATGGACCGCTCGCTCGCCCTCGATGCGGCCGTCGGCCGGCCCGCCGTCGTGCTCGTCGTGGGCGTG
>JBQCES010000012.1:0-12583 GCA_051960055.1 Angustibacter sp. | reverse complement strand
TGTCGTTGCAGAGGCGGGCAGTTGGCTAGACGCCGAGGTACTCGAGCAGCTCCTCGTGCCGCTCGCGCACCTCGTGGTTGGCCAGCTCCTGGGCGACCTCGCCTTGAGCCAGCAGGTAGTGGCGGTCGGCGACGGTGGTCGCGAACCGGAGGTTCTGCTCGACGAGCAGCACCGAGGTCCCCTGCGCCTTGACCGTGAGGACGATGTCGCGGATGGCGTCGACGAGCACCGGCGACAGGCCCTCGGTGGGCTCGTCGAGCAGCAGCAGGTCGCAGCCCATGCGCAGCACCCGGGCGATGGCCAGCATCTGCTGCTCACCGCCGGACAGCCGGGTGCCGGGGAAGCCGCGACGCTCACGCAGGATGGGGAACGCCTCGTGCACCTGAGCCATCGACCACGCGCGCTCCCCCACCACGGGTGGCAGCCGCAGGTTCTCCTCGACGCTCAGCGACGCCAGGATGCCGCGGTCGTCCGGCACCCAGCCGAGCCCGAGCCGGGCCCGCTGCTGCGGCCGCAGGCCGGTGAGGTCCCGGCCGCGCAGGGTGACCTCGCCGCGCTGGCTGCGATGCAGGCCCATGACCGAGCGCAGCAGCGTCGTCTTGCCGGCGCCGTTGCGGCCGACGAGCGTCACGACTTCGCCCGCGCCCACGTGCAGCGTGACGTCGCGCAGCGCGGTGGCCTCCCCGTAGGTGGCGGTCAGCCCCCGGACGTCGAGCACGACGTCGCGCGCCCGCAGGTCAGCCGACACGTCGCTCGCCCTCGTGGTCGTCGGCGCCGAGGTAGGCGGTGACGACCGCCGGGTCGCGGCGCACCTGCTCGTAGCTGCCTTCGGCGAGGACGCGGCCGGCCTGCAGCACCGTCACCCGGTCGGCCAGGCTGCCGACGACGTGCATGTTGTGGTCGACGAAGACGACGGTGCGCCCCCGGGCCACCTGGCGCACCAGGGCGATGGTGCGGTCGACGTCCTCCAGGCCCATACCCGCGGTGGGCTCGTCGAGCAGCAGCACCTGCGGGTCGAGGGCGAGGGCGATGGCGAGCTCGAGGGCCCGCTTGCGGCCGTACGACAGCGCGCCGGCGCGCACGGAGGCGAGGTCGGCGAGACCGACCCGGTCGAGCAGCTCGCCGACCCGCGCGGTGTGTCGGTGCAGCACCCGGTCGCTGCGCCAGAAGCGCAGGCCGCCCCCGCTGCGTCCCTGGAGAGCGAGCTCGACGTGCTCGCGCAGCTCCAGCTGGTCGAAGAGGCTGGTGATCTGGAACGAGCGCGCCACGCCGAGCCGGGCGATGCGCTGCGGCTGCAGGCCCGTGACGTCGCGACCGTGCACCTCGATGCGGCCCGACGTCGGGGTGAGGAAGCCCGTGAGGAGGTTGAACAGCGTCGTCTTGCCGGCGCCGTTCGGCCCCACCAGCGCGTGCACTGAGCCCTCGGCGACCGTGAGGTCGACGCCGTCGACAGCCCGGAAGCCACGGAACTCGCGCACCAGGGATTGCGTGCGCAGCGCGGTGACCGCGGTCACGGGGGCCTCCTGCCTGGGTGCTCGGGAGCCGTCGACCTTCTTGACGACGTGTCGACCGTAGGAGGCCCGCAGACACCGATCTATGGATGACGGCGCCATATTGGCGCGGCGCCCCATGTGGGCCGCCGCCACGCGCGATGATGCACGCACCGTAGCGGCTCGGCCGGCACGCGCGGTCGCGATGGGCCGGGCGCGTGAAGACCCGTGCGGGGGGCCGCACCGGTGTGGCGGGGGGTTCGGTGGCCCTCTACGGTGTGCTCGTGACCACTCGCCCGGTCGACCCCGGCGCGCTGCGCCGCGGCACCCTGGCGGCGAGCGTCCTCGACGACATCCCCCTCACCCCCAGCGCCGACGGCGTCACCGTCGGCCGCTCGTGGGACGACCGCGACGCCTGGATGCCGGTGTCGTGGCTCCAGCTCGCGCACGCGGTGGGCGACGTGCCACCCGAGTCGTCGGCGGGACGGCTGCGGCTGCGCGACTGGCTGCGCGCCTTCACCTACCTGGCGCACCTGGCCGGCGACCCCACCCGCGACGCCGGCACGCCGCCGACGCGAGTGGGTGCGCTCGCACTCCCGGTGGGACACGCACTGCACCCCGGCCCCGACTGGGTCGTCGAGTCGGTGCTCGGCGGCGTGCTAGACGTCGGCCTCGGCCTGCGCCCGTCCGCCGAGCAGCTGGCCGCCCACCCGGCCGCTGACCGAGCCGTGGCCGCCTCCGCGGGCGAGCCGCTCGCCGTCCCCCTGCCCCCGGGTGCCGCTCGGGGTGCGGACATCGACCCGACGCCGTGGTGGCCGGCCGTCGCGCGGCAGCGCGACGACATGGCCGTGCTCGCCGGTGACCGGCTCGACCGCGACGCGACCGGTGTGCTGCGCCCCATCGGCGGCTGCGACGTCCTGACCCTGCTGAGCGGTCGGTGGCTGCGTGACCACCTCGCCACCACCGACGGCACCGGCATGCGGGCCATCGCTGCGCCCATGCGCTCGCGCGGGTGGTTCGACCTCGCGCGGATCGACCCTGCGTTCGTGGGGGCAGCGGCGGCGGCCACCACGCCTGAGCTGCGGGGCGTCGTGCGTCCGCTGCTCGTCACCACCGACGAGGTCGGGCTCGCCGCCGGCCACGCCTCGGCCGAGCAGCTGGCGCGCGAGGCGCTGCGTGACCCCGCCCGCGATCCGGCCGGCACCGACCGCGACGTGCTCTACCGCTGAGCCGACCGCTGAGCCCGACCGCTGGGACCGCCCAGCCCCTGGGCTCAGCTCTGCTGGGACTCCCCGGGCACCGGCGTCCCCTCGAGGTGCGGTTCGAGCCGTGCGAGCTCCTCGACGACGCGCCGCGTGACGTCCTGCGCCGTCAGCCCGACCGCCGCGAGCACCTCCTGGCGCGTGCCGTGGTCGAGGAACCGCGGCGGCGTGCCCAGCGCGACGACCGGCGTCGCGATCCCGGCGTCCCGAGCCTCGAGGGCCAACCGGGCACCCACGCCACCGACGCGTGAGCCGTCCTCGACGACGACCACGAGCCGAGCCTCGTCGGCCAGCCGGAGCAGCTCGGGGTCGACGGGCAGCACCCAGCGCGGGTCGACCACCGTGGCCGACATGCCGTGGGCACGCAGCCGCTCGGCGGCGTCGAGCCCGAGCCGCGCCATCGTGCCCACCGTGACGAGCAGGACGTCGGCGTCATCGCTGCGGGCCAGGACGTCGGCCCCGCCCACGCGCTCGACGGCGGTGATGTCGTCGGCCGGCACCGTGCCCTTGGGGTAGCGCACCACCGTCGGGGCGTCGGACACGTCGATGGCCTCGCGCAGCTCCTCGCGCAGCGTCGCGGCGTCGCGCGGCGCTGACAGCCGGATGCCGGGGACGCCCTGCAGCACCGAGAGGTCCCAGACGCCGTGGTGGCTCGCGCCGTCCGGCCCCGTGATGCCTGCCCGGTCGAGGACGAACGTGACGCCGGCGCGGTGCAGCGCGACGTCCATCAGCACCTGGTCGAACGCGCGGTTGAGGAAGGTGGCGTAGACCGCGACCACCGGGTGCAGGCCGGCGAAGGCCAGTCCGGCGGCGCTGGTGGTGGCGTGCTGCTCGGCGATGCCGACGTCGAAGACGCGGTCGGGGTGCGCCGCCGCGAGCTTGCCGAGGCCCACGGGCTCGCACATGGCGGCGGTGATGCCGACGACGTCGGACCGCTCCTCGGCGATGCGCGCGATCTCGTCCTCGAAGACGCTGGTCCACGGCTGCGGGCTGCTCGCGCCGCTGGAGATCACGGCCTCGCCGGTCTCGGGGTCGATGGGGCCCACGGCGTGGAAGCGGTCGGCCTCGTGGGCCAGGGCGGGCGCGTAGCCGCGACCCTTCTGGGTGATGACGTGCACGAGCACCGGGCCGCCGTACGACCGCGCCCGGCGCAGGGCGCGCTCGACGGCGTCGATGTCGTGACCGTCGACCGGGCCGACGTACTTCAGGCCGAGGTCCTCGAACATGCCCTGCGGCGCGACGATGTCCTTCAGGCCCTTCTTGACGCCGTGCAGCGTCTCGTACATCGCGCCGCCGACCACCGGGGTGCGGCCGAGGGTGTTCTTGCCCCAAGCGAGGAAGCGCTCGTAGCCGCGCGTGGTGCGCAGCGTGGCCAGGTGCTGGGCGAGGCCGCCGGTGGTGGGCGCGTACGAGCGCTCGTTGTCGTTGACGACGATGGTGAGCGGCAGGTCCTTGTCGACGGCGATGTTGTTGATCGCCTCCCACGCCATGCCACCGGTGAGGGCGCCGTCGCCGATCACCGCCGCGACGTGACGGTCGCGCTCACCCTTCAGCCGGCGTCCCTGCGCGATGCCGTCGGCCCACGACAGGGCGGTCGTGGCGTGCGAGTTCTCGACGACGTCGTGCGGGCTCTCGGCGCGGGAGGGGTAGCCCGACAGACCACCCTGCGCGCGCAGGCGGCTGAAGTCGTGGCGCCCGGTGAGCAGCGTGTGCACGTACGACTGGTGCCCGGTGTCGAAGACGATGGTGTCGCGCGGGGACTCGAAAGCGCGGTGCAGCGCGATCGTGAGCTCGACGACGCCGAGGTTGGGGCCGAGGTGGCCGCCGGTGCGAGCGACCGCGGAGACCAGGAACGTGCGGATCTCGGCGGCGAGCGCGACGGCCTCCTCGCGGCTGAGCCGCTGGACGTCACGCGGGCCCTTGATGGTCTCCAGGAGCATTCCGCAAGTCTAGGTGCGCGGTGCGGCGCGGTCGCGCCCGCGGCGGCATCCATGGCGCGTTCTTCACAGCCTCGGCACGTAGCGCAGGCCCTGCAGCGCCTCACCGACCAGCCGCACACCCCGGTGCACGCCGAGCAGCCTCGCGTGCTCACGGTCGAGCGCGACGAGCACGCCCTCCAGGGCCTCGGGTGTCAGGTGCTCGCGCAGCTCGGCGCGCGCTGCGGACCGCGCGGCGGTGTTGGCCTGGCCTTGCGCCGTCACGTGCCGCAGCGCGAGCCACGCCAGCGCCACGGGGTGCTGGCGCAGGGCGGGGTAGGCGCGGTAGTCGGCCGGGCACTGGTCGAGCAGCCAGCCCACCGCCGTCCGCTCCCAGCCCGGCGCTCCCGCCGGCCGGACGCCGTCCGGCCAGCCCGGTGGCACCCGCGCGTCTCCCACCACCTCAGTGTGCCCCGCCGCCAGCCCGCTCTTCTCCGGATACTCGGGCTCATGACCCCCGTGATGACCCCGGATCTTGGGAGAAGTGCGGAGACCGGTTGACTTCGTTCGAGACTCGAACGAAACTGCTGGGGTGAGCGGAGACCTCGTCGTCGGCATCGACTCCTCGACCCAGTCGTGCAAGGCGCTGCTGGTGCGCGCGGACGACGGGAGCGTCGTCGACGAGGTCACGGCCCCTCACCCGGACGGCACCGAGGTCGACCCCCGCACCTGGCTCGACGCGCTGCAGCAGGCGGCTGGCCCGCTGCTCGAGCGCGCGTCCGCCGTCGCGGTGGGCGGCCAGCAGCACGGCATGGTGGCGCTGGGCGCCGACGACGAGCCCGTGCGCGCGGCGCTGCTGTGGAACGACGTGCGGTCGGCGCCCCAGGCCGCCGACCTCGTCCGCGAGTGGGGCGGCGCGCAGGCCTGCGCCGACGCCGTCGGGTCGGTGCTCCTCGCCTCGTTCACCGCCAGCAAGCTGCGGTGGCTGCGTGACCACGAGCCCGAGCACGCGGCCGCCGTCCGCCGGGTGCTGCTCCCCCACGACTACCTCACCTGGCACCTCGCCGGGCGCTCGGACGCCCCCACCACCGACCGGGGTGACGCCTCCGGCACCGGCTACTTCTCGACCCGCGACGACGCCTGGCGACCCGACCTCGCCGCCGACGCCCTGGGCCACGAACCGGGCCTGCCCCGCGTCGCCGCACCGGCCGAGGCCGTCGGCCGCACGGCCCACGGTGCCCTCGTGGCCGCAGGCACCGGCGACAACATGGCCGCGGCGCTGGGCCTGCAGCTGCGTCCGGGCGACGTCGCCGTGTCGATCGGGACGTCGGGCGTCGCCTCGGTGGTCTCGAGCACGCCCGCCGCGGACCCCTCCGGAGAGGTCGCCGGCTTCGCCGACGCCACCGGCGCCTTCCTCCCCCTGGTCTGCACCCTCAACGCCGCCCGCGTGCTCGACACCACCGCTCGCCTGCTCGGCGTCGACCACGCGGCACTCGCCGAGCTCGCGCTGGCCGCGGCGCCGGGCGCAGGAGGCCTCACCCTCCTGCCCTACCTGGACGGCGAGCGCACCCCCAACCGCCCGGACGCCACGGGCACGCTGCACGGCCTCACCACGAGCACGAGCCGCGAGCAGCTGGCCCGCGCCGCCGTCGAGGGCCTGCTGTGCTCGCTCGCCGACGCGGTCGACCGGCTCACCGCGGTGACCGGGTCCCCGGCCGAGCGCGTGGTCGTCGTGGGCGGCGGCGCCCGCAACGAGGCCGTACGACGGCTCGCCCCCGCGCTCTTCGGCTGCCCCGTGGTCGTGCCCGGCGCGGCCGAGTACGTCGCGCTCGGCGCCGCCCGGCAGGCCGCCTGGGCGCTCAGCGCAGCCGACGAGCCACCGGCCTGGAACCTGCCCGACGTCCACACCTTCGACGCCGAACCCACCCCTCACGTCCGCGAGGCCTACAGCCGGCTTCGCGACCGCACCGACACCTGGAGCAGCTGATGAACATCCCCGAGCCCACCCCCGCCGACAAGTTCTCGTTCGGCCTCTGGACCATCGGCTACCAGGGGCGCGACCCGTTCGGTGAGCCGACACGTGCGCCACTCGACCCGGTGCGCTCGCTGGAGGAGCTCGCGAAGCTCGGGGCCTACGGCGTCAACTTCCACGACGACGACCTCATCCCGTTCGGCACGAACGACGCCGAGCGCCAGCGCATCATCGACCGCTTCCGGCAGGGTCTCGCCGACACCGGCCTGGTCGTCACCACGGCCACCACGAACCTGTTCACCCACCCGGTGTTCAAGGACGGCGGGTTCACCTCCAACGACCGCGACGTGCGTCGCTTCGCGCTGCGCAAGGTGATGCGCAACGTCGACCTCGCCGCCGAGCTGGGCGCGAAGGTCTACGTCGCGTGGGGCGGCCGCGAGGGTGCGGAGTTCGGCGCGTCGAAGGACCTCGCCGCCGCGTTCGACCGCTACCGCGAGGCCTTCAACCTGCTGGGCGAGTACGTCACCGACCAGGGCTACGACCTGCGCTTCGCCATCGAGCCGAAGCCGAACGAGCCGCGCGGCGACATCCTGCTGCCCACCGTCGGCCACGCGCTCGCGTTCATCGAGACCCTCGACCGCCCCGAGCTCGTGGGCGTCAACCCCGAGATCGGGCACGAGGAGATGGCCGGCGTCAACGCGGCCCACGGGTACGCGCAGGCGCTGTGGCAGGGCAAGCTCTACCACATCGACCTCAACGGCCAGAACGGCCCGAAGTTCGACCAGGACCTGCGCTTCGGCGCGGGCAACGTGCGCGGCGCCTTCTGGGTGGTCGACACGCTGCTCGCCGGTGGCTACGACGGCCCGGTCCACTTCGACTACAAGCCCTCGCGCACGGAGGACGACGCCGGCGTGTGGGTCAGCGCGGCGGCCTGCATGCGCAACTACCTGATCCTGCGCGAGAAGGCGAAGGCGTTCCGCGCCGACCCGGAGGTGCAGGAGGCGCTGCGCGCCGCGCGCGTCGACGAGCTGGCCCTCCCGACGCTCGGCGAGGGCGAGACGTGGCGCGAGCTGCTCGCGGCCGAGCTGCCTGACCCACAGCCCCTCGGTGAGCGCGGTATGGCGTTCGAGCACCTCGACCAGCTCGCGCTCGAGCACCTGTACGGCGTCCGCGGCTGAGCGTGCCGACGGACGGCGCGGTTGGCTCGGTGGCCGGGTCGGCAGGGCGGTCGGTGGTCGCTCCGGCGACCACCGACCGGCTCCGCCGCGACAACACGGCGCGTGTGCTGCGCTCGTTGCGGGACGACGGCCCGGCCAGCCGCGCCCAGCTGGCGCAGCGCACGGGGCTGGCCAAGGCCACTGTGGGTGTCATCGTCACCGACCTGCTGGCCACCGCGGCGGTGCGGGACGACGACCCCGTCGCCGACGCCGGACGCACCGGTCGTCCGGGTCGCCCGGTGTCGCTCGACGGGCCGGACGTCGTCGGGCTGGGTCTGGAGGTCAACGTCGACTACCTGGCGGCCACGGCCCTCGACCTGTCGGGCCGCGTGCGGCTGAGCACCCAGGTGCCGCTCGCACCCGGTGATGCCGACGCTGCAGGCGTTGCCCTGCAAGGCCTCGCGCGTGAGAGCGTCACCGCGCTCGAGGCGGACGGACGGCGCGTGCTCGGCGTGACCCTGGCTGTGCCCGGACAGGTCGACCGAGCCACTGGCTCCGTCGTCAGCGCCCCGAACCTGCACTGGCACGAGCGCGACGTCGCGAGCGAGCTGCATCCCGCGCTCGGCGGCCGACCGCTCTGGGTCGACAACGACGCCAACTGCGCGGCGAGCGGTGAGGCGTCGTTCGGCGTCGCGCGCGGCGTCGACCACGTCCTGTACCTCACGGGCACCGTGGGCATCGGCGCCGGGCTCGTCGTCGACGGCCGCGTCGAGCGGGGGGCGCACGGCCTCGCCGGCGAGGTGGGTCACGCCCCGCTGGGTGACCCGGCGCGTGAGTGCGCGTGCGGGCGCTCGGGCTGCTGGGAGACGGCGGTCGGGCTCGAGGCGCTCGTGCGCGAGTCCGGCGTCCGGCTGCCCGCAGGTTCGGCGCTCGACCCGGTCAGCGTCGCCCGGCTGGTCGCCGACCGGTGCACCCACGACGCGTCCGTCGCTGCTGGGGTCGACCGCCTCAGCCGTTCTCTCGCAACAGGTCTCAGCGTGCTCGCCCTCACGCTCGACCCGTCGCTCATCGTGCTGGGCGGCTTCTTCGTGCCGCTGGCCGACCGGCTCCTGCCGCGGGTCCGCGAGCGGCTCGGGGCGGTCTCGGGCACCGAGGTGGCCCTCAGCACGCTGGGCCTGCACGCGGCGTCGACGGGCGCGGCGGCCGACGTGCTGGGCCAGGTGTTCACCGGCGCGCTCCCCCTGCCCTGACCCAGCCCCTGGCGCCCTCCCCTCCCCGGCAGGGACGGCGGGGTGGTCAGGCGGGTACGGTCACGGGCGCCGCGACGCGCTGGGGCGCCGCCACCGACGACGGCGCCTGCCGGCACGCCGCCGACAACGCACCGGCGGGGTCGGCGAGCAGCGGCTCGAACGCCCGCTCGGCCGCACCCACGAGCACCGCGTCACCCGCCAGCTGGGGCACGACGACCTTCACCTGCTCGCGCGGCGCCTCGAGCGCGACGGCCGTGAGGGCGTCGAGGGTGTCCTGGCGCACCGCCGGGAACAGCGCCCGGAAGATGCCGCCGAGCACGATCACCTCCGGGTTGAGCACGTTGACGACGCTGCCGAGGCCCATGCCGAGGTAACGGCCGACGTCGCGCAGCGCCGCCGAGGGGCGCACGACCTGCTTGAGCCGCTCGACCATCGGCTCGAGCTCGATGTCGTCGAGGCGCATCGCCCGCGCCACCGCCGGCGAGCACACCTCGGTCTCCCAGCAGCCGACGCTGCCGCACCGGCAGGTGCGGCCGCGCGAGTTGACCATGAGGTGCCCGAGCTCGCCGGCGTAGCCACCCACGCCGTGCAGGGGGTGCCCGTCGACGATCACGCCACCACCGAGACCGACGTCGCCCATCAGGAAGACCACGTTGTCGTAGCCCACGGCGGCGCCCCGCGTGTGCTCGGCGAGCACGCCGAGGTCGGCGTCGTTGGCCACGTGCAGCGGCACCGAGCCGGACATGCGCTCGCAGAGCAGCTGCTGCAGGGGTACGTCGTGCCACCCGAGGTTGGGCGCGAAGCGCACGACGCCGTCGCTCTCGCGCACCACCCCTGGCACACCGACGCTCACCGCGAGCAGCGCCGCCCCCGGCGGGGCCTTGGCCACGATCTGACGCACGAGGCGCACCGCCGCGGTCGCCACGGCGGCCGGGCTGTGCGACGTCGGCGTGCGACCGCTCGCGCGCTGCAGCACCTCACCGCCGAGGCCGACGCACGCCACCTGCAGGGCCTTGACCCCGATGTCGATGGCGATGACGTAGACCGCCTCGGCGTCGGGCCGCACGTCGAGCGAGGGCCGGCCGGCGCCGTGCCGGCCCGACCGGCGTTCGCTGGGCGCGGTCTCGTCGACCAGGCCCAGCTCGACCAGCTCGCCGACGAGCGCGCCGATCGTGCTGCGGTTGAGCCCCATGCGGGCCGTGAGCTCAGCTCGCGAGAGCTGCCCGTCGTGGTGCACGTGGGCCAGCAACGTGCCGAGGTTGTGCCGCCGGACGGCCTCCTGGTTGGTGCCGGCTCCGTGTCTGCGTGCAGCCACCGGTCGGTGCTCCCTCGACGCCCCGGAGCCGGCCACTCAGTGCCCGGTCGCCGAGCGGCGCCGCCGCGAGATCGCGTCGACCGACGCCGCCAGCAGCAGCACGCCACCGGTGACGAGGTAGTTGACGTAGGCGTCGAAGCCCATGAGCCCCAAGCCGTTGTCGATGGTCGCGATCACGAGGCCACCGATGATGGCGTCGCGCGGCTTACCGCGGCCACCGAAGAGGCTGGTGCCACCGATGACGGCGGCGCCGACGGCGTAGAGCAGCGTGTTGCCCGCACCGGCGTCCGGCGTCACGGCGTTGAGCCGGGAGGCCGCGACGATGCCGGACAGCGCCGCCATGGCGGTGCAGATGGCGAAGACGGAGATGCGGATGCGCGTGACGTCGATACCGGCGCGACGGGCCGCCTCGGAGTTGCCACCGACGGCGTACACGTGCCGGCCGTAGGCGGTCCGACCCAGCACGAAGGTCCAGAACACCAGCAGCACGGCCACGATCGGCACGACGTAGGGGACGCCCGCGACGACGACGGTGGGTACGCGCGCCCGGTTGGCGTTGAGGATGCCGGCGAAGGCCAGGATCACGATCCCCAGCACGACGATGCGAGCCAGCACCAGCGCGAAGGGCGCGTGCTGCAGACCCGCGCTCACCTGCTTGCGGTAGCGCAGCAGCTGGGTGGCGGCGTACAGCGCCACGACCGCGACCGCGAGCACCCAGCCGGCGACCACCGGCAGGTTGTCGTTGGCGATGCCCACGATCACCGAGTTACGCACCGGCACCGTGCCGCCCTCACCGATGAGCCGCAGCGTGATGCCCTGCAGCCCCAGGAAGAACGCCAGGGTGACGACGAACGACGGGATGCCGAGTCGCGCGACGAGCAGGCCGATCGCGGTGCCGATCACCAGCCCGGTGACGACGGCGGCGAGCACCGACACCGGCCACGGCCAGCCCTTGTTGTTGATGAGGATCGCCATGACGCCGGCCGACGCACCACCGGCGACACCGGCCGACAGGTCGATCTCACCGAGCAGCAGCACGGGCACCAGACCCATGGCGAGCACGCAGATGGCGCCCGCCTGCACGGTGAGGTTGGCGAGGTTGCCGAACGACGGGAACGTCTCGGGCCGCAGCGCCGTGAAGACGATGCCGAGGACGATGAGCCCGAGCACCGCGGGCAGGGCGCCCATGTCGCCGCCGCGCAGGCGGTCGACGTACTCGCGGGCCGCACCCTGCAGCGAGGTGGCGCGCTGGTCGCCGGAGAAGTCGGAGCCGGCGAGGCTGGGCCCGCCGCTGGAGGAGGTGGTGGCAGTCGTCATGTCGTGCTCCTCGGGGCTCAGGCCGACTCGGCAGCGGTCGCGGGCGCGATCCCGAGGTCGCCGGAGCGTCCTGCGGTGATCAGCTCGACGACGCGGCTGTGGTTGACCTCGGAGGTCGGGACGTCGGCGGCGACGCGGCCGAGGTACAGGGCGGTGATGCGGTCGGCCACCTCGAAGACGTCGACCATGTTGTGCGAGATGAGCAGCACGCCGAGGCCGTGGTCGGCCAGGCGTCGCACGAGGTCGAGCACCTGCCGGGTCTGGGCGACGCCCAGTGCGGCGGTCGGCTCGTCGAGCAGCACGACCTTGGAGTTCCAGAGGACGGCCTTGGCGATGGCGACCGTCTGACGCTGGCCACCGGACAGGCTGGCGACCGGCTGGCGCACCGACTTGACCGTGCGGACCGAGAGCGACGCCAGCGTCTGACGCGCCTTCTCCTCCATCGTGGCCTCGTCGAGCATCACGCCGGTGCGGGCCTCGCGGCCGAGGAACATGTTCTCGACGATGTCGAGGTTGTCGCACAGCGCGAGGTCCTGGTAGACGATCTCGATCCCCAGGGCGGCCGCGGCCTTCGGGCCGTCGACGTGCACCTTGCGGCCGTCGAAGAAGAACTCCCCCGAGTCGGCCGGGTAGATGCCGGCGATCGTCTTCACCAGCGTGGACTTCCCGGCGCCGTTGTCACCGACGAGCGCGGTGACCTGGCCGGGGTAGATCGACAGGTCGACGTCGTGGAGGACCTTGACCGGGCCGAAGCTCTTGTTGATCCCGCGAAGGGCGAGGAGCGGCTCGGCTCCGGCCACCGGGCGGGACGTCGACGCCGCGTCGGGCGCGGACGGCGGGGCGGACTGGGACACGGGGCTCCTCCTTCAGGTCGACACGAAGCATGCTGTCACCGGCCGGGGGG
>JBQCES010000011.1:0-21225 GCA_051960055.1 Angustibacter sp. | reverse complement strand
TCGACGAGCCCACGGCCGGCTTGGACCCGCAGCAGCGGCTGACGATGCGCCGGTACCTGCGGGCCCTGGGGGAGACGGCCACGGTGTTGATGGCGACCCATCTCGCCGAGGACGTCTCTGCCGTCGCCGACTCGGTGGTGGTGATCGGTGCCGGGCAGGTCGTGTACGACGGCGGCCTGGAGGGTTTGCTCAGTCACAGCCCCGGGGCGTCCGCCGAGGTCTCCGCCCTGGACGCCGCCCTGGCTCGCCTGCTGGGCGTGCACCCGGACGAGCGGGCGGCATCGTGACCGGTGCTCGGCTTCGAGGGCTCGCCGGTTACGGCGTCCACTCCTCCATCGCCTGGCCACTGGTGCCGGCGGCCGTGGCGTGGTTGGTGTTCGCTGACTTCGCGACGCGGGGGCGGGCGTGGGCCGGCGACTGGGTCATGGCCATGACCTGGATCGGCGGCCCGTTGATCTTCGTCGCGGTGGCGGTCGCCGGTGTGGCCGCCTATGACGCCGGACGCTGGCAGACGGGTGCCGGAGCGTCCGCCGTCGACAGCTTCCCCGGCCGGGCGCGAGAGGTCCTGCGGCTCTGGGCGTCAGCCACTGTGCCGTTCGTGCTGGCGCACCTGCTGTGCCTCGTGCTGGTCATGGCGGCGCTGATCCTCGACGGCGCGCCGTACGGACAGGTCGTCGCACCCGTGGCGCAGCAGCTGGCGGTGATCGGGTTCGCCGCCGCGCTGGGAGTGCTGGTCGGCGCGGTGCTGGGCCCTCGGCTGGGCGCGTTCGCCGCCATAGTGCTGGCGGCCTACCTCGTCTACTGGCGGGGGTACGTGGCCAGGTACGACGAACCTCCGACCCGGATCATCTCGGCCACCTCGACCCTCGTGGGATACAAGCTCAGCGAGCCGCTCGTGGCGGTGCAGGTGCTCGCGGCCACCCTGTGGGTCGTGGGGATGCTGATGCTCGTGGTCTTCTCGCGCCCGGACGCTCAGAGCCAGCGTCGCCCGGCGCCGGTGGCCGCCGTGGCTGTGGTCGCTCTGCTCGTCGGTGCCGGTGGGGTGACACCGCGGCTGACCGCAGGATGGGTGGATCCGGTGCCGACGGCCGTCCCCCGCCGCTGCACCGGCTCCGACGTCCGGGTCTGCCTGTACGCCGGACACGACGGCCAGCTGCGCCGGGTGGAGGCGATCGCGAGCCGGATCCACGCGGCCGCGCAGCGGCAGGGACTGGGCGACCTGTTCCCCACCCGCGTCGTCGAGCAGCGAGTCACGGGTGGCGCCGCTGGGCAGCTGTGGTTCGTGCCCGACGACCTCGGACACGACGTCAGCGAGAGCACCGTCGTGGACGCTATGCTGCCGGGCCAGGCGTGCCCGCAGCTGTCAGCCGACGTGCTCACGGACGAGGCTGGCGCGTTCGTGGGCGCCGTCTGGGCCGCCGAGCAGACCGTCACAGCGATGGCGGCCGGCCGGCCGGTCGCCGACTGGCACATGCAGCCGCAGCAGCTTCGTCGGTTCGTTCAGGGGGCTCGCACGTGCGATCTGCGCGCGGCAGTCGGTCAGCGATGAGCGGCCGCCCGCCGTGGTACCCGGCGTGGGCGTGGGCTCAGATGCACGGCTGGCTCATCGCGTGCGTGGTGTGGGTGGTCGCCGTGCCGGTGGTGCTGGTGACGGCGCCGACGAGCGTCCCGCCACTGCTCAGCTCTCCCACGGCCGGGGGGGAGGTGCCGACGGCGTTGCTCGTCCCGTTGCTCGGCGCCGGCGGGCTGGCCTTCGCCGTCCACCACGAGGCGCGCGCCCTCCTTCGGCAGAGCGCGCGTCCGCTGCTCGCCCGGCAGCTGGCCTGGGTCTCGGCGTCCTTGGTGCCGCCAGTGCTGCTGGCCGCGCTCGCCGCCAGCCAGTCCGGGCAGATCACGGTCGGCGCCGCCGAGCGCAACCTCCTGCTGGTCAGCGCCCTCACCCTCGCGGCCGCGACGGTGCTCCCTCCGGGGCTGGCGACCCTGCCCGCCATCGGTTACGACACGGTCTGTCTCATGTTCGGCGCGAACCGCACCGCGTTGGGACTGCCCACTCCGTGGTGGTCGGTGGCGCTGGAGCGGCACACGAACCCGACCCAGGTCGTGGTGGCCCTCGCCTTGCTGAGCCTGGCGGCGACCCTTCACAGCCGCCGCCAGGCTCACTGAAGACCCACCCTGCCTCGGTCGGTCAGTGGTCTCAGTAGCGTTGCGTGGGGAGCAACCGTTCGGCTGTCGGGTCAGCAGCCCAGCTGCGGTCCTGACCCACCTGGATGATGGTCTTCACGTAGGAGTAACCTCCCGCAGTCGGCAGTTGGGCATGCTCGGCGTAATGCTTGTACGTCGTGGAGTCCCACCTCGGGGTGTCTGCGGTCGGGCCGGCCGTGTAGGTGACGCCAGTGTTGCTCACCGAGTGAAAGGCGTTGGCGTACGCCCCGTCGTAGGCGGTGCTGTAGGTCTTGATGTTGGGGTAGAAGGTGACGTAGCCCGAGCCGTTGACGTACCAGGTGCCGTAGCCGGCGGCCGCGCTGGTCGAGCCCGACTTCGCGATGATCGGGCTCGCTTCGGTGGCCCAGGTGTAGGCCGACGCGGGGCCAGCGGACACTGCGGTCACCAGCCCGGCCAGAACGCCGGCTTTCACGATGATCCTGCGCATTCCAGATCTCCCTGACTTGTTGTCGGATGGGGAAGAGTCGCTGAATCTAGAACGCATATCGGCCATATGTCCTGGTTTTCCACCTTCTTGCACGAATTGGTGGATTCTTTCGTGCTATCCGTCCCGCGACGAGTGCGGCTGGGTTGTCGATGCCTCGAACACGGCGTGCTCACCGGAGAGCCCCACGCCGGATCGACAGGCCGGTGCGGCACACTCGTACCTGCTGGGAGGGCTCGCATAGTGGCCTAGTGCGGCGGTCTTGAAAACCGCTAGGCGGGCAACCGTCTCGTGGGTTCGAATCCCACGCCCTCCGCTTCGACCCGTACGTCGCTCATCTCGAGGAGAACCACGCATGACCGCGCTCGGACGTCGCACCCTGCTGGCCGGTGCACTCGGTGCTGCCGGTGCGGCGCTCGCCGCCTGCTCCAAGAGCTCGCCGAAGGCCGCTCCCAAGCCGTCGGCCACGCCGTCCCCCACGCCGACGGCGACGCCGACCACCCCGGCCGACACGCGTCCCCGCTGGCCGCTCACCGGCGAGCTGATGAAGGACCCCGCCGCCGGCAAGCACGCCGCCGTCGCGGTGAAGGTGCCCGACAACAAGAACGAGCACCCGCAGGCCGGTCTCGACCAGGCCGACATCGTCTTCGTCGAGCTCGACGGCTACCGCGACTCCTCCGGCTACAGCGGCACGCGCCTGGTGCCGGTGTTCCACTCGAGCATGGCGCGCGACGTCGCGCCGGTGCGCTCCGTGCGGCCCGTCGACATCCCGCTGCTCAGCCCGATCAACGCGATCATCGGCAACACCGGCGCCACCGGCTGGGTCGGCAAGTACGCCAAGCACTTCAAGCAGTACCTCGCCGCCGGCCTGACGTACATGGCCACCAAGGGCTCGGGCTCGTACTCCATCGACCCCAAGCGCGTGCGCACCTACCAGGGCAACACCTACTACGACCGGGCCGTGGTCTGTCACCCGGCGGTGCTGGCGAAGCAGACCTCGAAGTTCCGCGCCGGCCCCCAGCAGCCGTACTTCCCGTTCGCCACCGGCGCCGACAAGCCCAGCACCGACGCCGGCAAGCCCGCGCGTCGCATCCGCGTGCCGTGGAAGAGCGGCGACTCCTACGACATGAGCTACGCCTACGACGCCAAGTCCGGCCGTTACCTGCGCAGCATGCCGTGGGGCCCGCACACCCTCGCGAACGGCAAGCGCGTGGCGCCGGCGAACGTGCTCGTGATCTGCGCCCGCCAGCACTACGACAAGATCTACCACGGCTCGGGTCACGACGAGCCGATCCACGACATCATCAACAGCAAGGGCACCTTCTACTACTTCCACGGCGGCAAGTACGTCACCGGCGCGTGGAGCAAGGGAGCGGTCAACCAGCCGTTCCGCTTCGTGCTCTCGGACGGCACGCCGCTCAAGATGGCGCCCGGCCAGACCTACGTGGAGCTGGCCCAGCGGGGCGCCAAGGTGAGCGTCAGCGGGTGAGCAGCGAGGCGTAGTCCTGGCGCGTCAGCGGGGCCGACGTCAGGGCGCCGCCGGGCAGCGGCACCTCCACCGGCGCGCCGTCGCGGACGAGCTGGACGGCGTCCACCTCGCGCAACGACGTCGCGGTCAGCACGAGCTGGCCGATCGCGAGCGGGAGCTGGTCGGCCGATGGGTCCTTCAGGCCCGCCGCGACCTCCACCTGGGCCAGGCCGTCGGTGAAGTCGCGCAGGTCGATGCGCACCCCGGGCGTCCAGGCGCTGCTGAGGCCCTGGCTGCGCTGGCTCTCGTCCGGCCCGCGCTCGAGCAGCGCGAACAGCGCGGCGAGCCGGGCCGACGTCGTCAGCGGACGTCCCACCCCAGCGGGCACGCCCACCAGCTGGTCGTCGCCGTCCAGCAGGTACAGCTCGGCCTGCTGCCCGGTGCGGTTGGCGCTCTTGAGCTCCGCGTCGCCGGTGGGCGGCGCCGAGCTCGACTGCAGCAGGCCGTAGGGCACCTGCTTGGGGTCGAGGGCGCGCGCCGACTCGTCGTGCGGCAGGCCGCACCCGGCGAGCACCGCGCTCGTCACGAGGCCCGCCACGGCAGCCGTCCAGCGGGCCGCCCTCACGCCTGCACCTCCAGACGCTGGGCGTGGGGCGGTGTCGCGGTGCGGGCCAGCGGCAGCCGGACGACGAACCGGGCCCCGCCGCCTGGACGGTCGGTGCACCCGACGTTGCCGCCGAGCGACTGCACCGTCTCGGCGACGATGCTGAGCCCGAGCCCCGTGCCCCGTCGCGAGCCGCGCGAACCCGCTCGCACGAAGCGCTCGAAGATGCGCTCGCGCTCGGACTCCGGCACCCCCGGCCCCTCGTCGTCCACCGACACCAGCGCGTGGTCGCCGACGGCCTCGGCGGTGACGGCCGTGAGACCGCCCGCGTGCAGGTCGGCGTTGTCGAAGAGGTTCACCAGCGCCCGGCTCAGCTGCTGCTTGTCGACCCGGACGACGAGGGGCTCGTCCGGCAGCTGCAGCGGGACGTCGCGGTGCCCCGACTCCACCGCGTACCGCACGAGCTCGCGCAGGTCGACGTCCGTCAAGGAGCGCAGCGCGACGCCGGCGTCCAGGCGTCCCAGCTCGAGCAGGTCCTCGAGCGAGCGCTGGAACCGCTCGAGCTCGGTGGCGATGAGGTCGAGCGCCTGCTGGGATCGCTGCGGCAGCTCGTCGCGGCGGCGCTGCAGCAGGTCGACGCTCGTGACGAGGGTGGTCAGCGGCGACCTCAGCTCGTGGCTGATGTCGGCAGCGAAGCGCGCGTCGCGGGCGATGCGCTCGTCGAGGGCCTCCACCATGGCGTTGAACGAGCCCACGATCGCGGCGAGGTCGGGATCGTCGGTGGGTGGCAGGCGGGTGCTCAGGTCGCCCACGGAGATCTGGGTGGCCGCGCGGGCGACGTCGTCGAGCGGGGCCACCACGCGGCGGGCGGCGGCCCGGCCGAGCAGGGCGCCGCCGAGCGTGGTGACCAGTGCGAAGCCCGCGAGCACCGCCCCGAGCGTCGAGAGGGTGTTGCTCAGCTCGCTCGGGCGGGAGATCTCGTAGACCTCGGCGTCGACGGCGCCGAGCGGTACCCCGACGACGATCACGGGGCCGCGCTCGCTGCGACCCCACAGCACAGCCGCCGAGCCGCCGCGCACGCTGTCGCGCACGCTGGCGGGCACGTTGTGCGCGTCGGTCTGCAGCGACGACGAGAACCACCGCCCGTAGCGGTGCACGAGGACGTCGGTGTCAGCCGGAGGTGCGGCGTTGCCCAGCACGTCGCTCACCTGCGCGCCGGACGTCAGCAGCCCGTCGCGCACGAACGACGCGTCGGCGAAGGCCTGCCGGGTCGCCGTCCGCTCCCGCTGCTCGACGAGGTAGTGGCGCACCACGAAGTACGCGCCGGCCGCGAGCACCACCGACAGTAGCAGCGCGCCGGCGGCGAACGACACCATGACGCTCGCCCGCAGACCCCAGCGCGACCTCACCGGCCCTCACCCCCCTGAGCCTGCGCCCGAGGTTTGGCGCGGTGGCACCCTGCTCCAATCTGGTTGGAGCTGGGTGCCCCCGCTCCAATCCGCGGTTGGAGTGATCCGCCCCAGGGCGGGCTGGCGTGCATGATCACGGCGGCGGGGGGTGCGGACGCTGTCATCGGACGTCGAGCCGGTAGCCGAGGCCGCGCACGGTCACCACGAGCTGCGGGTGGCCGGGATCACGCTCGATCTTGGTGCGTAGGCGCCGGATGTGGACGTCGACGATGCGCTCGTCACCGAAGAACCCGCGGTCCCACACCCGCTCCAGCAACGTGGCGCGGCTTAGCACGCGCCCGGGCGGGTCGGCGAGCTCGCACAGCAGCCGGAACTCCGTGACCGTCAGGTGCACCGGCTCGGCGCCTCGGCGCACCGTGCCCGCGTCGGGCGACAGCAGCAGCGGCCCGTCGGAGGCATCGAGCACCACCGTGCCGTCGGGCGGCGGCGCGTCCTGCGCCCCGGCTGCGACCGACGGCCGGCGCAGCAGCGCCTTGAGTCGCGCGAGGACCTCCCGGACGACGTACGGCTTGGTCACGTAGTCGTCCGCCCCCGCCTCCAGGGCCGAGACGATGTCGTGGGTGTCGTTGCGGGCGCTGAGCACGATGATCGGCGCGTCGCTCGAAGGCCGGGCGCGGCGGATGAACGTGAAGCCGTCCATGCCGCCCAGCATGAGGTCGACGAGCATGAGGTCGACAGGCTCGCGCTCGACCGTGGCGAGGGCGCTCTCGGCGTCAGCGTGCTGCACGACGTCGTAGCCCTCGTCCTCCAGGCTGAGGGCGAGGCTGTGCCGGATGCCGTCGTCGTCCTCCAGCACCAGCAGGCGGGTGGGCATGGCCCCCATGCTGCCAGCACAGCCCCGTGTGGCCCGGCGCGTGCCAGCACCGGCTGAAGTTGTCAACAAACCGCAAACAAGCGTTCAGGGCAATCGCAATGTCGGCGGGCCATGCTGGACTTCGTCGCGAGGAGGTCGCAGGGGCCCCCGCCGACACCGCAGAGGGGTGAAGCCGTGAGCCTGGTGAGTGTGCCGTCGACCACGTCCGTCCCCCGGCAGGCGACCCGCTTGCGCACGGTCGTCGCGGTGCTCGACGACGACGCCGTGGCCCAGGGGCTCACCAACCTGCGCAGCCGTCTCACCGAGGTGCTGAGCGCCGGCGACGCCCGCCTCGTGGTCGACGTCAGTGGGCTCGACCGCATCTCGTCGAACGTCGTGGCCGCGCTGCTGCGGGCCAAGCGCAAGTGCGCGGCCCGAGGTGTCGACGTCGTCGTGCGCGGTTCCGCCGGTCAGAGCCTCGGCCTGCTCACCCGCACGGGTCTGGCTGCCGTGCTCGACGTCGAGGACGGGGAGGTCTGACGTGGCGCTGCACGTTCCGCTGCTCGACCCCGCGGACGCCGGTTCGCTCGCCTCCCTCGTGCGGGCCCACGGCTGGGTGGTCGTCACGCGCAGCTCCCACGTGGGCGGTGCGCGGGTGACGAGCACGCGCGGCGGCCTGTGCCTCGACGTCGCCGACGCCAGCTCGCCCGAGCGGTCGACCCGGGTCGAGCTCCGCTCCGACGGCGGCGTGCTCGTGGCCGCCGCCACCACCCCTCCCGCCCTGCTCGTCGACGCCGGCTCGGCGCGCACCGTGCCGGCGCTGCCGGGTGGCAGCGAGAGCCTCCGGTTGGACGTCGGGCAGCGACTGCTCGTACTGTCATCGGACGCGCTGGACGCGTTGCCGGTGTCGGTGGCTGCGGTGCTGCAGTCGCTCCCGGCCCGGCTCGCCGCGGGTGAGCCGCAGCACGTGCTGCGCGACCTGACGGCCGATCTGGACGCCGGCAGCGCCGCGCTGGTGCTGCGCGGGTCGCCGGTCCACGGCACCTGACCCACGCTCGACGACCACCCGAACCACCCGACCGAACGCACCACGAACCCCACGCGAGACCTGAGGAGGCGACATGGGAATCAGCGGAGCTTTCCTGAACGAGCTCAGCGCACAGCGCGCCGCGGCACTGCACGAGCTGCAGCAGGCACGCGCTGCCGGCAACGACGCCGACGCCGCCCTGGCGCTGGCCCGGCTGCGCGATCTCGACGAGCTGCTCGCTCGCTCGGGCAGCACCGACGTCCGCCTCGACGGCGCGCTCAGCGAGGCGGGCTGATCGCCGTCAGACGTTGTGCTGCAAGCGCACCGGCGTCCGCCAGCCGAGAATCGCCTCGGTCATGCGTACGGCGTCGACTGCCGCAGCGACGTCGTGCACCCGCAGGATGCGTGCGCCCTGCAGCACGCAGTACACGTGCGTCGCTGTGGTGCCGGCGAGCACAGCGTCCTTGGGACGGCCCAGCGTCTCCTGGATGAAGTCCTTGTTCGAGACCGCCGCGAGCAAGGGGTAGCCCAGGTCGGCGAGCTCGCCGAGCCGGCGGGTGAGCTCGAGCGAGTGCAGCGTGTTCTTGTTGAGGTCGTGCCCGGGGTCGATGATGATCCGCTCGGGCGACACCCCGCGCTCGAGGGCGACCCCGACGCGCGCCAGCAGGAACTCGCGCACCTCGGTGACGACGTCGTCGTACGCCGGTGACGGCAGCTTCTCGCGCGGAGCCGCCTTGCTGTGGCACACGATGAGCGTGCCGTGCTGCTCGGCCACGACCTCGGCGAGCTGCGGGTCGTGCAGGCCCGAGGTGTCGTTGATGACGTCGGCCCCCGCCGCGAGCGCCTCGCGCGCCACGAGCGGGCGCACGGTGTCGACCGAGATGACCGCGTCGGTGCGCTCGCGCGCGGCCGCCACGAGCGGCACGACCCGCTCGGCCTCCTCACGCGTCGACACCTCCTGGGCGATGGGCGAGAAGGGCACGCCGCCGATGTCGACCCAGTCGGCGCCGTCAGCGACCGCCCGCTCGACGGCCTCGAGGGCGGGCGCGAAGTCGAACGTCGCGCCCTGGTCGAAGAACGAGTCGCGGGTCCGGTTGACGATGGCCATGACGGCCACCTGGCGGCTGAAGTCGAACGTGCGGGTCCCGATCGTGCGCACGCTGCTGGTCGTCACCCGCTGATTGTCGCTCAGGCGTCGAAGTCGACGACGAGCCGGTCGGACGTCGGCACCGACTGGCAGGCGAGCGCGAAGCCCTCCGCGATCTCCTCGGGCTCGAGCGCGAAGTTGCGGGTCATGTCGACCTCGCCCTCGACGACCTTCACCCGGCAGGTGCCGCAGACGCCGCCCTTGCAGGCGTAGGGCGCGTCGGCCCGCACCGCCAGCGTGGCGTCCAGCACCGAGCCCTCGTCGGGCATCGCGAACGTCGTGGTGCGGCCGTCGAGACGCACGGTCACCTGGCAGCCGGCGTCGCCGGACTCGGTGCGCGGGCGGGCGAGGCGGGGCGCCTCGCCGTCGACGTGGAACAGCTCAAGATGGATCGCGGCGTTCGCGACACCCCGCTCGACCAGGCGCGCCCGTACCTGCTGCACCAGCTCGAACGGCCCGCACAGCAGCCAGTCGTCGACCGTGTCGACCGGCACGACCGACTCCAGGAGCCGGTCGAGCTTGGTGTCGTCGATGCGCCCGGTGAGCAGCTCGGCGTCCTGCGGCTCCCGGGAGAGCACGTGCACGAACTGCAGGCGCGTGGGGTAGCGGTCCTTGAGGTCGGCGAGCTCCTCGGCGAACATCACCGAGCCGCTGTCGCGGTTGCCGTAGACCACGGTGAGCTCGCTGTGCGGCTCGGTCTCGAGCACCGCGGGCAGGATCGACATCACGGGCGTGATGCCGCTGCCGGCCACGATGGCGACGTACCGCTTGCCGTTCGCGGGGTCGAGCGGGACGCCGAAGCGTCCAGCCGGCGTCATGACGTCGAGGACGTCGCCCACGGCCAGCCCACTGTGGGCGTGCGTCGAGAAGACGCCGCCCTCCAACGACTTCACGGCCACCTGCAGCTTGCCGGACGACGGCGCCGAGCAGATCGAGTAGCTGCGGCGCACCTCCTCGCCGTCGACGGTGGTGCGCAGGGTGAGGTGCTGCCCGGGCGCGTAGCGGTAGGCGTCGGCGAGCTCAGCGGGCACGTCGAAGGTGAGGCGCACGGCGGAGTTGGTGAGGTGGTCGATCTCGCTGAGCCGCAACGGGTTGAAGGCCCCGTGGCTGCGGGCGCTGACCTGTGGTGCGGTGCTCGTGGTGCCGATGCCGGGTTCGATCTCGGTGGTCATCAGATCGCCTTGAAGTGGTCGAAGGGCTCGTGGCAGGAGCTGCACTGCCACAACGACTTGCACGCGGTGGAGCCGAAGTGCGACAGCTCGCGGACGTCGGCCGACCCGCAGCGCGGGCAGGTCGGCGTCGGCGGACGCCGGCCGAGCGTCAGCGACACCGGGCCGCTGGGGCGGGTCGTGGGCGGTGCGATGCCGTACTCGGCCAGCTTGCGGCGTCCGTCGTCGCTCATCCAGTCGGTGGTCCAGGCGGGGCTGAGCACGGTGCGCACGCGGACGTCGACGAAGCCGGCGGCGCGCACCGCGTCGACGACGTCGGAGGCGATGGTGTCCATGGCCGGGCAGCCGGAGTAGGTCGGGGTGATGACCACCTCGACCGCGCCGCCGTCCAGCACGACGACGTCGCGCAGGACGCCGAGGTCGGCGATGGTGAGCACCGGCACCTCGGGGTCGAGCACCTGCGCCGCCGCGTGGCGGGCCAGCTCGACGTCGGCGGCGACGGTCACCACGTCGCCCCCGGGTGGGCGCGGTGCAGGCCCTGCATCTCGTCGAGCATCTCGGCCAGGGCCGGCGTGTGCTCGCCGCGGCGTCCGGCGCCGGGAGCGGGCGGGGCGTCCGGCAGCGTCAGCGTCGCCTCGGCGACGACTCCGCGCACGACCTCCAGCACCTCGTCGCGCACGGACGACGGCTCGACCGCGACGCCCTCGGCCACGAGCTGCGGGTCGACGTGCCCGCCGTCGAACAGCTCGTCGACGTACGGCCACACCGTCTCGAGCCCCGCCTGCATGCGGCGGTGCGACTCGTCGGTGCCGTCACCGAGGCGCAGCACCCACTCACTCGCGTGGTCGAGGTGGTAGGTGACCTCCTTGACCGCCTTGGCTGCCACACCCGACAGCGTCTCGTCGGCGCTGGAAGCCAAGCGGGAGTAGAGCGCTCGCTGGTAGGCGGCGAAGACGAGCAGCCGGGCCATCGACACCGCGAAGTCGGTGTTGGGCAGCTCGACGAGCCGGACGTTGGTGAACGCCTCGGCGTCGCGCAGGTAGGCGAGGTCGTCCTCGCTGCGGCCGTCGGCCGTGCCCGCGTAGGCGAGCAGGGTGCGGGCCTGGCCGAGCAGGTCGAGGCCGATGTTGGCGATCGCGACGTCCTCCTCGAGCTGCGGCGAGCGCGTGATCCACTGACCGCAGCGCTGCGAGAGCACGAGCGCGTCGTCGCCGAGGGCGAGGGCGTAGGCGGCGACCGGGGCGGAGGCGGTCACAGGTGCTGCACCTCGTCGGGGATGTCGTAGAACGTCGGGTGGCGGTAGACCTTGTCGGCCGCGGGGTCGAAGAAGGCGTCCTTCTCGTCGGGGCTCGAGGCGGTGATGGCCGCGCTGGGCACGACCCAGATGCTCACGCCCTCGCTGCGGCGCGTGTAGAGGTCGCGCGCGTTGCGCAGCGCCATCTCGGCGTCCGGTGCGTGCAGCGAGCCGACGTGCCCGTGCGACAAGCCCCGACGGGCCCGCACGAACACCTCCCACAGCGGCCAGTCGCGACGCGCCGGCCCGGGCGTCGCTGCGGGGACACCGGACGCCGGCACCGCACCGTGGCCGCCCTCTGCCGTCAGGTTGGGGTCGTTCGTGCTCGCGCTCACGCCACCGCTCCCTGGGCGCGCGCCGCCTGCTTGTCGGCGTACGCGAGCGCGGCCTCCCGCACCCACGCGCCCTCCTCGTGTGCGCTGACGCGGCGCTGCATGCGCTCGGCGTTGCACGGGCCGTTGCCCTTGATGACCTCGTAGAACTCGGCCCAGTCGATCTCGCCGAACCGCCAGTGGCCGGACTCCTCGTCGAAGCGGAGGTCGGGGTCGGGCAGCGTGAGGCCGAGCACCTGCGCCTGCGGCACCGTCATGTCGACGAACCGCTGGCGCAGCTCGTCGTTGCTGTGACGCTTGATGCCCCAGGCCATCGACTGCGCGGAGTTGGGCGACTCGTCGTCCGGCGGCCCGAACATCATCAGGCTCGGCCACCACCAGCGGTTCACCGACTCCTGCGCCATCTCGTGCTGCTCGGGGGTGCCGTGGCTCAGCGTGTGCAGGATCTCGAAGCCCTGGCGCTGGTGGAACGACTCCTCCTTGCAGATGCGCACCATCGCGCGGGCGTACGGCCCGTAGGAGCAGCGGCAGATCGGCACCTGGTTGACGATCGCGGCGCCGTCGACGAGCCACCCGATCGAGCCCATGTCGGCCCACGACAGCGTCGGGTAGTTGAAGATGGAGGAGTACTTCTGGCGGCCGCTGTGCAGCAGGTCGAGCAGCTCGGCGCGGTCGACGCCGAGGGTCTCGGCTGCGGAGTAGAGGTAGAGCCCGTGGCCGGCCTCGTCCTGCACCTTGGCCATGAGGATCGCCTTGCGGCGCAGGCTCGGCGCCTGGGCGATCCAGTTGCCCTCGGGCTGCATGCCGATGATCTCGGAGTGCGCGTGCTGGGCGATCTGGCGCACGAGCGTCTTGCGGTAGCCCTCGGGCATCGCGTCGCGCGGCTCGATGCGCTGGTCGTCGGCGATGAGCGCGTCGAAGCGCTCCTGCTGCTCCGGCGTCCACTGCTCGGCACTGGGCTGCGACGTCATGAGGGCTCCCTTCGGGTGACCGGCTACCCGACCGATCGGTCGGTTCAAGTATGCCAGTTCGCCTCGCGGGTGCCCACCCGTCGACCAGCTCGGTCAGGGCTTGGGCTTGGGGCACGTGCGGCCAGGGGTGTAGACGGCGTACTTGCGGCCCTCGGGGTCGAAGGAGAAGCCGAGGTAGTTCTTGTAGAAGGTGAAGTGGGCGGTGAAGCCGTCGTGCACGTGCATCAGCCGGTCGCCGCCGGTGTCGTACTCGGCGTAGGTGCCGAGCGCCGCCGCGTGCACCGTGATCTGGCCGCCGTCGGCCAGCGCGCGGGCGTAGCACGACAGGTTGGCCCGGCACAGGGCGTACTTCAGGTGCTTGAACTTGACCTTGATGGCCGAGCGCGGCTTCGGGAAGGGCGGCAGGACGCCGGCCAGGAAGGTGTCGAGGAAGTCGACGTCCTCCTCGACGACCCGCGTCAGGTGCAGCTCGACGTCGTCACCGAGGCCCACGCCGGAGTAGCCCTTGGCCTGCTCCATCGCCCAGAGGGTGTGGTGCACCGCGCGCGGGAAGGCGCAGCCCCACAGCCAGGCCACGGCGCCGTGGGCGAACGCCGCCCGGAACGCCTTCAGCTCCCCGGCGTCCATCGTCGGTGGCGAGAAGTCGAGGTCGCCGCGGCCGTCCTTGTCGTCGGGGTCGCGCGACGTCCGGGCCACGGGCACCTGCACGTGCACCGGCGGGCCCGATAGCGGCGTCAGCGTGATGGTCATCATCCGGTCGTCGTCGCTGTTGACCAGGATCGGTCCGCCCATCCACCCGTGGCTGAAGATGCTGAGCTCGGCCAGCGTGCCGGCGTCCGTGGTGCCGATGTCCTGCACGCGCTGGTAGACGTCGGTGATCGACATGACGTCGGGCTGGCCGGGCTTGAACCGGCGGTGCCCGCCGACGTCCTGGTAGCTGGCCTTCGTCACCGGCGTGAAGGGTTTGCTGCTGGTGACGGTCTCGACGCGCTTTCCGGTGCCGAAGGTCACCTCACGCACCTCGACCTCGCCCGACCGCACGTCCATGGTGACGAACCGCAGGTCGAGCCGGGCGGTGTTGCGCTTGTCGAGCAGTCGCCGGCGGCTGTCGGCGAGCTGACGGAAGTCGACACCGGAGAACTCGTAGTCGACCCCGGCGACGAGCAGGAACTGCTTCACGGCGACCTCGCTCCGCTGTCGGTCGGGGACGTCAGTTGTCCGGCTGCCAGTCCTCGCCGACCTTCTTCCACTTCGGCAGGGCGTCGTCGGGCCGCAGCTTGGTCAGCGTGGTGGGCAGGCGCACCAGCCACGGGTCGCCCTGGGGCACCTCGTTGCCGGGCGCGCCCTGCGCCTCCTGGATCTCCTTGATGATCGGGACGTACAGCGGGTCGTTGACGTCGGGTGCCGGGCCGCCGTTCCAGATCTCACCGGTCTCGAGGTAGTGCGCCACCGCCGCCTCGAAGCCGGGCCTGACGGGGAACACCACCCGGGCCGCACCGGCACGCAGGAAGTCCGCGAACTGCGGGTCGACGTCGTCGAGCAGCATCCGGTGCGTCCACGCGGGCTTCCAGCCCCAGAAGTACGGGTAGTAGAAGTACACGAGGTGCTCCCACTCGAAGGCCTGCTCGAAGAACCGCACGTACGGCATCTGGGCCTCGGCCCGCGCGAGGTTCGGCTGCGGGTAGCCCTGCGGCGACAGCTCGAGCGCACCGAAGGCCTCGAACTGCTGGGCGGTCAGCATGG
Source organism: Angustibacter sp. (assembly GCA_051960055.1). Taxonomy (GTDB): domain Bacteria; phylum Actinomycetota; class Actinomycetes; order Actinomycetales; family Angustibacteraceae; genus Angustibacter. The sequence continues at coordinate 6,561 of JBQCES010000011.1, read as the reverse complement.
TGATGCACTGCTTGCGCAGCTCGGTCGTGGCGATTCGCTGGTTCCAGACCGGGTTGCGCCCGGTGATCACCACACCCGTCGCCGCCGCGGCCTCGGCCATCTTCGACTCGTAGGCCTGCTGCTTCGCCAGGTAGCCACCGGTGATCGCCGCGTGGGTCTTCAGCTGCCAGGCCTTGTAGGCACGAGCCGTGCGGGAGCAGAAGATCTCGATCGTGGCGGCGAACTCCCGCATCTTGTACGCATCGACCGCGACGGCCACTGACCCCACCTCGGCGTCCATGGTGACGTAGCCGGTGCTTCCCAAGGCGTCGATCCAGTTGTGCCCCACCAGGACGCGCCAGGAGGCGCCGCTGTAGGAGCGGTAGTCGCGCTGGAACAGCGCGTACGACGCCTGGTACCCGTCGTCGATCACGATCTCGAGGGACTTGGTGGTCTCGTGGTCGCCGTCAGGAAGTAGTGCGTCGATGGCCTTGGCGACGGTCTTCACCGGCGGCGGCGGTGCCTCGAGGCCGGTGACGTCGTACTGGCGGGCGTAGAGGGTGTAGTTGCCCTCGCTGATCTGGTCGGCCGTGAGGGTGAAGGGCGTCGGCTTGACGATCGGGTCGCTCTGCTTGTCGGCAGCCTGGGCCACGACGAACGCCGTGCCCGGCTCAGGGACGGTGACGTCGAAGAGCATCCGCTTGCCGTAGTTGTAGACCTGCGCCTGCAGCACCTTGTCGACCCACTGGTAGACGCCGCTGATGTTGCCGGTGCCCCCGGTGTTGTCGAAGCCGTGGTGGTACTTCTCCTCGAACTCCGAGATCGTCGTGGTCGACCGGCGCTCGAGCACGCGCTCGACCACCTTGCTCACCGAGCGAGCCACGACGTCCTTGCTGAACTCCGACGCCTGCTTCGTCGACTCCTCGCTGGAGCTCTTGGTCGCGAAGTCGGCGCTCGCCTTGACCTCCACGAACGTGCCGTACTTCGCATCGACCTGGACGCCGGCCTTGAACTCGGTCTCGTTCTTGAGCGTCTCGCTCGTCTCGCGCTTGAGCGAGAAGCGGTCGGTCGACTGGTTGTCGCGCTCCTCCTCCTTCGTGCGCTCGGTCTCGGTGAGCACCGTGGTCTCGGTGCGGTCGAGCCGCCGGGTCTCGCGGTCGAGCACCTCCGACTTCAGGACGTTCTCGACGTGCGCGACCTCGCCGCCCTCGTAGCGCAGGACGTGCTGCTTGACGATGAGCAGGTCGCCGATGCCGACCGGCTTGATGCTGCCGTGGCCGGAGGGCATGCTCGAGCCGGGCTTGCCGACGTAGTCGGACCCCTTGGCGGCGCTGACGAACGAGCTGCCCACCTTGACCAGCTGCTCGACGGTCGTCTCGTACCCCCGCGCGGTGGCCGTCTCGGCCTGCACTCGTGCCGTGTGCAGCGCCTGCACGACCTGGGGCAGCGCCGTCGTGGTGGGGTCGATCTCCAGCTGCTGCAACGTCTCGCGCACCTGGCGGGGAAGCCCCTCGACGGCGCTCGCCCGCAGCCGCCACGAGGCCTGCGCGGGCATCTCGTTCACGACCGGCGCGTCGCCGCGCTCGACGTGGTCGCCGACCTCGGTCTCCAGCCGACCGACGCGGGCGGCGAGGCCGGCGACCGTCTGCTGCGCGGTGCGCGATGCCTGCTCGGTGTCGAAGTCCTGGGCCCGCACCGAGCTCACTGCGGCGATGGCGTCCTCGATCCGGCGCAGCTGCTCGTGCTCGTCGTGGCCGGCCGGCTCCTCGGGGTGCTCGGCCGCCGTGGCCTGCGCACCGACGTCCGCGCTCTCGGCGTGGGTGAGGCGACGGTCCGCGTAGCGGTGCTCGCGGTCGTCCGGAGCCTCGAACGACGGCATCTGCAGCGGTCGCAGCTGCACCGGGTCGGCGCCGTCGGCCAGCCGCCGCAGCGCGTCGTACCCCTGGGCCGCAGCGGCGAGTCCGCGGGCGTCGATGTCCGGCGTCCCCGACACCAGCTTGGCCGCCACCAGCGTGTCGGCGAGGGCGCTCTCCTCCGCGGTGAACCGGTCGTCGCCCGTGAGGTCGGTGGCGCGCTTGCCGACGTGCGTCTTCAGCAGGTCCTGCAGCTTCGGTGCCGGCAGGGGGCCGGCGTCCAGGGCCGCGCGGACGGCGAGCGCGAGGTCGCCGTAGCGCAGGTCGTCGGTGCGCCGCAGCAGGTTGCGCGAAGCGAGCAGCTTGATGGCCTCGCGGCGCGCCAGCTCGCGTCCGCGGCCGGTGTCGAGGTGGCTCGGCTCGAGCACCTTGACGTCGCCGTCGGCAGGCAGGTCGGCAGGCCGAAGCAGCAGGAAGCGGAACAGGTCGTCCATCGGGTCTCCTCGTCCGGGCGGTGATCACCGCGTCACCGAGGAAGAGCCGTCAGCGAGGGTCCTGATACCCCCTAGCGCGGCGTTCGGCTCGCAGCCCGTCGAACGCCAGCCGCACCAGGACGTCCGCGAGCTCGCGGGAGTCCAGCGCCGCCGGGGCGTTCGGGTCGTACCACTCGGCCAGGGAGTTGACCGTGCCGAACAGCAGACGAGCGACCAGGCCCGGGTCGACGTCGGCGCGCACGTCACCCTCGCCGGCCGCCTCGGTCACCAGCGCCGCGACGAGGTGGTCGAACTCGCGGCGGCGGTCGAGCGCCCACCGCTCGGTGTCCGAGTTGCCGCGCACCCGCAGCAGGAGCGTGACGTACGGCAGCTGGTCGACGAGCACCTCGACCTCACGGCGGACGACGTGCTCGAGCCGGGCGAGCGCGCGCCCCTGCCGGGCACCTGGCTCGTCGAGCACCGCGAACAACGGCTCGACCGCCCGGTCGAGTGCCAGCCGCAGCAGCTGCTCCTTGGACTCGACGTGGTGGTACAGCGACGACTTGGACAGCCCTGCGGCTGCAGCCAGGTCACCCATGCTCGTGCCGTCGAACCCGCGCTCGGTGTAGACGCGCACCGCCACGGCGAGCAGCGACTCCAGGTCGTGGCGGCGGCGGGTCACGGCGGTCACCCTAGCCAGCCGCCGACGGCGACCGCCTCAGGAGACGGCGGCGGTGACCAGCTCGACGACGCGCTTCTCGACCTCCGGGCTCCACGCCTGCAGCGCGTACGACACCGGCCACAGGTCGCCGTCGTCGAGGTTCGCGGCGTCCTGGAAGCCCAGGGTGGAGTAGCGGTACTTGAACTTGCCGGAGTCCTGGAAGAAGACCACGACCTTGCCGTTCGCGTCGGCGTAGGCGGGCATGCCGTACCACGTCTTCGGCGCCAGCTGCGGTGCCGCCGACATCACGGTGACGTGCACGCGCTCGCCCAGCGCTCGGTCGTCCGGTGACATCTTCGCCAGCGACTCGAGCACCTGCTCCAGCCCGTCCGCCTTCTTCTCGCCCTTCTTGCCCTCGGCGCGCAGCTCGGCCGCGCGCTGCTTCATCGCCGCGCGCTCCTCGGGCGTGAAGCCATCGGACGACGTGGTGGCCTTGGCGGTCATGAGCTGGCTCCCCTCCTGTGCCCCCGCAGGGTGCGGCGGCTTCGTTGACCAGAGGTTAGGGCGGCCACGAGCGCTGGTGCTTCTCGATTCCTGACCTGGTGCTCAGGCCACCCACAGGTGCGCTGCGAACGCCAGCGACAGGGCTGCGAGCAGGGGGAGGCACGCGAGCGGCACGGCGACCCGCAGCCAGCTAAAGTCCCTGCGGCGCAGCAGCTCTGCGGCGACGACATAGCCGGGGAACCAGGTGAGCGCGTACCGCGGGGCGGACGTCAGCATGGTGGAGCACACCAGGACGGCGACGCTCAGGCCGACGTAGGTCGCCTCCGGCCAGCGCCGCCACCGCGCCAGCAGTGCGACCAGCGCGATGCCACCCAGGACGGCGAGCAGGTCGGCCCAGCGGCTCACCACCAGGTCGGGCGCGTGCGCTGACCGGATCGCCGACCAGCCGGCCGACAGGCCCTCCCACGGCCAGGCGGCGTGCCGCACCCAGCCGGTGGTCTGCGCGTCCTGCCACGCCCGCACCGAACCGGTGCGCCAGGCCAGGTAGCCGAAGAAGGCGAGCACCACCAAGCCCGGTGCCGCGAGGGCGAGGACGTCGAGTCGGGGCCGCCGGCGTCCGTCGCGCCCCAGCTGCTCGACGTACATCACGGCCAGGGCCGCGGCGACGAACAGGCCGTTGACCCGGATCGCGGCGGTGCCCGCCGCCAGGGCACCGGCCCACCACCAGCGGCGCCGCGAGGCCGCGAGCCAGGCACCGAGGGCCAGCGCCAGGAAGAGCGACTCGGTGTAGACCGCCGACAGGAAGACGCCGAACGGGGCCACCGCCAGGAGGACCACGGCGTCGCGGCCGGTGCCCGGCGTCCGCAGCTCGGCCACCCGCCACAGCAGCACCGCCGCCACGCTCCCGGCGACGAGGCTGATCACCAGGCCCGCCACCGCCACGCTGCCTGCGGTCAGCGGTGACAGCAGCCGCATGAGCAGCGGGTAGCCGGGGAAGAAGGCCTGGTCGCAGCACGGCAGGCCGGGCGGCAGGTAGCCGCGCTCGGCGATGCGCACGTAGTGCCAGGTGTCCCACCAGGTGAGGCGCTCGAGCAGCCAGCGGCCGGCGTCGTGCGCGCGCAGGGTCGGGTCGATGCGCAGCAGGTACGCCGCGAGCACCACGAACGCCGCGAGGCCCGTGCGCGACGCCGCCCACCACCCCGCGACGGCCAGGTCGCGACGCCGGGTCACGCGGGGTACAGGCCGCGGGCCCGTGCGGCGACGCGCGTGAGGCCGAGCAGCGCGTCGGTGAACGGCGTGGGAACGTCCACCGCCTGCCCCAGCTCGCGCACTGCTCCCACCAGCGCGTCGAGCTCGATCGACCGCCCGGCGTCGGCGTCCTGCAGCATCGAGGTGCGCATCGGGCCCATCGAGCGGGTGATCTCGAGCCGCTCCGCGATGTCTTGCGCCACAGGGGTTCCGATCCGCCGACCGATCTCACGCGCCTCGGTCATGATCGCGGTGATGAGCTGCTCGACGAGCGGGTCGGCGATGATGCGGTCCATCGTCGTGCCGGTGAGCACCGAGATGGGGTTCATCGTGAGGTTGCCCCAGAGCTTGAACCACACGTCGTCCTGGATCCGCGGCGAGAGCGAGACGTCGAAACCGCCGTGGCGCAGCAGGGCGGCCACCGACTCCAGCCGCTCGGACGGGCCACCGTGCGGTTCGCCCAGGATGAGCGAGTGCTTCGCGCCGTGCAACACGACACCCGGCGACGCGGTGCTGGCGCTCAGGTGCACGACGCAGCCGATGACGCGCGACGCCGGCAGCGCCTCGGCGATCGCGCCGTCCGGGTCGACCGCCCGCAGCCGCCGGCCGTCGACCGGGCCGCCCAGACCGTCGCAGAACCACCACGGCACGCCGTTCATGGCGGGCACCACGACGGTGTCAGGACCGAGCAGGGGCGTCAGCTGCGGCGCCAGCTCGGGCAGCGACTGCGCCTTGACGGCCACGACCACGACGTCGTGCGGACCGAGCTGCGCCGCGTCGTCCGAGGCGCGAACCGGCCCGGCGATCTCGCGGTCGTGCTCGATCAGCCGCCAGCCTCTGTGTCGCAGCGCCTCCAGCGTCTCGCCGCGGGCCAGGGCCGACGTCGCGGTGCCGGAAGCGGCCAGCCGCGCGCCGATCATGCCGCCGACGGCACCGGCGCCGACGACGCACACGCGCAGGTCGGGGGAGAGGTGCTCGGACATGCCGCGACCTTACCCACCACCACGGTGCCCGCCCCGACGCAGATACCCGCCGTTCTCCGGCTGGATCGGGCTCTCGGGGCTCGTGTGCGCCGGACAACGGCGGGCATCTGCGGGGGGTGGGCGGGCGCGGTCGGCAGGCGTAGCGTGCTGGCGTGAGCTTCGCGGTGAACGCCGATGCCTACGACCGGTTCATGGGTCGCTTCTCCACGCCACTCGCCGAGCAGTTCGTCGAGCTCCTGAGCCTGGACGACGGCGCCCGCGCGCTCGACGTCGGCTGCGGCCCGGGAGCGCTGACCCGCGTGCTCGTGGCCCGGCTGGGCGTCGGCCAGGTCGCTGCCGTCGACCCGGCGCCGCCCTTCGTCGCCGCGGTGCGCGAGCGCTGCGCGGGCGTCGACGCGCGGCAGGCGTCGGCCGACGCGCTGCCCTTCGCGGACGCCACCTTCGACGTCGTCGCGGCCCAGCTCGTCGTGCACTTCATGCCCGACCCCGTGGCCGGTCTGCGCGAGATGGCCCGCGTGGCGGCCCCGGGCGGGCTCGTCGCGGCGTCGGTCTGGGACCACGCCGGCGGCAGCGGGCCGCTCGCGCAGTTCTGGGACGCCGTCCGAGACCTCGACGTCACCGCGCCCGACGAGTCCGAGCTGCCGGGCACCCGCCGAGGCGACCTCCCCGGGCTGGCCGAGGCGGCCGGCCTGACGGCGGCGCAGGAGCATGTCGTGTCGGTGCACGTGCCCTTCGGCTCGTTCGACGACTGGTGGGCGCCGTTCACCCTCGGGGTGGGCCCCGCCGGTGCGTACGTGCGCGGGCTCGACGACGACGCCCGGGAGCGACTGCGCGACCGCTGCGCCGAGCGGCTCGGCGAC
>JBQCES010000010.1:0-13158 GCA_051960055.1 Angustibacter sp. | reverse complement strand
GCCATCACGCCGGAGCGCCTGCGCCATCTGGCGCGGCTGCGGCGTGTCCGCGACCGCATCGACCGTGACTACGCCCAACCGCTCGACGTCGAGGCGCTCGCTCGCGACGTCCACATGTCGGCCGGCCACCTGAGCCGTGAGTTCAAGCTGGCCTTCGGCGAGTCGCCGTACAGCTACCTCATGACCCGGCGCATCGAGCGCGCGATGGCGCTGCTGCGCCGCGGCGACCTGAGCGTCACCGACGTCTGCTTCGCCGTCGGCTGCTCGTCGCTCGGCACTTTCAGCACCCGGTTCACCGAGCTCGTCGGCGTGCCCCCGAGCGTGTACCGGCGCGAGAACGCCGACGCCGCACCCGGCCTGCCACCGTGCGTGGAGAAGCAGGTGACCAGACCGGTCAGGAATCGAGAAGCGCCCGCTCCCGCCGCGCACCTAGCGTGATCGCCATGACGACCAACGACATCACGATCCACTCCAGCTTCCTGCCGCACGAGGACCCCGAGGCCTCCCTCGCGTTCTACCGCGACCTGCTGGGCTTCGAGGTCCGCCTCGACGTCGGCCAGGGCACCATGCGCTGGCTCACCATGGGCCCTGCCGGCCAGCCCGACACCAACATCGTGCTGCAGCCGCCCTTCGCCGACCCCGGGATCACCGAGGCCGAGCGCGCGACGATCGCCGAGATGATGGCCAAGGGCACGTTCGCGCGGCTCCTGCTGGCCACGCACGACCTGGACGCGACCTTCGAGCGGCTGCAGGCCAGTGACACCGACATCGTGCAGGAGCCGACCGAGCAGCCCTACGGCATCCGCGACTGCGCGGTGCGCGACCCCGCAGGCAACCTGCTGCGGATCCAGGAGCTGCGCTGACCATGACGACGAGGGGGGCGATCTCGTGAACGACGTCGCAGCCGCAGACAGGCACGACCGGATCCACGTGGTCGGTGCGCGGGAGAACAACCTCAAGGACGTCAGCGTCCAGATCCCCAAGCGGCGCCTCACGGTCTTCACCGGCGTGTCCGGGTCAGGCAAGAGCTCGCTGGTCTTCGACACCATCGCCGCAGAGTCCCAGCGCCTGATCAACGAGACGTACAGCGCGTTCGTGCAGGGCTTCATGCCGACCCTGTCGCGGCCGGACGTCGACGTGCTCGACGGACTGACCACGGCGATCATCGTCGACCAGGAGCGCATGGGGGCCAACGTGCGCTCCACCGTGGGCACCGTCACCGACGCCAACGCGTTGCTGCGCATCCTGTTCAGCCGGTTGGGTGAGCCGCACGTCGGGCCGCCCAGTGCCTACTCGTTCAACATGCCGTCGGTGAGCGCGAGCGGTGGCATGACGGTCGAGCGCGGCGAGGGGCGCACCCGCACGGAGAAGGTGACGTTCGAGCGGCTGGGAGGCATGTGCCCGCGGTGCGAGGGCATGGGGTCGGTGAGCGACTTCGACCTCACCGCGCTGTTCGACGACAGCCGGTCGCTCAACGAGGGCGCCCTGACGATCCCCGGCTACAGCATGGACGGCTGGTACGGCCGGATCTACCGCGGCTGCGGCTTCTTCGACCCCGACAAGCCCATCGCGAAGTTCACCAAGAAGGAGCGCTACGCCCTGCTCTACCAGGAGCCGACGCGCATCAAGGTCGAGGGCATCAACCTCACCTACGAGGGACTGATCCCCAAGATCCAGAAGTCGATGCTGTCGAAGGACGTCGACGCGCTGCAGCCGCACATCCGCGCCTTCGTCGAGCGCGCCGTCACGTTCACCGTCTGTCCGGACTGCGAGGGCACGCGCCTCACCGCCGCCGCCCGTGCCTCGAAGGTCAACGGCCAGAGCATCGCCGACGTGTGCAGCCTGCAGATCAGTGACCTGGCCCCCTGGCTGGACGGCGTCACGGACGCGTCGGTCCGGCCCCTCGTCGCCGAGCTGAGCCACCTGGTGGGCTCGTTCACGGAGATGGGTCTGGGCTACCTGTCGCTCGACCGCCCGTCGGGCACGTTGTCCGGGGGAGAGGCCCAGCGAACCAAGATGATCCGGCACCTCGGCTCGTCGCTCACCGACGTCACGTACGTGTTCGACGAGCCGACGATCGGGCTGCACCCGCATGACATCCAGCGGATGAACCGGCTGTTGCTTCGGTTGCGCGACAAGGGAAACACGGTGCTCGTCGTCGAGCACAAGCCAGAGGCCATCGCGATCGCCGACCACGTCGTCGACCTCGGCCCGGGCGCCGGCGCCGACGGCGGCCAGGTCGTGTACGAGGGCAGCGTCGAGGGACTGCGTGGCAGTGACACCCTCACCGGACGCCACCTCGACGACCGGGCCCGGCTGAAGGGGGCGGTGCGTTCGTCGTCCGGCGTGCTCGAGGTGCGCGGCGCCCACAGCCACAACCTCAAGGACGTGGACGTCGACATCCCACTCGGCGTCCTCGTCGTACTGCCCGGTGTGGCCGGCTCGGGCAAGAGCTCGCTGGTCGCGGAGTCGGTCTCCGGCCGCGACGGTGTCGTCACGGTCGACCAGAGCGCGATCCGCGGTTCGCGCCGCAGCAACCCCGCGACGTACACGGGTCTGCTCGACCCGGTGCGCAAGGCGTTCGCCAAGGCGAACGGCGTGAAGCCGGCGCTGTTCAGCGCCAACTCCGAAGGCGCCTGCCCGGCGTGCAACGGCGCCGGCGTGATCTACACCGACCTGGCGATGATGGCCGGTGTGGCCGTGACCTGCGAGGCGTGTGAGGGCAAGCGGTTCGAGGCCGCGGTGCTCGAGTACCGCCTGGGCGGCAAGGACATCAGCGAGGTGCTGGCGATGCCGGTGGCCGAGGCGGAGGTCTTCTTCAGCAGCGACGACGCGCTCACTCCGGCCGCGCACAAGATCCTGACCCGGCTCACCGACGTCGGGCTCGGCTACCTGACGTTGGGACAGCCGCTCACCACGTTGTCGGGCGGCGAGCGGCAGCGGCTGAAGCTCGCGACCCAGATGGCGGACAAGGGAAGCGTCTACGTGCTCGACGAGCCGACGACCGGGCTGCACCTCGCCGACGTCGAGAACCTGCTGCGGCTGCTCGACCGGCTCGTCGACTCCGGCAAGTCGGTGGTGGTGATCGAGCACCACCAGGCCGTGATGGCCCACGCCGACTGGGTCATCGACCTCGGCCCGGGGGCCGGCCACGACGGCGGTCGGGTCGTGTTCGAGGGCACGCCCGCCGACCTCGTGGCGGCGCGCTCGACGCTCACGGGGGAGCACCTCGCGCAGTACGTCGCCGACGCACCGCACGAGTGAGCCGGCACGCGCTAGCGTGTGCGACCTGATCACAGACCGATTCGGGGGAATCATGAAGCTCTTCGTCGTGCCCGCTGCCGTCGTCGCCGCAGCCGTTCTGGCGTCACTCGCCCCGTCCGCCGCGCAGGCCGCACCGACCGCCGATGCACCGACCACGGCCGCGCTGGACGCCCGCACTGCTCCGGACCCGAGCCGCTACGTGGCTGCGCCCGATGCCGCCGCGGCCGAGCGCCTCCTCGACGGCCTGGCGGCCGGCCGTGTCGCGGCGGCGGGTGTGCAGTACGGCCCGTGCGTGCTCTACCCCTCGCCGATCCGGATCCGGACGGACGGCAAGGTCGGCACCAAGCCGCACACCAAGTGCTCGGTGCCGGTGACGAGCATCCACCACAGCACCGACATGCGGTACAAGTCCTTCATCTGGTGGCGGTTGAAGGGCACCAAGACCGCCAGCAACCGCGGCCAGGCCGGTCTGCAGCAGAAGAACGTCGGCTTCTCGTGCGCCAGCGACGAGCAGTCCGGGTGGGGGAGCACCACGCTCGGCACGATCGTCTACGGCGGCAAGACGTACTACGCACGCGTCTACCCGGCGCGCGTGTCGCTGGCCTGCGGCGGGTGACGTGAGCGCGCGCCGACGCGGCGACTCGGGGTCGTCGTGCTGGCTCGTCCACCTCGGTTCGGTGGGCGGTGGCGACGCGCTGCGCGTCGCCACCGTCACGGGCAGCGAGGCGGAGGCGGCCGCGTGGCTGGACGCCGCGCTCGCCGCTGACCCCGGGCGGGCGAACCTCGTCGACGACCACACGCTGCACGGATCGTCCGCGGGCATCGGGCCCGGCGAGCACGTCCGGGTGCACGTGGTGCTGTCGGGCCCGGACGCCGACGTCCAGGTGCACGACGTCTACGTCGACGAGTCAGAGGCGCTGGCCCGGCTGGCGGAGCTGCGCCGGCGCGGCATCGGCGACGTGCGCGTGCTGTCCGTGGTCTCGAACTCCACGGTGTAGCGGCCGGTGCCGTTCGCGAGTCCGACCGGTGGTCGCGCTGTTGCTCAGCGCGGCGTGATGTTGATGCGCATGATCGTGCTGCCTGCCAGCGCGTCGGGCCGGTCGTGGAAGGCCGATAGCTCGATGCCGACGACGTTGCCTTCGCCGGCCGGGTACTCCAGCGTCACGCATTCTCCGAGGCCACCGGCTCGCCGCTCAGGCTGGCCGAGCTTCGACAGGATCGTCTCGTAGGTGTCGGTCCAGGTGAGCCCGAGCGGGAGCTGCCCGGCATAGGTGGCCCACACGCTGCTGCCGTAGTCGCCGTGCAACGTGATGCCGACCACCGTCATCGAGCTGCCGAGCATGAGCCGGAACCCCTGCGAGGCGCAGTCGATGTCGCCACTGCTCTGCGGGATACGGCAGGTGACGAACATGCCCCGCACCAACGGGTCGTCGATCGACCGACCGATCAACCGGACCAGATCGACCGGGCCGGTGTCGGCGGACGAGGGAGCAGGCGAGGCCGTCGATCGCCGGCTCGGTGGGGTGGACGACGTCGTCGGCTCCTGCGTCGGCTCCCCGGGCTCGATGGTGGCGATCTTCGCGTCCGGTCCACCCCGGTAACGCGCCTGCCACCAGTCGGGGCCGGTCGAGACCTGCTCCCAGCCCAGCGCCTTCATCGCCGCGCCGAGCTGGACGAACAGCGCCTGCCGCATCGTCGTCCAGCCGAGGGAGGTCTCACCGGTGTCGACGTCCGCGCCGATGGCGGTCATCACCACGTCACCCTGCTCGGTGACTGCCTGCAGCGTCACCCGGGCCTGCTCGCCGTCGGTGGTGTGCACCACCTTCGTCACCGCATAGCGGTCGGCCGGTCGGGTCGCCCCGCTGCTGCCGGCCTGCTGCGCGGCTCCGCAGGCAGCGACCGCCAGCAGCAGCACACCCGTGATCACCGCGAGCACACGGCGGGCCATGGGGAGCGATTCGGGTGACGTCATGGAACCCACCTCCGGGCCCGGGCCGCAGGGCGGACGCCGGCGCAGCCCTCAGCTGAGTCCTACGCGCCACGGCTGCGTGCCGCCAAGAGTCGTTGGTCACCCCGAGACGGTCACGAGCCCGAACCGGTTGCCGTCCGGGTCGAGCAGCGTGACCTCGCCGTCGGCGTCGAACCCCTCGGGCGCCGTCGCGCCGAGTGCGAGCAACCGCTGCCGCTCGGCGTCGAGGTCGGCCCCGGCCGCCACGGCGACGTCGAGCTGCAGGCGGCCCGCGCCGTCGCGAGGCATGAGCGGTGGGCCGCTCCAGGTGATCTTCGAACCACCGTGCGGCGACTGGATCGCCGTCTCCTCGTCCTGGTCCCAGACCAGGGGCCAGCCGAGGGCCTCGCTCCAGAAGTAACCGAGCGCCTGGGTGCCGTCGCAGTTGATCGCGCCGACACGGCCGCAGCCGGCCAGGAAGCCGTTGCCGGCCTCAACGACGCACAGCTCGTTGCCCTCGGGGTCAGCCAGCACGACGTGCCCCTCGTCGTCTCGCTGACCGACGTCAGCGTGTCGGCCACCGAGTTCGAGTGCGCGCTCGACCGTCTGGCGCTGGCCGTCGGGGGAGTCGCTCGCGAGGTCGAGGTGGATCCGGTTCTGCACGGTCTTGCGGTGGCCACTGCGGTGAAGGCGGAGGGGGTACCCGGGACCCTCCGAAGGTGTCACCAGCACATCACCCGCGGGGGAGCGGCGCACGTCCCACTGCAGGACGCCTGCCCAGAAGTCCGCCAACCGCAACGGGTCCAGGGCGTCGATGCGCAGTGCCGAGAACTCGATCGCCATCTGCCGGACCGTAGACCCCCACGCTGCGCGCGTCGAACCATTAGCGCGGGAAAGTGCCCTAGCGTGACCCGGGTGACCTCATCCGCCATCGACCAGCCCGCTGACCTCGACGCGGTGCGGGCGTCGTACGACCGGGTCGCCGACACCTACGTCGAGCTGGTCGCGACCACCGAGCTCGGCGACATCCGCCGCCAGCCGTGGCTGAAGGCGGTGATCGACACCTTCGCCGACGGCGTCCGTCAGCTCGGCCCGGTGCTCGATGTCGGGTGCGGCCCCGGCACGGTCACCGGCTACCTGCACGAGCGTGGCGTCGACGTCGCCGGGGTCGACCTGTCGCCGCGCATGATCGAGCACGCTCGGCAGCTGTACCCACAGTGCCGGTTCACCGTCGCCTCCTGCACCGAGCTCGACCTCGAGCCGGCCTCGCTCGGCGGCGTCCTGGGGTGGTGGTCGCTGTTCAACCTGCCGCGCGAGGTGCTGCCCCAGGTGCTCGCGAGCTTCCGGCGAGCGCTCGTGCCCGGCGGCCAGGCCGTGGTCGCCATTCACGTGGGCGACGAGGACGTGCAGCGCACCGAGGCCTACGGCGGTGTGCCCGTGCAGTGGACGACGCACCGTTGGCGGCCCGAGCAGCTCGTCGAGATGCTCGACGCCGTCGGGCTGCGCACGGTGGCCGAGCTACGGCTCCCGGGGGGAGGCGAGATCGGCCCGTGTGTCGCACTGGTGGCGCAGCGTGACGACTAGGCACCTATGGTCTGGGGTGTGACAGAGCTGCGGACCCGCGCCGAGATCGAGCAGATGAAACCCGCTGGACGCTTCGTGGCCGAGGTGCTGCAAGCGTTGCAGGACAAGGCGGACGTGGGGGTCAACCTGCTCGAGCTGGACGCACTCGCCCACGAGATGATCCGGCAGCGTGGCGCGCAGTCCTGCTACATCGACTACCACCCGAGCTTCGGAGCGATGCCGTTCGGCAAGGTGCTCTGCACGAGTGTCAACGACGCCGTGCTGCACGGCCTGCCGCACGACTACGACCTGCGGGACGGCGACCTGCTGAGCGTGGACTTCGCGGCCGCCGTGGACGGCTGGGTCTGCGACTCCGCGCTCAGCGTCGTCGTCGGGACGCCGCGCCCGGAGGATCTCGAGCTCATCGCAGTCACCGAGCAGGCCCTGGCGGCCGGCATCGAGGCCGCCCGTCCCGGCAACACCATCGGGGACATCTCCTCGGCGATCGCGACCATTGCCCACGGCCACGGAATGCGGATCAACACCGAGTTCGGGGGACACAGCGTCGGGCGGACGATGCACGGCGACCTGCACATCCCGAACGACGGGCGCGCCGGACGTGGGCCGCGGATCCGCGAGGGACTCGTGATCGCCATCGAGCCGTGGTTCCTGCACTCGACGGACGTCATCGTCATGGACCGCGACGGCTGGACGCTGCGCAGTGCCGACGGCTCGCGCGGCGCGCACGCCGAGCACACGGTCGCCGTGACGGCGGACGGCCCGCTGGTGCTCACCGCCCGGTGAGGCGAGCCCCTTCAGCCCAGTGAGATCTGCAACGCCGATAATGCACATTATGTCATTACGGCGACTTCCCGCACGGTCCTGCAGTCAGGAACTCGATCCCCTGCGTGCCGCGGAGACGTCAGCGCAGATGACTCCCCGGTTGCCGTCCGGGTCGGCGACCACCGTGAGCCCCGGCGCGTCGGAGTCGTCGACGACGGAGCCGCCCGCCGCGACCACCGCGGCGATCCGCTGGTCGACAACCTCAGGCGCCACGTACACCTCGACGTGGAACCGCTGCCTGTCCGGCTCACGCTCGTCGAGATCCCCGAACCACAGGTTCGGCAGCCGACCCCGCCGGTCGCGGATCTCGTCGCCAGGCGTCCCGCGTCCTTGGTCGTCGGCGTGTCCGGTCAGCAGCGCCGCCCACACCGGCGCGATCGTCCCTGACGTCGCCGTGTCGAGCCCCAGCTCGATCTCGCTGACGGACGACGGGTCGGCGGCGAGTCGTTGGTCGGCGGCGATCTCGGTGATACGTCGAGCCAGGTCGACGTCCTGCTGGGTCACCCACTCGATGACGAGCTCGGTGCCGTCGTCGCCGCGGTAGACGGCGTCGTCCGAGACCAGCTCCAGGTCGACGTAGCCGGTGCCGATGGCCGCGCGCGGGTGATGGCCGACCGCGTCCCCCGCCGCGCCCACAGCGGTGACGAACCGCACGGCAGCACCGAAGTCGCTGACGAGATACCGGGCGTGCAGCCCCTGGGCCAGCTTGCGCCACTCGGCCAGACCGGCCTCGGCCAGCTGGTCCCCCGTGATCATGTCCATGCCGCGACCCTATAGAGCAAGGGTGCTCACGCGGTGAACAAGCGCCGGTAGCTCGCTCAGCCGGCCGATGCGGTGCGTGGCCGCGGAGAGGTCCTGGGCCGCGGTGAAGTCATGGTGCACGACGGCGCAGTCGATGCCGGCCGCGACGGCCGACCTCAGGCCACGGGCTGAGTCCTCGACGACGAGCGCCTCGTCGGCCCGGGCGCCCAGCCGCGCCAACGCGGTCAGGTACGGCTCGGGGTGCGGCTTGGCCCGGTCGTAGTCCTCGCGCACGAGCACGAGCTCCAGGTACCGCGTGAGCCGGCCATCGGCGTGGATGAGGTCGAAGTCCGCCCGCTTCGCCGTCGTCACGACCGCCATGCGGACCCGACCTGCGAGGAGGGCCAGCACCTCAGCGACCCCCTCGATCTCGATCGACTGCGTACGCAGCAGGTGCTGGTAGATGGCGTCGCGCCGCTGACGCAGGCGGCTGATCACGCGTTCGTCGACGCCGGCCGCTCGCGCCTGAGCCCAGGTCCCCCGGCCGTCGCTCATGTCCCGCAGGTACTGCTCGAGCTCGAGCGACACGCCGACCTCGGCCAGGGCCAAGCGGCCCGCCTCGAAGTACCAGCGCTCGGTGTCGACGAGGACGCCGTCGTGGTCGAACAGGACGAAGCGCTTCACAACCGACATCCTCTCCTGGCAGGCCCGGACGGGCTGCGGCACAGTCACGGCATGACCCACCAGCTCGTCCTCATCCGCCACGGCCAGACCGAGTGGGCGCGCGACGGGCGCCACACCGGACGCACCGACGTCCCGCTCACCGCCACCGGCGAGGAGCAGGCTCGTGACTTGGCTCCCCTCGTCGAGGCCTACCGCGGCTGCCCCGTGCTGGTGAGTCCGCTGCAGCGAGCGCGCCGCACTGCCGAGCTGGCCGGCCTGCGGGACGCCCAGCTCGAGCCCGACCTCGTGGAGTGGGACTACGGCGGCTACGAGGGCCTGACCAGCCCGCAGATCCGAGAGTCCGCCGGCGCCGCCTGGACCGTGTTCGCCGACGGCGTGGTGCCCGGTGACTCCCCCGGCGAGAGTCTCGACGACGTCGCCCGGCGCGCCCGCGCCGTGCTGCACCGCGCGCGACAGATGATGACAGACAGTGATGTGGTGCTGGTGGGACACGGCCACCAGCTGCGGGTGCTCGCGAGCTGCTGGCTCGAGGCGGCACCGCGGTTCGGGGCCAACCTCCTGCTGTCGCCGGCCAGTCTGAGCGTGCTCGGCGAGGAGCACGACGTCCCCGCGATCGTGTCCTGGAACGTCGCTCCCCCTGGCTGACGACCGACCTGACCTGCGAGGTCGTCACTCGGGCGAACCCCCTGTGCACCGGGCCGACCGAAGCGCCTATGGTGGGCACTCGACTTGCCAGCCGCCCCCGTGACGTGGAGCCGACCTGTGAGCGTCCTCGACCACCTGATCGCCGCTCCCGGCGTGTACTGGGGCGAAGGCCACGGCCCCGGCGGCGGGCAGTTCGTGGCTCGGGTGGCGATCGTCGTCGAGAACGAGCACAGCCTCACGTTCGACTACGAAGCGTGGTCAGCCCAGGGCGGCCTGCACCATGCCGAGTCCGCCCGCATGGCTCGCTCGGGGCCTACCGTCGTCCTGGCCGCGACGTCGAACGGCGGCGACGACACGATGCTCTTCCGCGAGGGCGACGTGGGCGTCTTCGGCAGCCTCGGCCCGCAGCGGGTGGGCCTGGTGATCGGAGCGAGCGACCAGGAGCTCAGCTTCTCGTGGTGGTGGACGGGCCGTGACGGCGTGCTGCGCGAGCAGTCGCGCGCGACCCTGGCTCCCATGCGGCAGGTCGTGCCGGCGCCCCGGATCCCGACGACCGAGGTCGAGGACGACGCCCCGGACGACGCTCCCGAGGACGAAGCCGACGAAGCCGACGACGCCGACGACGCCGACGACGCCGACGACGCCGACGAAACCGACGCAGCTCCCATCGAGCCGACGGACGAGGTCACCGACGTCGAGGAGCACGAACCCCAGGACGTGGCTGAGTCGACGTCGCAGGTGGACGACGCGGAGACTCATGAGCCGGAGGCCGAGCACGACGAGCCCGAGCACGACGAGCCCGAGCACGACGAACCGGAGCACGACGAACCGGAGCGGGACGACGCATCCGGGCCGCAGTCATCCGCGTCGCACTCCCCCGCACCCGCGGATCCCGCACCGCCCACGGTGCCGTGGCCCGGCATCCTGGTGCTCAACGGCCCGAGCACCGGCATCGTGGCCCAGCGGCTGGCCGCCCGGCTCACCCGCGCGGCCGTGGTGCGCACCGACCTGTTCGACCGCGCGGTGCGCGGCACCGCCGGACGCCCTGACCCGGCGCTGCGCCAGCGCATCGCCCTGTCGGTGGTGCAGGGCTACGCGGCCACCGGGCACCCGGTGATCCTGCACGGTGCGAGCACCCGCGACGAGCACGAGGCGCTCGCCGCCGCGATCTCGCGCACCGGTCTGTCGCCCGTGAAGCTCGTGGACGTCGCCGAGGGCGAGGACTACGGCGAGGTCGCCCGCCGGCTCATCGAGAGCGACTGACCCGGCCGCGAGGCGGCTCGATGACCTTCAGGTCGCGCCGCCGTGGAGGCTCCACGACGGCCGGTGCCCCGGCTACCTGCGTCGCCGGCACCGGCTCCGGGTCGACCGCTCGCGCGTCGTCCTGCCCGGCCGGTCCGAACGCCGCGACCGCACCGGCCGCGCCGGGACTGAACCGCGGCCCGTACCAGACGCCGTCGAAGCCCGCCGCGTCGAAGGCCGCGGCCCAGCGCACGGGTACGTCGTACGGCGTCATCGCCTCCAGCTCTCGGGTGACCCCGAAGTCAGCGGCGGCCGCGACGCGCACGTTGGCCAACCGCAGGGGTCGCTCCCCCGCGGGTCCGTGCCCCTGCGCCGGCGCCGGCGCGAGCGTGAGGCGCGAGACCACGACACCGTCCAGCGCGCCGACGGGCAGGGCCGATCGGGCCGCCAGCACCGGGCCGAGCCGCTCGCGCACCGCGACCAGCGCGGACGACGCGAGGTAGCAGGTGCCGCGCGGCTCGCTCAGGTCGAAGCGTCCACCGCTGCTGGAGAACCACCAGGGGGAACGCCGACCCTGGTGGGCCCTGAACACCGTGGTGTCCGGCGCCAGCCGCCGCACCGGGAAACCCCCCAGGTCGTCGGGTGGCGGCTGCTGAGCCGGGGCTTCGCGAGCGGTCACGCCGCCCACGCGGCGACGTCCGCCTGCGCCTGCCGCACGACCCGGCGCACTGCGGTGGCCGAGGCCCGGTGGACGACGAGGTGGTCGACCGCGCTGTCGCCGTCGAAGGCGGTGGACGCGGTGGTGAGCCAGACCGCCGCCGTCCAGCCGTCGACGCCTGCCCGGGCGAAGACCGCCACGGCCTCGGCGATGCCCGGCCGCACGGCACCGTCGCGCGCGAACTGGAAGGCCGGGTAGACCAGGTGACCGTCGGCGGTGCGGCACGCCAGCAGCGTCCCGCGCCGGACGCGGTCGGCGAGCGCCTGGCGGCTGACGCCCCACCAGCGGCTGAGGCCCGTGGTGTCGTAGAAGGGTCCGAGCTCGACGTCGAACGGGTGAGCCGCCACGGGCAGCGTCGCGGCCATCCGCTCGGCGAGCTCGCGGGGGTCGCCGAGCTGGGCGACGTCCCCTCCCCGGCCCTCGACGGTGCGCAGGCGCGCCTCGACGGCGTCGTGGACGGCGTCGAGCAGCTCGCGGTGGAACTGCTCGGCGGCCGTGGTGGCCTCGTGCGGGGTGCTCAACCGCTCCATCAGTACGCTCCCGAGCGTCAAGGGCGTCAAGGTTTCGACGTCAGGACCGAGTGTAGCCCCACCCCGCGACAACGCCGGGACGGCTACTCCCCCGGCACGTCCCAGGTGTGCACCGGCTCGTTGGCGTGCATGCGCTCGGCGTACAGACCCAGCATCTCGCGCAGGGCGTCGAGGCGGCTGCGCCCTCGCGCTTCGAGAGCGCGCACGGTCGACACCTGCCACTCGGCGCCGTTGCGCCCGGTCTTGCAGCGGGCCTCGATGACGCCCAGGTAGCGGTCGCGGACCTGGGGCGAGACCTCCCAGCGGGCCAGACCCTCGTGGGCCATGGGCAGCAGGTGGCGCAGCACCAGCTCTTCGGCCGGGATCTCGCCGAAGCCGGGCCAGTAGACCATCCCTGACATGCCACGTCGGGCGCACTCGATGAAGTTGGACTCCGCGGTCGCGAAGCTCATCTTGGTCCAGACCGGACGGTCCTCCTCCGACAGCACGCGCATGACGCCGTAGTAGAAGGCCGAGTTGGCCAGCACGTCGACGACGGTGGGGCCAGCCGGCAGGACGCGGTTCTCCACCCGCAGGTGAGGGCGGCCGTCGACGATGTCGTAGACCGGCCGGTTCCAGCGGTAGACCGTGCCGTTGTGCAGCCGCAGCTCCTGCATCAGGGGCGCGCCACCGGCGTCGAGCACGGCGACGGGGTCCTCGTCGGACACCTCGGGCAGCAGCGCCGGGAAGTAGCGCACGTTCTCCTCGAACAGGTCGAAGATCGAGGTGATCCACCGCTCGCCGAAGAAGACCCGCGGTCGCACTCCCTGGTTCTTCAGCTCCACCGAGCGGGTGTCGGTGGCTTGCAGGAACAGCTCGGTGCGGGTCTCGGCCCACAGCTGCTTGCCGAACAGGTACGGCGAGTTGGCACCGACGGCGAGCTGCGGACCGAGCAGCGCCTGGGCGGCGTTCCAGCTCGCCGCGAACTCCTGCGGGCTGAC
>JBQCES010000009.1:0-3034 GCA_051960055.1 Angustibacter sp. | reverse complement strand
GGCATGGCCTCGTGCACCGTGAGGTCGCGCAGCATGTGGTCGTTGTACTCGCGGTAGAACGACGCGACGCGCTCGTCCGACCAGCCGGCCGGTGTGGGCGAGACCGCGAAGAACGTGGGGGGCGGCCCGTCGGGCCCGGCGGCCTCGAGCGCGCCGGGAGGGTCGCAGTAGGCGACGGCGACCCCGCGGTCGGCCTCGGGCATCTCGATCACCTCGACGGCGTCGTCCGGGATGCTCACGAGGTCGCGCTCGCGCACGAGGTCGGTGAGGTCGGCGAGGTGCCGGCGGCAGCGGTCGAGGACGTCGTGGTCGCCGACCGGCGCGCCGGCCGCCAGGGCGTCGAGCACCTCGCGCACGCGGTCGGACGCCGGGGCGGTGATGCCGAGCCGCGGCGCCAGGAGGGCGGCCACCTCGGCGATCTCCTCCTCGACGGCCATGAGGTCGCTCTCGGCGCGGTCGAGCAGCGTGTCAGGGCTGGTGTGGGTGTCGAGGGAGTACCAGAGCCGGGCGGCGAAGTCCCGCTCGCCGAGGCGGGGGTCGCGCTCGGACTCCGCGACCACGCTGTCGAGCCAGCGCGCGTGCTGCTCGAGCGCCGCGGCGGCCTCGGTGCGCGCGGCGTCGACGGCGGCTCGCTCGCCGGGTGCGCGCGCCAACAGCGCGTCGACCGGCTCCCCCAGCAGCGACACCGCACCCCGCACCTGGGCGGCCGCGGTCTCGACGTGCACGCGCGGCATGGCGCTGAGCTGGTCGCGGGCGTGCTGCAGGTGGCCGGGCAGCGCGGCCAGGCGAGCCGCGAGGGCCCGCGCACGCTGCTCGGGCTCACCCGTGTCACGCGCGACGAGCGAGTAGATCGCCTGGGACGGAACGGTTCTCAGCGGGTTCCAGGTCTGCTCGGCCAGCTCACCCATCGACCACTGCATGGCGGTGAGGCGCGCGCGCAGCAGCTCGAGGTCGACGGCGTCCTGCGCGTCGAGCTCGGCGTCGTCGAGGTCGTCGAGGGCTCCCGTGGCGTCGACCAGCAGCCCGAGCGTGGCGTCCGTGCCGGCCGGCGAGACGTCGGCCAGGCGGTCGTCGAAGCGGTGGTCACCCAGCGCCGTGGCCGCCGGCGGGTCGGCCTCGAGCAGGACGTCGAGCGCCGTCGTCGCCGTGCGCCGGAAGCGGGTCGACTCGGCGTCGCCCGTGGTCACGACGCCACCTCGGCGCGCCGCACGCGAGCCTCGATCTCGTGCACCGCCTGGCGCAGCCGCGCCTCGGCGTCCACGCCTCGAGCCTGGGCCCGGCGTACGGCGTCGAGCAGCTCGCTCGCGATGTCGTCGTCGACGGCGGTCAGCACGTCGATGTCGTCGGGGCGGCTGCGCTGCAGCCGGGAGAGCACCTTGTCGGCCCGGGCGAGCGCGGGCAGCGCGCGCGGGATGCCGTCGAGCAGGCTGGCCCGGCCCTTCTCCTGCGCCTTCAGCTCGTCCCAGCGCTGCTGCACCTGCTCGGCCGTGTGGCCGGCAGCCGGCTCGCCGGCCTCGCCGCCCGAGTCGACGGCGAAGACGTGCGGATGCCGTCGCACGAGCTTGGTGACGATGCCGGAGGCGACGTCGTCGATATCGAACGGCTCATCTGGGTGCTCCTGGCCGACCCGGGCGTGGAAGGCCACCTGCAGCAGGACGTCGCCCAGCTCCTCGCGCATCGCGGTGCGGTCGGCCGACTCCAGCGCCTCCGCGGCCTCGTAGGCCTCCTCGACCAGGTACGGCACGAGGCTCTCGTGGGTCTGCTCGGCGTCCCAGGGGCAGCCGCCGGGCGAGCGCAGCCGGTCCATCACCTCGACCAGGTCGAGCAGCCGGGCGCCGCGCACGTCGTGGCTCGCCACGAGCACCTCCACCGACGGGGGGTCGGCGTGGGCGGCGACGCGCGACAGCTCGGCGGCGAGGGCGTCCGTGAGGCCGGGGTCGCCGTCCGGTGAGCCCAGCCAGACAACGGGCGACGTGGCGGCCGCCTCGACGAGCGCCCGGGCGAGCGACGCGGCGTCCGGCTGCGCCGCCTCCTCGACCGGCACGCCGGCCTCAGCCACGGCAGCGGGTGTGGGGTCGGCGAGGTCGGTGCACAGCACCCGGTCGGCCTGCTCGAGCGCCTGCCAGCCGGCCCGCGTGAGCAGGCCGGCGGCGACTCGCGGGGTCGTGACGAGCAGGACGAGGTCAGCCGGCGCGCTCACCGCGGATCAGGGCGTGTCGCCGGACGACGCGGTGGGCTCGGCGCTCGGCGCGATCCAGTTCGGAGGCGCGTCGACCACGGCCATCTGCTTGACGTCGAAGGTGCCGTACCGCGGGTTGAGCTCGGGCTCGGCGGCCGTGACGTCCTTCTGGATCTGGGTGAGCGCGTCGTTCTTGCCGGCCTCCTGCAGCTTCTGCAGGGCCACGAACGTCCGGAGCACGCGCACGGCACCGGGGTCGGGGTCGGGGGTGTTCGGCAGCATCTGGCGGGCGGTGTCCGCGCTGACGCCGACGCCGTTCTGCTCGGCCGCCGAGAGCACGTAGGGCGAGATGACGAGGAAGAACAGCACCGTGCGGTCGAGGCCCTGGCCCTGGGCGAGCTGCGGGTTGCCCTGCTTGATGCCCTGGGTCGCCTGGCTCACCTCGTTGGTGCTGATGCGGCGGTCGCCGACGACCGCGGCCGCGCCGGCCTGGGCCGGGGTGCAGGCGGCCAGCGCGACGGCCGCCACCGCGGCGGCCGCCGCGGCCTTGAACCCGCGCCGTCCCGCGCGTCGTGCCGCCGTGGAGTCACTGGAGGTGTCGAACACCGCTGTCCCTTCGGTCCCTGAGGTGCCTGGAGTAGGTGGCTCAGTAGGTGGCTCAGTCGCGAGCCCGGTCGCGGTTGGTCACCCGCACACGGCCCCGCCAGAGCCTAAGCCTAGGCGCCACGCCCGCGCAGACCGCCCCGCGCCCTCCCCCGCCGTGATCATGCACGCTGGCGCAGCCGCCTCCTCGTGATCATGCACGCTGGCGCACCCCCGTGCGCTGGTGTGCATGATCACGGCGGGAGACGTGCG
>JBQCES010000008.1:0-18815 GCA_051960055.1 Angustibacter sp. | reverse complement strand
CCCGTGGTGGACGTGTCCTCGACGGCCAGCACGCGGCGTCCGGCGACGTCCGGGCCCTCGATACGTCGCTGCAGGCCGTGCGCCTTGCCCTCCTTGCGCACGACGAAGGCGTCGAGCTCGCGGCCCTGTGCGGCGGCGGCGTGCAGCATGGCCGTGGCCACCGGGTCGGCGCCCATGGTGAGGCCGCCGACCGCGTCGAACTCGAGGTCAGCGGTGAGGTCGAGCATCACCTGGCCGACGAGCGGGGCGGCCGCGCCGTCGAGCGTCACGCGGCGCAGGTCGACGTAGTAGTCGGCCTCCTTGCCGCTCGAGAGGGTCACCTTGCCCCGCACGATGGCGGACTCGGTGATGTGGGTCAGGAGGGCGTCGCGGGGGCTCGTCACAGGGCCGCAGCCTATCGGGCGGCGTCCGGCCCGGACTCAACCCTGCGTGCGGCGCCGCTGGACGGCGCCCGAGCCCTTGCGCACCACGGCCCGCGGCAGGTGCCGCAGCAGGACGACGAGCGCGCCGAACCGCCTGCTCGGCACGCTGACCACCTTGCCCCTCGCGACGTCGGCGAGCGCCTCGGCCACGAGGTCGTCGGCGTCCAGCCAGCCCCACTCGGGCAGCGCCGACATGTCCATGCCGCCCCGCCCGTGGAACTCGGTGTGCACGAAGCCGGGGCAGACCGCGGTGACCTGCACGCCGTGCGGCGCGAGCTGGGTCGCGACCGCCTCGCTGAACGTCGTGGCCCAGGCCTTCACGGCCGAGTACGTGCCCATGGCTGCGAACCCGGCGACCGACGAGACGTTGATGATCGTGCCGCGGCGCCGCTCCCGCATGGCGCGGGCCGCGGCGTGAGTCAGCACGAGCACCGCCCGGCAGTGGATGTCGAGCAGCCGCTCCTCGTCGGCGACGTCGGTCGACAGGAAGCCGCGCCCGAGCCCGATGCCGGCGTTGTTGACCAGGACGTCGACCGGCCGGCTCGCGTCGGCCAGCCGGTCGGCGACGCGCTGCAGGTCCGCGCGGTCGGTGAGGTCGGCCGAGAGGGTCTCGACCTCGCGGCCGTAGGCGGTGCGCAGCTCGGTGGCGACGTCGTCCAGGCGCTGCTGGTCGCGGGCCACGAGCACGAGGTCGTGGCCGTCGGCGGCCAGGCGGCGGACGAACGCGAGGCCGATGCCGGCCGTGGCGCCGGTGACGAGGGCGGTGGTCATGGCCGGACCCTAGCCGCCGGGCCTGTCACCGCCCGGCGGTAGGTTCGCCCCGTGCGCATCGCCACCTGGAACGTGAACTCCGCCCGTGCCCGCCTCGAGCGCATCGTCGCCTGGGTCGAGCGCAGCGACGTCGACGTCGTCGCGCTGCAGGAGACCAAGTGCAAGGACGAACAGTTCCCCACCGAGCGGTTCGAGGCCCTGGGCTACCAGGTGGCCCACCACGGGCACTCGCAGTGGAACGGCGTCGCCATCCTGTCGCGGGTCGGCCTCGAGGACGTCGAGGTCGGCTTCCCCGGCCAGCCCGGCTGGGGTGAGCCGTTGGCGGCCGAGGCGCGCGCTCTCGGCGCGACCTGCGGCGGCGTGCGCGTCTGGAGCCTCTACGTGCCGAACGGCCGCCAGCTCGGCGACCCGCACCTGACCTACAAGCTCGACTGGCTCGAGCACCTGCGCGCCGCGGGCTCGCAGTGGCTGGCCGACGACCCGACGGCGCAGATCGCGCTCGTCGGCGACTGGAACGTCGCACCGCGCGACGAGGACGTGTGGGACATGGCCGTCTTCGCCAACTCCACGCACGTCTCGCCACCCGAGCGCGCCGCGTTCGACGCGATCGTCGACGCCGGGTACGCCGACGTCGTCCGGCCGCACACCGAGGGCCAGTTCACCTACTGGGACTACACCCAGCTCCGCTTCCCCAAGAAGCAGGGCATGCGCATCGACTTCGTGCTCGCCTCCCCCGCGCTGGCCGCTCGCGTCACCGGCGCGGCGATCGACCGCGAGGAGCGCAAGGGCAAGGGCGCGTCCGACCACGCGCCCGTCATCGTCGACCTCGCGTAGGTCCGGCTGTCGGCGGTGGCGGCTAGCGTCGCCGCCATGGCCATCGCGAAGTTCCCCACCGTCGTCATCGACTGCCCGGACGCCGACCGCCTCGCCCGCTTCTACGCCGAGCTGCTGGGGTGGAAGCTCGAGCCGCAGGACGGCTGGGTCAACATCCGCGCCGACTACGGCGACTGCATCAGCTTCCAGCAGGTCGAGGGCTACCAGGCGCCGTCCTGGCCGGGGCAGGAGCACCCGCAGCAGATGCACCTCGACGTGGTCGTCGACGACCTCGACGAGGGCGAGGCGGGCGTCGTCGCCCTCGGCGCCACACGGGCCGAGCACCAGCCGGGCACGACGTTCCGGGTGTTCCTCGACCCGGCCGGCCACCCGTTCTGCCTCTGCACCAGCTGACACCCACGCCCGGGTGCGCTGGCGTGCATGATCACGAGTGGGGACCGGTCAGGGGCGCGCACCGGACGACGACAGGCCGGGCCAGAGCGCGGCCATCACCAGCTCGGTGGCGCGCTCGGCGCTGATCGCGCCCTGGCCGGCGCGCGCCGTCCGCCACACCGCGACCCGCTCGCAGGCCCCCGTGACCATCTCGGCGCGCGCGGCCAGCTCGATCGGCGCCAGCGCCTCGGCCCCCGGCAGCCCCGCGAGCAGCGCCTGGGTGTAGTCGCTCTGCTGACGCCGGATCTCCTCGATCTCCCGCGCGCCCGGACCGGTGGTCACCATCGACTCGGCCTGCAGCACCGCCCATGCGGCCGCGTGCTCGTCGACGAAGTCGAAGAACGCCCGCACCGCCCGGGCCATCACGTCGCGCGGCTCGCCGCCGCCACTCGCCGCCGTCACGGTCTGCTCGTGCAGCTGCTGACGGGCGCGGCCCAGGCACGCGCGCAGCAGGCCGTCCTTGCTGCCGAAGTACTCGTAGAGCATCGGCTTGGTGACGCCGACGCGCGCGGCGATGTCGTCCATCGACGTCGCCTGGTAGCCGGACTCCGCGAAGACCGCCTCGGCCACCTCGAGCATCTGCTGCTCGCGCTGGGCTCGGGGCATGCGGGTGCGGGTCGCGGACTTCACAGGCACACCTTACGACAGGTAAGTTACCCGGGGTAAGTTTCGCTGCTGAACACCAGGAGGCGCCCGTGCCGGTCACCACCGAGGCCGTCGTCCGCCCCGTCACCGTGCTTGCCGACGACGGCGCTCGCCTCGCCACCTGGGTGCACGAGCCGAGCAACGGCTCGTCGGCCGCGGTCACCATCGTGCTGGCCCACGGCTGGACCCTCGACCACCGCTCATGGGGGCGGGTGGTCGACCTCGTGCAGCAGCAGGTGCCGGTGCGGGTCGTGACCTACGACCAGCGAGGGCACGGGGCGTCGACGCTGCGAGGCCGGCGCCGTCGTCCGCGCGTCGCACCCAGCGTGCGCGGGCTCGGCGACGACCTCGCCGCCGTCGTGGCCGCGGTCGCACCCACCGGGCCGCTCGTGCTCGGTGGCCACTCGATGGGCGGCATGACCGTCATGGCGTACGCCGGCACGCACCCGGACGACGTCCGCGCCCGCGTGCGGGGCGTCGCTCTGGTGAGCACCTCGGCCGGCGAGCTTCGCGGCCTGGGCCGCCGGGGCGAGGCGCCGCTGATGCGCGCGATCGCCCGCGTGCCCGGCGTCCGGGCCGGTCGGGCGATCACCCCCGAGAGCCAGCGCCGCCTGCTCTTCGGCACCCGCGCCGACCCCGACGACGTCGCCGCGACGCGTGACATGGTGGCCGCCACGCGCCTCGCGACGATCGGCCGCTACTACGTGGCGCTCGGACGACACGACGAGGCCGAGGCGCTCCGGGTGCTGGCCGACGTCCCGACGCACGTGCTCGTCGGTGAGCTCGACCGCCTCACGCCGGTGTCGCACGCTCGCCGGCTCGCCGAGCTGGTGCCCCACGCGCAGCTCGAGGTGCTGCCCGACGTCGGTCACATGCTCGGTTACGAGGCTGCCGGCGTCGTGGCGCGGCACCTGGTCTCGCTGGTGGAAGAAGCATCGTGACCGTGCACGAGGCCGTGGTGGTCGGCACGGGCTTCGGAGGGCTCGCGGCCGCGATCGAGCTGCAGCGCAACGGGATCAGCGACGTCGTGCTGCTCGAGAAGGCCGACTCGCTGGGCGGCACGTGGCGCGACAACCGCTACCCCGGCTGCGCCTGCGACATCCCCTCGCACCTGTACTCGTTCTCGTTCGCGCCGTCGGCTCGGTGGTCACGGGCGTACGCCGAGCAGCCGGAGATCTGGGACTACCTGCGCCGCGTCGCCGACCAGTTCGAGGTGGCACAACGGATCCGCTACGGCGAGGAGCTGGTGGAGGCGACCTACGACGGAGGCGTGTGGCACCTGCGCACCGCCCGCAGCACGCGGCTCTCGGCCCGGTCGCTGGTGCTGGCCACCGGCGCACTCAGCGAGCCGTTCGTCCCGCCACTTCCGGGCCTGGAGTCGTTCCGCGGCAACGTCTTTCACACGGCTACCTGGCCGGATGACGACACGGAGGCCATCGACGGCCGCCGTGTCGCGGTGCTCGGCACCGGAGCCAGCGCCGTGCAGGCCGTACCGCAGATCGCTCAGCGCGCAGCGCACCTGACGGTGCTGCAGCGCACGCCGTCGTGGATCATCCCCAAGGGCGACCGCGAGATCACGCTCAAGGAGCAGGAACGGCTCGAGCGCAAACCCTGGCTCTACCGCCTCGTACGTGCAGGGCTTTACTGGCGCAACGAGTCTCGGGTGCTCGCGTTCACCACCGCGCCGTCGGTGATGCGGCTGCTGGAGCTCATGGCGCGCCGCCACCTGCGCCGGCAGGTCGACGACGCAGCGACGCGCAAGGCCCTCACGCCGACGTACCGCATGGGCTGCAAGCGGATCCTCATCTCCAACGACTACCTGCCCACCTTCAACCGCGCGAACGTCGACCTCGTCACCAGCCCCGTCGCGGCGGTCGAGCCGGACGCCGTCATCACCACTGACGGCGCCCGCCACCCCATCGACACGCTCGTGCTGAGCACCGGCTTCAAGGTCACCGAGCCGTACGACCGGCTCACCGTCACCGGCCCGGGCGGCCGCACGCTGCGCGAGGCGTGGTCGGCGGGCATGCAGGCGCACCTCGGCGTCACGGTGGCCGGCTTCCCCAACCTGTTCCTCGTCGTCGGGCCGAACTCCGGACTCGGCCACAACTCGATGGTGTTCGTCATCGAGGCGCAGACCCGCTACCTTGCGCAGTGCATCCGGTTGCGAGACAGGGCAGGCGCCCGTTCGGTGTCGGTGCCGCAGCAGGTGCAGGACGCCTTCAACGCCGAGCTCGAGCGCCGCTCGAAGCACACCGTGTGGGCCAGTGGCTGCCGCAGCTGGTATCTCGACCGGTTCGGCAACAACCGCACGCTCTGGCCGTCGTCCAGCCTGTCGCTGTGGCGGCGCACCCGCCGGGTCGGTCCCGATCACGTGCAGCTCGACGTCGAGGAGCCGGCGCGCGTCCCCCCACCCCCACAGGAGGTTTCCGCATGAGGCAGCAGGTCGCCCTCGTCACCGGTGGCGCGTCAGGTATCGGTCGGGCGCTCGCCCAGGCCCTGACGTCGCGCGGTCACGTGGCCGTCGTCGCGGACGTCGACGGCACCGCGGCCCGGACGACGGCCGCCGAGCTCAGCGAGACCGCCGCACCGGGTGGCGGCGCGACGGGGATCACACTCGACGTCACCGACCGGCTGGCTTTCCGCGATGCCGTCGACCAGGTGGTCTCGGCGCACGGCCGGATCGACCTGCTCTTCAACAACGCCGGCATCGGCGTCGGCGGTCTGGTCGACGAGCTCGACGACGAGCACTGGGACCGTTGTCTCGCAGTGAACCTGCACGGCGTGGTGCACGGCGTGCAGGCGGCCGTGCCGGTGATGACCCGGCAGCGCAGCGGTCACATCGTCAACACCGCGTCGATGGCCGGGCTGATGACGACGCCGATGATGCTGCCCTACACCACGAGCAAGCACGCCGTCGTCGCGCTGAGCCGGGCCCTGCGCTCGGAGCTGAAGCCCGTGGGCGTGGGCGTCACGGCGGTGTGCCCTGCCTTCATCGCGACCCCCCTGCTCGACAACCTCAACCCGGGCATGACGCCCACCGCGGCGACGTCCGGCGTCCGGCAGCTGGCGGCCACGCTGCAGCCGCGCGGGCTGCCTGGCCCCGAGCCGCTCGCCGATGCCGTGCTGCGCGGCGTCGCGCGCAACAAGCCGCTCGTCGTGTTCCCGCGCGAGCAGTGGGCGGTCGTGGCGGCTCAGCGGTGGCTCCCAGCCGTCGTCCACGCGGCAGTCGACCAGCAGGTGCGCCGGTACCGCGCCCGCCGCCCCACCCACTGACCCACCTTCCGCCACTCGGGCCGCTTTGCGTCCTTCCGCCGCGGCCTGAGCGGCGTACGCGCCGGTGCCTCCGCCACCCAAGCCGCGGCCGAGCCGCGCAAAGCGGCCTGGAAGGCGGAAAGCGGCCTGGAAGGCGGAGAGGGTCAGGCGGCGGTGACGGTGAGCCCGTCGGTCTCGGTGGCCGGACGGTCGACCCGCACGGTGTCGCCGTCGCGGATCTCCCCCGCGAGCAGGGCCCGGGCGAGCCGGTCGCCGATCTCCTTGGCCACCAGCCGCCGCAACGGTCGTGCGCCGTACGCCGGGTCGTAGCCGGTGAGCGCCAGCCACTCGCGGGCGGCGTCGCTGACCTCGAGCGTCAGCCGGCGCTCGGCGAGCCGCTTGGCGAGCCGGTCGACCTGCAGGTCGACGATCCGGCCCAGCTCCTCGATCGACAGCGCGTCGAAGATCACGACGTCGTCGAGCCGGTTGAGGAACTCCGGCTTGAACGCCGCCTGCACCGCACCCATCACCGCGTCGTGCTTGGCCCGGTCGTCGAGGTTCGGGTCGACGAGGTAGACCGAGCCGAGGTTCGACGTCAGCACCAGGATCACGTTGCGGAAGTCGACCGTGCGGCCCTGGCCGTCGGTGAGCCGGCCGTCGTCGAGCACCTGCAGCAGGATGTCGAAGACGTCCGGGTGGGCCTTCTCGACCTCGTCGAGCAGCACCACCGAGTACGGACGGCGGCGCACGGCCTCGGTGAGCTGGCCGCCCTCGTCGTAGCCGACGTACCCGGGCGGAGCGCCGACGAGCCGCGAGACGGTGTGCTTCTCGCCGTACTCGCTCATGTCGATCCGCACCATGGCCCGC
Source organism: Angustibacter sp. (assembly GCA_051960055.1). GTDB lineage: Bacteria > Actinomycetota > Actinomycetes > Actinomycetales > Angustibacteraceae > Angustibacter. The sequence goes on along the minus strand of JBQCES010000008.1, from coordinate 11,589 downwards.
TCGTCGTCGAACAGGAAGTCCGCGAGCGCCTTCGCGAGCTCGGTCTTGCCGACCCCCGTGGGGCCGAGGAACAAGAACGAGCCGGTGGGGCGGTCGGGGTCGCTGATGCCCGCGCGCGAGCGCCGGACGGCGTCGCTGACGGCCTCGACGGCGCGCCGCTGGCCGATCAGCCGGCCACCGAGCACCTCCTCCATGCGCAGCAGCTTCTCGGTCTCGCCCTCGAGCAGACGCCCGGCGGGGATTCCGGTCCAGGCGGCGACGACGTCCGCGACGTCGTCGGGGCCGACCTCCTCCTTCACCATGGGCTCGGACGCGCCGTTGCCCTCGGCCGTGGCCTCGGCGGCCTGCGCCTCGACGAGCTGGCGCTCGATCTCGGGGATGCGGCCGTAGAGCAGAGCCGACGCTGCGGCGAGGTCACCCTCGCGCTGCAGCCGGTCGGCCTGCGAGCGGACGTCGTCGAGCTGGCTCTTGAGCTCGCCGACCCGGTTGAGCCCGGCCTTCTCCTGCTCCCATCGGGCCGTGAGCGCGGCGAGCTGCTCGCTGCGGTCGGCGAGGTCCTTGCGCAGCCGGGCGAGCCGCTCGCGGGAGGCGTCGTCGTCCTCCTGCTCGAGCGCGAGCTCCTCCATCTTGAGCCGGTCGACGGCGCGGCGGAGCTCGTCGATCTCGACCGGGGACGAGTCGATCTCCATGCGCAGGCGCGACGCGGCCTCGTCGACGAGGTCGATCGCCTTGTCGGGCAGCTGGCGTCCGCTGATGTAGCGGTCGGAGAGCGACGCCGCCGCGACGAGGGCGGAGTCGGCGATGGCCACCTTGTGGTGGGCCTCGTAGCGCTCCTTCAGGCCGCGCAGGATCGCGATGGTGTCGGTGACGCTGGGCTCGCCGACGAAGACCTGCTGGAAGCGGCGCTCGAGGGCGGGGTCCTTCTCGATGCGCTCGCGGTACTCGTCGAGGGTGGTGGCGCCGACGAGACGCAGCTCGCCGCGGGCCAGCATGGGCTTGAGCATGTTGCCGGCGTCCATGGCACCCTCGCCGGACGCCCCCGCGCCGACGACGGTGTGGAGCTCGTCGATGAACGTGACGACCTGGCCCTCGGATCCCTTGATCTCCTCGAGCACGGCCTTCAGGCGCTCCTCGAACTCGCCGCGGTACTTGGCGCCGGCGACCATCGCGCCCAGGTCGAGCGAGATCAACCGCTTGTCGCGCAGGGACTCTGGCACGTCGCCGTCGACGATGCGCTGGGCCAGTCCCTCGACCACGGCGGTCTTGCCGACGCCGGGCTCACCGATGAGCACGGGGTTGTTCTTGGTGCGCCGGCTCAGCACCTGCACGACGCGGCGGATCTCGCTGTCGCGGCCGATCACGGGGTCGAGCTTGCCCTCACGCGCTGCGGCGGTGAGGTCGACGCCGTACTTCGACAGCGCGTCGTAGGTGCCCTCGGGGTCGGGGCTCGTCACCTTCGCGCCGCCACGGATCTTGGGCAGCGCGTCGAGCAGACCGTCGCGCGTCACACCGGCCGCCTTCAGCGCCTGGCCGACCGGGCCGACGTCCGCGGCGAGGCCCAGTAGCAGGTGCTCGGTGGAGACGTACTGGTCACCGAGCGCCTCGGCCTCCTCCTTCGCGGCGTTCAGCACGGTGAGCGTGCCGCGGGACGGCGCGGCGGGGCCCACGGTGGCGCCGGTGGCGGAGGGCAGCCCCCCGAGCACGCGGTCGACTGCCGCCTTCAGCGCTGCCGGGTCGGCGCCCACGGCCTGCACGAGCGGGCGCGTCGTGCCGTCGGCCTGCGCGAGCAGGGCCGACGCCAGGTGGGCCGGCTCGACGTGGGGGTGGCCTGCGGCCGAGGCCTGGCGGACGGCGTCCGACAGCGCCTCCTGGCTGCGGGTGGTGAGGTCCATGCAGAGGCTCCTGAGGGGTCATACGAAGGGTTCATCGGTGTCAACGCGCACGAAGTTGAGTCTGTTCCGCTCAAGTATGGCCGACTCGGGCTGCGCGCGGTGGCCGACGCGGCACGGCAGGATGGCGCGCAGGAGGTGGGCATGGACCTCGACGAGGCCGTCGACGAGCTGTACGCGCTGGCTCCCGCCGAGTTCACGGCGCGCCGCGACGCGCTCGCCGCCCAGGCCAAGAAGGACGGCGACGCCGGGCTCGCCCAGCAGGTGAAAGCGCTGCGGCGTCCCACTGCAGGCGCCTACGCCGTCAACCAGCTCGCGCGCGAGGCCGCCGACGACCTCGCCGCCTACCTCGAGCTCGGTGGACGCCTGCGTGACGCCCAGGCCGGGTTGAAGGGCGACCAGCTGCGCGCTCTGGGGCACGAGCGGCAGCGAGCGGCCGCCGAGCTCGTCGAGGCCGCGGCCGGGCTGGTCGACGGTGGGCTCAGCGGTGCGGCGCGGCAGGAGGTCGACGCCACCTTGCGCGCCGCCGTGGCCGACCCCGCGGCGTCCGAGGCGGTGGCGTCCGGACGGCTGACCACGGCGCTGTCGTACGCCGGGTTCGGTGAGGTCGACCTCACGGCGGCCACCGCCACGCCGCTGGCGCCGCGGCTGAAGGTGGTGACGCCGGAGCCGGAGAAGCGCGCGGAGCCGGAGAAGCCCGCGGAGAAACGAGCGACGCCGGAGAAGCGCACGAAGGTCGAGTCACCCCGCAGGACACGCGCCGACGACGTCCTGGACGAGCGCCGGGCCGCGGCCGACCGCGAGCTCGAGGACGCGCAGGAGGCGGCCCGTCAGGCGCAGCAGGCGGCCGAGCAGGCCGACCGCGCCGAACGCGACGCCCTGGCCGCCCAGCAGGACGCCGAGGCGGAGGTCGACGACCTGCGCGACCGGCTGGCGCGGGCCCGGGTGGCCGCACGGCGCACCCAGCAGGAGGTACTGAGCGCGCAGGCCGAGCGCGCCGCCGCCGACCGCGCCGTGCGCACCGCCGAGCGCGAGCTCGACAAGGCCCAGCGCCGCCGGGAGCGGCTGAGCGATGGCTGACGCGGACGACGTCCGGCGCCTGGCGCTCTCGTTGCCCCACGTCGTGGAGGTGCCGAGCAACGGCTTCGACTTCCGCGTCGCCGACCGTGGGTTCGTCTGGTCGTACCCCGAGCGCCATCCGGGCAAGACGCGGGTGATCCGCACCGACATCGCGGTGCTGTACGTCGGCGACGAGGAGGAGAAACAGGCGCTGCTGCTCGGCGAGCCGCGGCGGTTCTTCACCACGCCGTCCTACGACGGGCAGCCGCTCGTGATGCTGCGCCTCGACGCGGTGGACGTCGAACGGCTGGCCGAGCTGGTCACCGATGCCTGGCGGATGCGCGCCCCCGACGAGGTGGCCGGCGACCTCAGCGAGCGCCCTGCTCCGTGACCTCGCGGGGTTCCGCGGCCGGGGCGGCGTCGTCGGTGCGGGCGAGGAAGAAGATGCCCAGCAGCACCGCGCCCAGGCCGACGACCTCCCCGACCACCGAGGCCGGGTCGCCGTTCGGCCGCTCGGCGTACACCGCCACACCGAACGCCAGGCTCATCAGCGGGTTCACCATGTTGAGCATCGGCAGGTAGTCGGGCAGGCGCGTGCGGTTGTAGGCCCGCTGGTTGAGCAGGAAACCGAGCGGCCCGAGCACGCACACGGCGTACGCCGGCCACGAGCTGAGCACCTCACCCGCGCTCCACGCCTCGGTCGCCGCCTTGATCGCGCCCGCCACCAAGCCGAAGACGATGCCGGCCGCGGTACCCATGAGCAGGCCGGCCCACGGCGTGAGACGGGCCGACGCCCACACGAGCGCGGCGGCGAGCACGAGACCGACCCCGATGAGCAGGGCCGCGTGGCCGTCGTCCGGTGCGGGGACGCCGTCCGTCGAGCCCGCGGCGGTGAGGAAGAGCGCCAGGCCGGCGGCGGTGATGGCGCCCCAGGTGAGCGTGCGGCGCGAGGGCCACCGGCGGTCGAGCGCGTCGCGGAAGACGAGGGAGAAGAACAGTCCGGTGACCACGAGCGGCTGCACGAGCGACAGCGAGCCGAGGTGCAGCGCGACGACGTGCAGGCCGAGACCCAGCAGGCTCGCCACCATGCCCAGCAACCACCGCCACTGGCTGACCACGTGCCGCAGCAGGGCGACGTAGCCCAGGCCGTCGTCCGCGCCGGACGCCCCGTGGTGCATGAGCGCCGTCGACCAGCCGAACGCGACGGCCGCCGCGAGCGCGATGAGCACCGCGGCTGCGCTCACCGCTCGACCTTCCCCGTGCGTCGCATGCGTCCGAGCATGCCGTACGGCGGCGCGCACTTCTCGAGGGTTTCGGCCACATGCCGAGGGGTGCACCCCTCGGCAAGCGGAGTGTCACCCACTGAACGTGATCAACGGGAGAGGTGGCGGGCGAGGAGCTGGGCGAGGTGCACGCCCTGCGTGGCGGCGAGGTCGTCGAGCTGGGTGCGGCACGAGAAGCCGTCGGCCAGCACCACGCCGCCGTCGGGCAGGTCGCGCACGGCGGGCAGCAGCTGGGTCTCGGCCACGGCCACCGACACCTCGTGGTGGCCGCGCTCGACGCCCCAGTTGCCGGCGAGACCGCAGCAGCCGCCGAGGCGCTGGACTTCGGCACCGGCCTCGCTCAGCAGCGCGGCGTCGGCCTGCCAGCCCATCACGGCGTGGTGGTGGCAGTGCGGCTGGGCCACCGCGCGCTCGGTGCTGAGATCGGGCGGCGACCAGTCGGGGGTGCGGCGCAGCAGCTCGGCGAGGGTGACCGTGGCGTCCGCCACCTCTCGGGCCGCCGCCAGCTCGTCGTCGGGCAGCAGCTCGAGGACGTCGGCACGCAGCACGCCGGTGCACGACGGCTCGAGCCCGAGCACCGCGGCGCCCGCACGCACGTGCGGCAACAGCGCCTGCACCGTGGCCGAGGCCTGCTTGCGCGCCGCGTCGAGCTGGCCGGTCGACACCCAGGTGAGGCCGCAGCAGACCGGCTCGCTCGTGACACGCACGCGGTAGCCGGCGTCCTCGAGCACCGCGACGGCCGCCTGGCCGACGTCGGGCGAGAAGGCGTCGGTGAAGGTGTCGACGAACAGCACGACGTCGCCGTGTCGGCCGGGGCGCGGGTCGCCGGCGCGCGAGGCGAACCAGTGGCGGAAGGTGCGCGGCGCGAACGTCGGCAGCGACCGCCGGGCATCGACTCCCGCCGCCCAGGTGACGAGCGGGTGGAGCAGGCGCAGACCCATCAACAGGTTCGCCAGGCGGGCGATCCCGGGCACGCGCGCCACGAGGCGCGTCCAGCGGGGCAGCCAGCCCAGGGCGTAGTGCGAGCGCGGGCGCAGGCGGCCGCGCCAGCGCTGGTGCAGGTACTCCGCCTTGTACGACGCCATGTCGACGCCGGTGGGGCAGTCCGACGAGCAGCCCTTGCACGACAGGCACAGGTCGAGCGCGTCGTGCACCGCCTCCGACCGCCACGGGTCTGGCCCGAGGTGGCCGGCCACGGCGTCCTGCAGCACGCGCGAGCGGCCCCGGGTGGTGTCCTTCTCGTCCTTGGTCGCGAGGTAGGACGGGCACATGACGCCGCCGGTTCCGGTGGTGTCGGCGCGGCACTTGCCGACGCCGGTGCAGCGGTGCACGGCCATCGACAGGTCGCCGCGGTCGTGCCGGTAGGCCAGCCCGAGCGACTGGCGGTGCGCCGGCGCGTGGGCCATCCGGACGTCGGCGTCGAGCGGCACGGGGGCGACGATCACTCCCGGGTTCAGCAGGTTGTCGGGGTCGAACACCGCCTTGACCCGGCCGAACAGCGCGATGGCCTCGGTCGAGTACATGAGCGGCAGCAGCTCGCCCCGGGCGCGGCCGTCGCCGTGCTCGCCCGACATCGAGCCGCCGTGCGCCGCGGCCAGCCGACCGGCGTCCAGCATGAAGTCGCGGAACACCGCGGTGCCCTCGCGGAACGGGAAGTCGATGCGGATGTGCACGCAGCCGTCGCCGAAGTGCCCGTAAGGCAGGCCGTCGAGGCCGTAGCCGGCCATGAGGTCGTCGAACTCGCGCAGGTACGCGCCCAGCCGGTCGGGCGGGACGGCGGCGTCCTCCCAGCCCGAGTGCGCGGGCTCACCGGCGGGCGTGCGCGCCGACAGGCCGGCGCCGTCCTCGCGGATGCGCCAGAGCGCAGCGGCCTGGCCGGCGTCGTCGACCACGCGCGAGTCCAGCGCGCCGGCGTCGCCCACCAGGCGCTGCGCAGCGTCGCGCAGGGCGCTGGCGTCGTCGCCCGCCAGCTCGACGAACAGCCAGCCGTCGCCCTTCGGCAGGTCGGGCACCGCGGACGCACCGCGCCGGTCGCGCACGATGTCGACGATCCGGCGGTCGAGCCCCTCGCACGCCACGGGCTCGTGGCCGAGCAGCGCGGGGACGACGTCCGCCGCGTCGGCCATCGAGGGGTAGCCGAGGACGACGAGCACGCGGTGGCTGGGGTCGCGCACCAGGCGCACCCGGGCCGCGAGGGTGAGAGCGAGTGTGCCCTCGGTGCCGACCAGGGCCCGCGCGACGTCGAAACCGTTCTCGGGCAACAGGTGCTCGAGCGAGTAGCCCGACACCTGACGCCGGAAGCGCCCGAACTCCGTGCGGATCACGCCGAGGTCGCCCTGCACGACGCGGCGCAGCTCGTCGAGCGTCGGGGACGCGCTGGTGGAGTCGGTGCGGCCGTCGAGCCGGCCGACGCTGAGCCGCTCACCGCGGGCAGTGACGACGTCGAGGCCGAGTACGTTGTCGCTGGTGCGACCGTAGGCCAGAGCCCTTGAGCCGCAGGCGTTGTTGCCGATCATGCCGCCGATCGTGCAGCGGTTGTGCGTCGACGGGTCAGGGCCGAACCGCCAGCCGGCCGGCTGCACCTCGCGCTGCAGCGACGCGTGCACGACGCCCGGCTCGACGAGCGCCGTCCCGGCCTCGGTGTCGACGTCGAGCACCCGGTTGAGGTAGCGCGAGACGTCCATGACGACGCCTGCACCCACCGCGTTGCCGGCGATCGAGGTGCCGGCGCCACGCATGGTCACGGGGACGCCGAGGGTGCGGCAGACCTCCATCGTGGCCAGCACCTCGTCGGTGTGCTGCGGCACGACCACGGCCTGCGGCGGCACGCGGTAGAGAGAGGCGTCGGACGAGTAGAGCGTGCGGCGCAGCTGGCTGTCGTCGACGTCCGCGATGCCGGCGCGCCGCAGGTCCTCCACGAGCTCGCTCACGCCGGAAGCCTACGTCGCCACCGCCGTTGCCGCGGGTGCGGGAGTGGGGCAGTCTCAGCACGTGGCTGCCGAGACCGTCTTCACCTACGCCGCACCCGGGCTCAAGTTCGGCGCCGGCGCCAGCGCCGAGCTCGCGCACGACCTGGAGGGGCTCGGCGTGCGCCGGGTGCTGCTGGTCACCGACCCCGGCGTCGCCGCCACCGGAGCGCCCGCGCGGGTGGCCGAGCAGCTCCGCGCCGGCGGCATCGACGTCGAGGTGTTCGACGGCGTGCACGTCGAGCCCACCGACGCGAGCCTCGAGCAGGCCGTACAGCACGCGCGGAGCCTCGGACGCGTCGACGGCGTCGTGGCCGTGGGCGGCGGCTCGAGCATCGACACGGCGAAGGCCGTCAACCTGATGCTCTGCTCACCCGGTGAGCTCATGGACTACGTCAACCCGCCGATCGGCGGCGGCCGCACGCCCCCAGGCCCGCTGCTGCCGCTCGTCGCCGTGCCGACCACCACGGGCACGGGCGCGGAGTCGACGACCGTCTGCGTACTGGACGTGTTGGCGCGCAAGGTGAAGACCGGCATCAGCCACGCTCGCCTTCGTCCCACCCTCGCCGTCATCGACCCCGAGCTCACCATGTCGCAGCCGTCCGGCGTCACGGCGAGCGCCGGCATGGACATCCTGTGCCACGCGCTCGAGAGCTACACCGCCCGGCCGTACTCGACCTTCGAGCGCAAGCGCGCCGACGAGCGGGTGCCGTACTGCGGCGCCAACCCGATCAGCGACATGTGGTCGGAGCGGGCGATGTCGCTGCTGGCGCAGTCGTTCCGGCGCGCCGTGACCGACGGCGACGATGTCGGCGCGCGCACCGACATGGCCCTCGCCGCCACGTTCGCGGGTCTGGGCTTCGGCAACGCCGGCGTGCACGTGCCGCACGCGAACGCCTATCCCGTCGCCGGGCAGGTGCGTCAGTTCCGTGCTGAGGGTTACCCCGGCGAGGGGCCGCTCGTGCCCCACGGCATGTCGGTGGCGATGACCGCACCGGAGTCGTTCCGCTTCACCTACTCCGCGAACCCCGAGCGGCACGTGCGCGCCGCCGAGCTGCTGGCGCCCGGTGTCCGGTGCGACGACCCGGTCGACCTGCTGCCCACTGCGCTCACCGAGCTGATGCGCGACATCGGCCTGCCGAGCGGCCTGGCCGAGCTCGGGTTCGACGCCGACGACGTCCGGGCGCTGGTCGAGGGCTCACTCGCCCAGCCGCGCCTGCTCTCGATCAGCCCGCGGCCGGTGGACGCCGACGACCTCGCCGGGATCTTCAGCCGGTCGATGCAGAACTGGTGAGGTCGGCGAGCACCGCCCGCACCGCCTGCGGCACCGGCACCGGACGTCGGGTCTGCGGGTCGACGTACACGTGCACGAAGCGGCCCACCGCGGCCGGCTCGGACGCAGCGGTCTCGAACACCGCGAGCCGGTAGGTGACGCTGCTCGTGCCCAGCCGCTCGACGGCGATCCCCACCTCGAGCTCCTGCGGGAAGCCGACCTGGCTGAGGAACCGGCACGACGTCTCCGCCACCACGCCGATCGCCGGCAGGTCACGGACGTCGCAGCCGAGCCGCCGCATCAGCAGGCCGTTCACGGCGGTGTCGAACCACGAGTAGTAGACGACGTTGTTGGCGTGGCCGTACTGGTCGTTGTCGGCCCACCGGGTCGGCGTCGGCCACCACGCGGTGAAGTCCGCGCGGAGCGGCACGGCGGGTGCGGCGGTCATGCGGCCCACCCTGCCACGAGGGCAGTCGGCTAGAGCGCCGCCATCTTGCGGAACGGGCTGAGCACGCGCACGGTCTTGGTGCCGAAGTCGACGGTGACGGCGTCCGCGTCGGTGCTGACCACCCGCCCCACGCCGTGGACGTCGTGGCAGACCTGGTCGCCGCAGGCGAACTGCGGCACCACCGCTTCGGGCTGCGGTCGGAAGGGACTCGTGGCGAGGGGGCGCCGCCGTGCGGGCGAGGTAGTCATCACTGCCAGTATGCGCCCGGCAGGCCCCGAAGGGGTACTTCTCCGCATCATCGGTCAGACCGTCGACCAGCCGCAGCGGCAGACTGGCCGCATGGCGGCCACCGGACGCACGCCCGACGACGCGCTCGACCGCGCCTTCTCCGCCGCACCGCGCGCCCGGTTCCTGCCGCGGTGGCAGGTGGCGCACGCGGGGGTCGACCAGCCCCTCGACATCGGCCACCAGCAGACCTGCTCGCAGCCGTCGACCGTGCGCACCATGCTCGCGCTGCTGGACGTCGAGCCTGGTCAGCGGGTACTCGACGTCGGCTCCGGATCGGGCTGGACGACGGCCCTGCTCGCCCAGCTCACCGGCCCGGACGGCGCGGTGGTCGGCGTCGAGCTCGTCGCCGCACTGGCCATCTGGGGCCGCGAGAACCTCGCCCGGTGCGGCACACCGTGGGCTCGGATCGAGCAGGCCGACCCGACCCGGCTCGGGTGGCCGGCGGGTGCGCCGTACGACCGAGTGCTGGTGTCGGCCCAGGCCCGGCACCTGCCCGTCGACCTCGTCGACCAGCTGGCGATGGGCGGGGTCATGGTGGTGCCGGTGGCCGGCGAGCTGCTGCGTGTCGTGCGCCGCGCGGCCGGTCCGTCGGTGACCCGGCACGGCTCCTACCGGTTCGTGCCCTTGCGCTGAGCCCGCCCCGTCACCGGGCCGTCAGTCGGTGCCGAGCCCCGCCTCGCGCGCCCGCACGATGGCCGCCGAGCGATCAGGGACGGCGAGCTTGGTGAGCACGTTCGAGACGTGGTTGCGCACGGTCTTCGGGCTCAGCACCAGCCGCCGCGAGATCGAGGTGTTGTCGAGGCCGCGCGCGACGAGGTCGAGCACCTCGAGCTCGCGCTCGGTGAGCGACGGGAAGGGCGACACCGCCTGCCGCGATCCGGTCAGCTGGGCGAGGGCCCGGGCGGCGACGGCCGGGCCCAGGATCACCTCACCGTTCGCGACGGCCCGCACGGCGCGCTCGACCTCCACGGGCGTCGCGCCCTTGAGCAGGTAGCCGCGCGCCCCTGCGCGCACCGACGCCACGACGGAGTCGTCGTCCTCGAGCATCGTGACGACGAGCACCCGCAGGTCGGGGTGCAGGCGCACCAGCTCGCGCGTGGTCTCGACGCCCGAGTCGGCACCGAGGTGCAGGTCCATGAGCACGACGTCGACGGGGCCGGCGGTGTCGACCGCGGCCAGGGCCGCCTCGGCGCTGTCGGCCTGCGCCACCACCTCGATGCCCTCGAGGCTGCCCAGCATCGCGACCATGCCCAGGCGGAACATCGGGTGGTCGTCGACGACCACCACGCGGATCGGGCTCACGCGAGGCCCAGCGGGATCTGCGCGCGCACGGACGTTCCCCGCGGCGCCCGGGTCTCGATCGTCAGCGTGCCGCGCTGCTCCTCGGCCCGCTCGCGCATCGAGGTGGTGCCGACGCCGGCGGTGGCGTCCGGGGAGACGCCGGTGCCGTCGTCCTCGACGAGCGCCACGAGCTCGTCGTCGACCACACCGACCGCCACCCAGCACCGCCGCGCCGCAGCGTGGCGCACGACATTGGTGACCGCCTCCGCGACGATGCCGTAGACGGCGGCAGCCACGTCACGCGGCAGGTCGGGCGGGACGCTGCAGTCGAGCCGCACCTCCAGACCGCCCTCGCGCTGACGCTGGGCGAGGTCGTCGAGCGCCGCCGCGAGACCTAGCTCGTCGAGCACCGGGGGCAGCAGGCTGCGCGAGAGCTGGCGGACGTCCTCGACCTGGTGGTCGAGCTCGGCCTGCAGCGCGGCCAGCAGCGCCTCGGCCGCCGCCGGGTCGGACGCCACCACGTTGCGCGCCGCCTGCAGTCCCAGCCGGATACCGGCCAGCGACGGCCCGAGCCCGTCGTGCAGCTCGCGCCGGATCACCCGGCGCTCCTGCAACCGCACGGTCGTGTGGCGCTCGCGGGCGTCGTCGAGGTCGCGCGAGGCCCGGGCCAGCGCGACACCGGCCGCCACGACGGCGGCCAGCTCGTCGAGCGCGCGGCGCGACCTCGCGTCGAGCGCCTCTCCGGCGGGTGTCGTGACGCGCAGCTCGCCGACGTCCGCAGCCCGGTGGGTGAGCCGGACGACGTCCGGCGCCGCGCTCGCAACCCCCCGTGATGCGGCCACACCGTCGGCCGTCACGAGCTCGACCGACTCCAGCCGCAGGGCTTCGGCCACGCTGGCCACCAGCCCGTCGAGCAGCTCGTCCGTGGTCTGCGCCGACCCCAGGTGCGCGCCGAGCCGGCGAACCGCACGCTGCGGGTCGGTCGCCTCACCGTGCACGAGCCGGTGCACGCGCCGCTGCAGCCACAGGCGCGCCGGCTGGACGGCGACCGCCACGGCTGCGGCGCCGGCAACCTGCGCGGCGCCCTGACCGGGCAGCAGCT
>JBQCES010000007.1:0-5042 GCA_051960055.1 Angustibacter sp. | reverse complement strand
CTCGGCGTTGTGACCGTGCCACGTCAGCGACTTGCCCCACCACAGCAGCGCGTCGGCCTCCTCGCGCACCAGCCCGGCTCGGGAGGCGACCTCCGCGGCCTCCCGGGCGCTGCGCGAGGCGCTGTCGTACTCGCTGTTCTCGAAGGCCGACTGCGACCGGCTGGTGAGCAGCACCACCTGGCGTCGGGGGTCGTCCAGCTCGCGGGCGACGCCGGCCATGGCGTCGAGGTCGGCCAGCTGGCTGGTGCGTTCGCCCATGCGGTCGTGCACCTGCTCGCGCGCGGACAGCAGGTCGAAGCGCAGGGCCGGCTCGGCACCTGAGGCGAGCTCGATCCCGCGGCTCAGCAGGCGCACGGCCTCGGTGAGGGCGTGGATCGAGCTCGCGTGCTGAGCCGCCCGCAGGTACCAGCGGACGGCGGCCGGCTCGCCCGCCCGGTCGAGGTGCTCGGCGATGAGGGCGGCGTACTCGTCGACGCGACCGGTGCGCTCGGTGACCTCGGCCAGCCACCGCGCCGCCTGCGCGTGGTACGCCGACCGCCGCGACCGCAGCACCCCCTCGTAGGCGACGTCGCGCAGCAGCGCGTGCTTGAACAGGAACTCCCGCGCCGAGTCGAAGGCGGACCGCTCGCGCTGGAACACCAGCTCGCGACGATGGAGCTGGTCGAGCGCCGACGACGTCGGGGCCGCCGTACCGTCGTCGAGGTGGTCGACGGCGTCGTCCCAGAACACGCGCCCGACCACCGACGCGCGCTGCAGCACGATGCGCTCGGCCATGGTGAGCGCGTCGAGCCGGGCCTGCAGCACGCCGCGCAGCGTCGAGGGCACCGCGACGGCGCCGATGCGGTCCTCGCGCACCCGCCAGGACGGCGAGCCACGCTCGATGACGCCGGCGTCGACCAGCCAGGTCACGAGCTCCTCGATGTAGAACGGGTTGCCCTCGGCCGCCTCGGCCACGAGGTCGACGATCGTGCTGGGCAGGTGCTCGACGTGCTGCAGCAGCTCGCGCAGCAGCGCGCGGCTCTCGCGGCGTGACAGCGGCTGGAGACCGAGCCGTCGGTGGTGCGCGAGTCCCTCACCCCACAACGGCCGGTGCTCGAGCAGGGTCGGTCGTGCGGTGGCCACCACGAGCACCGGGTGCTCGTGCAGTGCCTCGGCCGCCGCGTCGAGCCAGCGCAACGAGCCGTCGTCGGCCCAGTGCAGGTCCTCGAGAAGCACCACCACCGGTGCGGTGCGACTCAGCTCCGCGAAGTAGCGGGCGAGCAGCGTGGTGGCCTGGTCGCGCAGCGCCTGCGGGTCGCGGGGCAGCGCGCGCGCGGTGTCGTCGAGCTCGAAGCCGAGCCACGCGGCGACGGTGAGCGCGTGCTGGGCGGCGGCTGCGTCGTCCGGGAAGGCCAGTCGCACGCCGGCCTCGGCCTTGGCGCGTACGGCGGCGGGTGGGTCGCTCTCCTGGACGCCGAAGCGCGTGGCCATGACGTCGCGCAGCAGGGCGCCGGCCCGGTTCTCGTCCGACTGCGTCGCCCGGCCGCGGAACCACCAGGTGTCCTCGCTGCGCTCACCGAGCCAGCGGTCGAAGTCGAGGAGCAGCCGCGACTTGCCGACTCCGGCGTCCCCGACGACCGTGACGACCGTGTAGCGCTGGTCCTCCACGGTGTCCCACAGCAGCTCCTGCAGCCGGCGCAGCTCGACGTCGCGTCCGACGGTGCGCGTCTCGACGCCCTCGACGCCGCGGGCGCGGTCGAGGTGGAACCCGCGGGGACGCTCGGAGCGCACCACGAACGCGTCCACCGGGTCGTCGATGCCCTTGAGCCGCAACCCCGTGAGCGGTTGGACGGCGAACCACCCCCGCACCGGGCGGTGGGCGTCCGCGCTCACCAGGACGCCGTCCGCCGGTGCCGCGGCTTGCAGCCGGCTGGCGCGGTTGACCGTGTCGCCGACGACCACGAAGTCGGTGTCCGAGCGCTCGTCCAACGTGCTGACGACCACCTCGCCGGAGTCGATGCCGACCCGCATGGCGAGCGTGACGCCGTAGCGGTCGCTCAGCGCCTGGTTCAGCTCGGGCAGGCCGTCGCGCATGGCCAGGGCAGCGCGGATCGCCTGCAGGGCGTCGTCCTCGCGGGCGTGGTGGAGCCCGAACACCGCCATGACGGCGTCGCCGATGAACTTCTCGACGACACCGCCGTGGGCCGCGATGACCTGCTGCCAGGCGTCGAAGTAGGCGGCGACGACGGCGCGCGTGTCCTCGGCGTCCCGGCCGCGCGACAGCGTGGTGAAGTCCACCAGGTCGGCGAAGAGCACCGTGACGAGCTTGCGCTGCTCGCCGGTGAGCTGCCGCTCCGCCCGCTGGCGCCGCTCGCGCAGGGGACGCAGGGCGGTCTCGACCACGTCGTCACCGAGCACGTCGCGCTGACCCTCGAGCGCGGCGATGGCGCGGTCGAGCTCGGCGCACTCGTCGGCGGCCGTGCGCCCGGGGCCGTCGCCGCCGGCTGTCATGGGTCAGACCGTAGGGGGCGGGGCCACCGCTCGGGGCCTGATCCGCACAAGTTTCGTGCGCCCGCAACCACTGGTTTCGGCGAATCCGGGACGATCGCGCCGTCCGGGGTCTTCAATGGCGGCGACTGCGTGACGTCAGGGAGGCGATGATGCGCGTCGAAGCCACTGCAGCGTCGGTGTCGTGGATCCCGTCGGAGTCCGTGGGGGGCGCCCTGCGCCGCGGCTTCGACGTCGGGCTCGCCCACTACGACCCGCCGCCCCCTGACGCGCTCGACGGTGCGGAGCACCTGCACCGGTTGTGTCGCGACGACCGCTTCCGGTTCGCGAACCTGCTCCGTGGGTGGGCCGACGTCGAGGACGGGCGGGTCGTCGACGCCGGGTTCGGGTCGGGATCCGGGCTGGTCATGGGGTCGACGACCGTGCGCGTCGCGGGCGTGGGCGCGACCTTCCGCGCCTTCTCGCTGCCCGTCATCACCGCTGAGCCGGTCGTCGAGGTCGACCGCGTGCGGCTGAGCCAGACCGTGGGTGGTCGCACCGGCGTGCCGTTGCCCCGGCCCGTGCCGCACCCGCCGTTCGTGCAGTGGAACGCGCCGATCGTCTGGACGACGCTCACGCTGACGCTGCACGCGGACGGCTCGAGTGACGTCGAGCTGAGCGGAGCCAGCGCGTTCCCACGGCACTGGGTCTTCGGCTCCGACCTGCGGCTGCGGGCCAAGAGCGGCGTCACCGACCAGTCGACGTGGGTGGCTCACTCGTTCGGTGACCGCACACCGTGGAGCGCGCAGGACTCGCCCGCGCTCGTCACGGCGGCCGAGTCCGAGCTCGAGCGGCAGCTGTCGGACCAGATCATGCGCGGTGGCCGGCGTCCCGAGGTGCGCCACCTGGCGGCGGCCGACGTCCTCACCCGCCAGGGCGAGGTGGGCGACGAGCTCTACCTGCTGCTCGACGGCGTGCTGCGGGTGGACGTCGACGGTGCGGAGCTGGCCGAGGTGGGGCCGGGCGCGGTGCTGGGCGAGCGGGCGCTGCTCGAGGGTGGGCGACGCACCTCGACGCTCACCGCGGTGACGGCGGCGCGCGTGGCCGTGGCGGCGCAGGAGGCGGTCGACCTCGACCGGCTGCGCGCCCTCGCGCCGTCGCACCACCGCGAGGACCCGCCCCCACCCCTCCCGTGATCAGGCACGCCGGACCACCCGCATTGGTGTGGGGTGAATTATCACGGGCGAGGAGGGGAGACTAGGCGGGTGGACGCCATGGGCTCGCAGCACGCCGGACGCACGCTGCTGCTGGTGAGGCACGCCAAGTCCGACCAGAGCGTGAGCGGCCCCGACCACGACCGACCGCTCAACGCGCGAGGACGGCGCGACGCCCCGGCCCTCGGACGCTGGCTGTCCGCGCACGCGCCGGCCATCGACCTCGTGCTGTGCTCGAGCGCCGCGCGAGCGCGTGAGACGTGGCACCTCGCGGCCCGCGGGCTGCCGGCGGACGTGCCGAGCGAGGTCCGCCCGTCGCTGTACCTCGCGCAGCCGCAGGCGGTGGTCAGCCAGCTGCGCGACCTGCCGGACGCCGTCCACGTCGTGGCCGTGGTGGGTCACGAGCCCACCCAGTCCGCGCTCGTCGAGATCCTGGCGACCGACGCCGAACCGCCTGCGGCGCAACGGTTCGCTGGGGGCTTCCGCACGTCAGCCGTCGCGCGCCTCCACCTCGCGGGCGCCTGGCCGACGCTCGGCCCGCAGACCTGCCGGCTGGCCGACTTCGCCGTCCCGCGAGCCTGACCTCAGGCGTCCTGCGCGTCGGCCTCCTCGACCTCCTCGCGCGGGATGCCGATGAGGTAGAGCACCGCGTCGAGAAAGGGCACGTTGACGGCGGCGTCCGCCTGCTCGCGCACCACGGGCTTGGCGTTGAAGGCGATCCCGAGCCCCGCGGCGTCCAGCATGTCGAGGTCGTTGGCGCCGTCGCCGATCGCGATGGTGCGCGCCAGGGGAAGCCCCTCGGCCTCGGCGAACCGGCGCAGCGCCGCGGCCTTACCGGCCCGGTCGACGACGTCGCCCATGACCCGGCCGGTGAGCCGCCCGTCGACCACCTCGAGCCGGTTGGCCTCGACGTGCTCGATACCGAGCTCGTCGGCGATGGGCTGCACGACCTCCGCGAAGCCGCCCGACACCAGCGCCACCGTGAACCCCAGGCGGTGCAGCGTCCGCACGAGGGTACGAGCCCCTGGGGTCAGCTGGACGGCGGCGCGCACCTCGTCGAGCACCGACGACGGAAGGCCCTCGAGGCACGCCACCCGCGCGTGCAGGCTCGCGGCGAAGTCCAGCTCACCGCGCATCGCCCGCTCGGTGACCTCGGCGACCTCGGCCTCGCGTCCGCTGTGGGCAGCGAGCATCTCGATCACCTCGCCCTGCACGAGGGTGGAGTCGACGTCCATGACGACGAGCCGGTGGCCGCGGCGGGCCAACCCCGCGGGCGAGATGGCGACGTCGACCCCGTGCGCCGCGGCGGTGGCGGCGACCGCGCGGCGCAACGACGGCACGTCGCCACCCGAGACGTCGATC
>JBQCES010000006.1:0-8801 GCA_051960055.1 Angustibacter sp. | reverse complement strand
CAGGATGTCGTCCTCGATGCGCACGCCGATGCCGCGAAGCTCGACGGGCGCGAGCTCGTCGTCGGCCTTGAAGTACAGGCCCGGCTCCACCGTGAGCACCATGCCCGGCTTCAGCTCGGCGTCGAGGTACTGCTCGCGGCGCGCCTGGGCGCAGTCGTGGACGTCGATGCCCAGGTGGTGGCTGGTGCCGTGCACCATCCAGCGGCGGTGGTGGCCGCCCTCGTCGCCGAGGGTCGTGTCGACGTCCACCGGCAGCAGGCCCCACTCGACGAGCTTGCCGGCGATGACGCGGATCGCCGCCTCGTGCACGTCCTTGAACTTGTTGCCCGGCTTCACCGCGGCGATACCGGCCTCCTGCGCCTCCAGCACGGCCTCGTAGACCTTGCGCTGGGCCTCGCTGAAGCGCCCGTTCACCGGCAGCGTGCGGGTGACGTCGGCGGTGTAGAGCGAGTCGACCTCAACGCCCGCGTCGATGAGGAGCAGGTCACCGTCGCGCACGTCACCGGTGTTGCGGATCCAGTGCAGGGTGCAGGCGTGGTCGCCCGCCGCGACGATCGAGTCGTAGCCGACGCCGTTGCCGGAGTGCCGCGCGACGAGCCCGAACTGGCCCTCGACCCAGCGCTCACCTCGACCCTTGCTGACGGCGTCCGGGAAGCTGCGCACCATGGCCTCGAAGCCGTCCGCGGTCGCGGCGCAGGCCTGGCGCATCTGCTCGATCTCCCACTCGTCCTTCTCGAGCCGCATCTCCGACAGGAAGACGCCGAGCTCGTCGTCGAGCTGGCGGTCGGCCTCGACGTCGCGCTCCTCGGACTGCTCGCGGGCCTGGTCGATCGTCGCCGTGACCTCGGGGTCGGCGTCGCGCACGACGCGCACCGTGAGCAGCCCGATGTCCTTCTTCACGGCCTCGGGCAGCTCGTCGAGGTGGCGTGCGGTGATGGCGAGCTCGGCCTCGATCTCCTCCAGGCTCGGCCGCACACCGACCCACAGCTCGCCGTAGCGGGCGTCGGCGTAGAACTCCTCGGTGTCGCGGCCGGCGCGCGGGCGGAAGTAGAGCACCGCCTCGTGGCCACCGCCGTCGACCGGCTCGAGCACCAGCACCGAGTCGGGCTCGCGGTCGGCGCCCAGGCCGGTGAGGTACGAGAACGCCGAGTGCGGCCGGAAGACGTAGTCGGTGTCGTTCGAGCGCACCTTCAACCCGCCGGCGGGCACGACGACCCGCTCGCCGGCGAACGCCTCGGACACCGCGGCCCGGCGCTGCGCCGCGTACGTCGCCACATCGGCCTGCGGCGGCATCTCGGTGGATCGCGGTGCCCAGCCCCCGGCGATGAAGCTCTTGAACGCCTCGGACGTCGGGCGGGTGCGGTGGTCGGTCTTCTTCGGCTGCTGCTCGCTCACCCGACCCATGGTGCACTACCGCCGCTCATCGGCATATCGGGTACTGGCACGACCGGGCGGTCTGCTGGGATGAGCACCATGACGGGCTTCGACGACGCGGCACTGCTGTCCGACCGCTTCCGGCAGCACGCCGCCGTGTGCAGCTCGCCGCTCTACGCAGCGCTCATGTCGGCGATGGCTGACGACTGGGACGCCGGTGGCCCGACGCGCGCCGTCTGCGCGGGCTGGGAGGACGCCCAGCCCGGCTCGGTGGTGCAGCTGCGGCTGCTCGCTGGTCTGCACCGCATCGTGCTGCGCGGGGACGCCCCGGCCCTCGCTCCGTACTACCGCAACCTCGGCGGCACGCTCGCTCCCGACGGCGCGTGGTCGGCGGCCCGCGATGTGATCGCCGCCCACGTCGACGAGCTGCGCGACGGGCTCACGCTCGCCCCGCAGACCAACGAGGTCGGCCGGGCGGCCGCCCTCGCCGTCGGGCTCGCGGACGCCGTGTGGCGCACCGGCACCGGCCGGGTGCGGCTCCTCGAGGTGGGCGCCAGCGCCGGCCTCAACCTGCTCGTCGACCGGTACGCCGTGCGGCTCGACGACGGCCGCGTGCTCGGCGACGCGGCCTCGGCGCTGCTGCTCGACGGCGCCCACGGCCCCATCGAGCCCGCCCCGGTGGAGGTGGTGGAGCGGCGCGGCTGCGACCTGTCGCCGATCGACGCCGGCTCACCGGACGGCGCGACGCTGCTGTCGTCGTACGTCTGGCCCGACCACCCGCACCGCTTCGAGCGGCTCCAGGCTGCGCTCGCCATCGCCCGCACCGACCCGCCGCGCGTCGAGGCGGCGTCCGCGGGGGAGTGGCTGGAGCGGGCGCTCGCGGTCGACCCGGCCGACAGCGTGCTCACCGTGGTGTGGCAGTCGATCACCCGGATGTACTGGCCGGCCGACGAGCTGGCGCGTGTGCAGGCGGCGCTCGACGACGCCGGACGCCGCCTGCCGCAGCTCGCGCACGTCGCCATGGAGTACGGCCCCGCCGACGCCGGTGCCGAGCTCACCGTCGACGTGTGGCGTGACGGCGTCCCGGACGGCGCGCGCACGCTGGTGGGCGCCGTGCACGACCACGGTCTGCCGGTGACGCTGCACGACGGCGTACTCGTCGGGCCGTGACGACTGCGGGTGCGGCCCTCGCCGGCGTCCTGGCCGGCCTGGGCATCGCCATGCCGCTCGGCGCGATCGGTGCCTACCTCGTGACGCTCACCGCGCGGGCCGGGTGGCGCGTCGGTGCGGCGGCGGCGCTGGGCGTCGCCTCGGCCGACGGTCTCTACGCCGCCGTCGCCGTGGTGGGCGGCCGAGCGGTGGCGGACGCCGTCGCGCCGGTGGCCGGCCCCCTACGCGTGGTCGCCGCCGTCGTCCTCGCCGGCGTCGCGGTGTCGATTGCCGTCTCCGCTGTGCGAGCTGTGCGCGGCACCGCCCCGGACGGTGAGCCCGCGCGTCGTCTGCCCCGCATCCCCACGGCGCCCGGCGCCTACGCCGGCCTGCTGGTCCTGACGCTCGCCAACCCCGCGACGGTCGTGTACTTCGTGGCGCTCGTCGTCGGGAACCGCTCGGGTGCAACAGGAGCAGGGCTCGTCGGCGTCGCGTTCGTGCTGGGTGCCTTCGCCGCGTCGGCGACCTGGCAGCTGCTGCTGGTCGGCGGCGGGCACGCGCTCGGTGCACTGGCGAGCAGCACCCGCGGTCGGCTGGTCGTGAGCCTCGTCGCCAGCCTGCTCGTCCTGGCGCTGGCCCTGCGCACGGCGATCGGCTGAGTCGGCTCAGCGCCGGCGGCTCAGCCGAGCCACTCGTTGCCGATCTCCTGCTCCTTCGACACCGCAGCGCGCACGGCGGGCTCGGCCGCGCGCTCGATCTTGCCGCCGAGCAGGGGCACGGCCGCCTTGAGGTCGCCCTCGACCTCCTCGAGCGTGCCCGGCCCGCCGGCGCGCATGCTGACGGTGCCGGTGAGCCGCACGGGGGTTCCGTGGATCTCGACGACGATGGTGCCGCGGCGCGTGCCGTCGCCCTCAGGGCCGCCCCAGTGGTCGACGCGCATCACGTCGAGCGTCTCGCCGACGAAGGTGCGCACGAAGTCGGGCAGCCCCTCGGCCGGGAGCTTGCGGGTCGTGGTGATGGTGGCGCCGCCGTCCGCCGGCTCGACGTCGACGCTGTGGTCGAGGGCGCCCGTGGCCAGGCAGACCTTCTCGTGGAACGCCGGGTCGAGCAGCATCTCGAAGACCTGCTCGGGGTCGGCGGCGTAGCGGATGTCGGCTCGGAACTTCACGGGGCGGCTCCTGCTGGGCGGTCGACGGACGCGCCCTACGCTACGGCGATCGTGTGACGCTCGCGCGCGACTCGCCACCCGCCCTGACGCCCGCGAAGCGCAGCGGTAGGGTCGCTGAAGGCACGCAACGGCGCGTGCCAACGGGTCACGACAAAGGTCACGGGAGTCATGGCGCACTCGCCAGCGGGGTCCAGGTCGCAGCTTCTCGAGAAGGCGTCGGCGCTCGCCGAGCGGTCGCAGCAGGACGCCACGGCGTCCTACCTCGCCCGCTACTACCGCCACGTGTCGGACGACGACCTCGACGCCCGGCGTCCAGAGGATCTGCTCGGCGCGGCGGCCAGCCAGCACGAGATGGCCCGCGAGCGGCCCGTCGGGACGGCGAACGTCCACGTCTTCACGCCGACCGTCGACGAGCACGGCTGGTCGAGCGGCCACACCGTCGTCGAGATCGTCACCGACGACATGCCGTTCCTCGTCGACTCGGTGACGGCCGAGCTGTCGCGGGTCGGGCGCGCCATCCACCTCGTCGTGCACCCGGTGCTCACCGTGCGCCGCGACGCCGCGGGGCACCTGCAGGAGATCGTCGACGGCGTCGGCCCCACCGACGACCTGCCGTACGACTGCGGTCGCGAGTCGTGGATGCACCTCGAGATCGACCGCGAGACCGACCACGCCGAGCTCGAGCAGCTCACCGCCGACCTGCGGCGGGTGCTCGAGGACGTCCGCGACGCCGTCGAGGACTGGCCCAAGATGCGCGACGCCGCGCAGCGCCTGGCCCAGGAGCTCACCGACACCCCGCCGGTCGGCGTCGACGCCGCCGAGGTGGCCGAGGCCCGGCGGCTGCTCAGCTGGCTCGCCGACGACAACTTCACCTTCATCGGCTACCGCGAGTACCTGCTCGACGAGGACGACGGCGAGGAGGTGCTGCGCGCGCAGTCGGGCACCGGGCTCGGCATCCTGCGCTACGACCAGAGGGTGTCGGGCAGCTTCGGCCGGATGTCGCACGAGGTGCGCGCCCGCGCCCGCGAGCCGCGCGTGCTGATCCTCACCAAGGCCAACTCGCGCTCGACCGTGCACCGCCCGGCGTACCTCGACTACGTCGGCGTCAAGAAGTTCGACGCCGACGGCCAGGTGATCGGCGAGCGCCGGTTCCTCGGGCTGTTCACGTCGGCGGCCTACACCGAGTCGGTCACGCGGATCCCCGTGATCGACACGAAGGTGCAGGAGTTGTTGCGCCGCACCGGTTTCGCGATGGAGAGCCACAGCGGCAAGGACCTGCTCGAGATTCTCGAGACGTACCCGCGCGACGAGCTGTTCCAGATCGGCGTCGACGACCTGTACGCCATCACCACGAGCGTGCTGCACCTGCAGGAGCGCCGCCGCACCCGCCTGTTCCTGCGCCGCGACGACTACGGCCGCTTCATGTCGTGCCTGGTCTACCTGCCGCGCGACCGGTACACGACCCACATGCGGCTGCGCATGGAGGAGATCCTGCGCGAGGCGTTCCACGGCGAGACGGTCGACTACACGACGCGCGTGTCGGAGTCTGTGCTGGCGCGCCTGCACTTCGTCGTGCGCGTGCCGGACGGCGAGCACATCCCCGACGTCGACGTCGAGGAGCTCGAGAGCCGGCTCGTCGAGGCGACGCGCACCTGGGACGAGGACTTCGCGGAGTCGCTGCGGGCCGACGTCGGCGAGGAGGAGGCGGCGCGGCTGATCGCGAAGTTCGCCAAGTCGTTCCCCGAGGCCTACAAGGAGGACTTCCCCGCGCGCGTCGCGGTGGCCGACCTCCGGCACGTCTGCGCGGTGACCGAGGGACCCGCGACGGGAGCGGACGCGCCGGACGAGGCGCGGATGAACCTCTACCAGGAGCCGGGTCGCCCGGCGGAGGAGCGGCGCTTCAAGTTCTACCGCGCCGAGCCGTTGTCGCTGACGCGCGTGCTCCCGGTGTTCAGCCACCTCGGGGTCGAGGTGGTCGACGAGCGGCCGTACGAGCTCGACCTGCCCGACGGCGGCATGGTGCACATCTACGACTTCGGGCTGCGCTACGGCGGTGGTGAGGGCTGGGACCGCGACCAGGCCGAGTCGGCCCGCGCCGCGTTCCAGGAGGCGTTCGCCGCGGTGTGGTCGGGCCGGGCCGAGAGCGACGGGTTCAACGCGCTGGTGCTGGGCGCCGGGCTCACCTGGCGCCAGGCCAGCGTGCTGCGCGCCTACACCAAGTACCTGCGCCAGGCCGGGCTGACCTTCAGCCAGGAGTACGTCGAGGCGTGCCTGCTCGCGAACGTCGACATCGCGCGGCTGCTCGTGCGCCTGTTCGAGGTGCGCTTCGACCCCGACCACTTCGGCGGCGACGCCGACGCCGACGCGCGCAGCGAGACGTGCGACGCGCTGGTCGAGGAGATCACCGGCGCCCTCGACGAGGTGGCGAGCCTCGACCACGACCGCATCCTGCGGGCGCTGCTGGGCGTCGTGCGCGCGACCTTGCGCACCAGCTACTTCCAGGTCGACGCCGACGGCGACCCGCGCAGCTACCTGGCGTTCAAGCTCGACCCGCACGCGGTGCCCGACCTGCCCGAGCCGCGGCCGGCGTTCGAGATGTGGGTGTACTCGCCGCGCGTCGAGGGCGTGCACCTGCGCTTCGGCGCCGTCGCGCGTGGCGGTCTGCGCTGGAGCGACCGTCGTGAGGACTTCCGCACCGAGATCCTCGGCCTGGTGAAGGCGCAGATGGTGAAGAACGCCGTCATCGTGCCGACAGGCGCCAAGGGCGGGTTCGTCCCGAAGCAGCTGCCCGACCCGAGCGACCGCGAGGCGTGGCTCGCCGAGGGCAAGGCGGCCTACCGCACGTTCATCTCGGCGCTGCTCGACGTCACCGACAACATCGTGGGCACGGGTGAGGCGGCGAGCGTCGTCCCGCCGCAGCGCGTCGTCCGGCACGACGGTGACGACACCTACCTGGTCGTCGCGGCTGACAAGGGCACCGCGACCTTCAGCGACATCGCGAACTCGGTGGCCATCGACTACGGCTTCTGGCTCGGCGACGCGTTCGCGTCCGGTGGCTCGGCCGGCTACGACCACAAGGCGATGGGCATCACCGCGCGCGGCGCGTGGGAGTCGGTGAAGCGGCACTTCCGCGAGCTGGGCCTCGACACGCAGAGCGAGGACTTCACGGTCGTCGGCGTCGGCGACATGAGCGGTGACGTCTTCGGCAACGGCATGCTGCTGTCGGAGCACATCCGCCTCGTCGCCGCGTTCGACCACCGGCACGTCTTCATCGACCCGACGCCGGATGCCGCGACGTCGTTCGCCGAGCGCCGCCGCCTGTTCGACCTGCCGCGCTCGTCGTGGGACGACTACGACCGCTCGCTCATCAGCGAGGGCGGCGGAATCTGGCCGCGGACGGCGAAGTCGATCCCGGTGAGCGCCCAGGCCGCTGCGGCGCTCGGCATCGGCAAGAAGGCGACGTCGATGACGCCGGCCGAGCTGATGAAGGCGATCCTGTCCGCGCCGGTCGACCTGCTGTGGAACGGCGGCATCGGCACCTACGTCAAGGCGTCCAGCGAGAGCAACGCGGACGTCGGCGACCGGGCCAACGACGCCATCCGCATCAACGGCAAGGACCTTCGGGTGCGGGTCGTCGGAGAGGGCGGCAACCTCGGGCTCACCCAGCTCGGCCGCATCGAGGCGGCGCGGAGCGGCGTGCGCATCAACACCGACGCCATCGACAACTCGGCCGGGGTCGACACGTCCGACCACGAGGTCAACCTCAAGATCCTGCTCAACGCCGTGGTCGCCGACGGCGACCTCACCACCAAGCAGCGCAACGCCCTGCTGGCGGAGATGACGGACGACGTCGCCGAGCTCGTGCTGCGTGACAACTACGAGCAGAACGTGTTGCTGGGCAACGCCCGTGAGCAGGCGCACGCGATGCTGCCCGTGCACACGCGGCTCATCCGCTCGCTGGTCAAGCGCGGGGAGCTCAACCGCGAGATCGAGTTCCTCCCCAGCGACGCCGAGATCGCGCGCCGTCAGGACGAGGGGCTCGGGCTCACCTCGCCCGAGTTCTCGGTGCTGGTGGCGTACTCGAAGATCACGCTCGCCGACGACCTGCTGGCCAGCTCACTGCCCGACGACGCCTGGTTCGCCGCGACGCTGCGGTCGTACTTCCCGCCGCAGGTGGTCGAGCGGTACGGCGACCGGCTCGACCAGCACCCGCTGCGCCGCGAGATCGTCACGACGTCGCTGGTCAACAACATGGTCAACCGCGGCGGCATCACATTCGCCTTCCGGGTGCAGGAGGAGACCGCGGCGTCCACGGTGCAGGTGGCGCAGGCGTACGTCGTCGCACGCGAGGTGTTCCGGCTGCACGACTTCGTCGCCCGGGTCGAGCAGCTCGACAACGAGGTGCCGACGCGCGCGCAGACCGCGCTGTACCTGGAGTTCCGCCGGCTCATGGACCGCGCGGTGCGGTGGCTGCTGCAGACGCGTCCCACGATCACTGACATCGGGGCCGAGATCGAGCGCTTCTCCACCGTCGTGGACGCGTTGCGGCCCAAGGTTCCCGAGCTGCTGGTGGGGGCCGAGCAGAGTCGGCTGCAGCGTCGCACGAAGGAGCTCACCGACCTCGGCGTGCCCGACGACCTCGCTGTCGACTGCGCGTCGCTGCTCGACGTCTACTCGCTGCTCGACATCGCCGAGATCGGCTACGAGACCGAGACGCCGGTCGACCGCGTGGCGCCGATGTACTTCACGCTGTCGGAGCGGTTCCAGGTCGACACCATGCTGGGGCTCATCACTCGGCTGCCGCGCGACGACCGCTGGGACGCCCTGGCGCGCGCCGCGCTGCGCTACGACCTGTACGCCGCGCTCGAGCAGCTCACCATCTCGGTGCTCACCAGCAGCGACGACGGGCTCGACACCGAGAAGCGCATCGCGGAGTGGGAGCGGTCGAACCGCGCGACGCTCGAGCGGGTGCGCGACATGGTGGGCGAGGTCAGCCACCTCGACCGCACGGGCATCGCCGCGCTGTCGGTGGCGCTGCGCGGGCTGCGCGGGGTGGTGCGCAGCAACAGCGCGACCGCCTGACGCTCGCCGGCCTGCAGGTCAGTGGCTG
>JBQCES010000005.1:0-3150 GCA_051960055.1 Angustibacter sp. | reverse complement strand
GATCTCCATGGCGAACGCCTCGGAGTGGCCGGTCCCGAACGCCTGCAGCACGCCGTTGCCGGCGACGCAGTCGGCCATGAGGTCGGCCGCGGCTGCGATGCCGGTGGCCTGCGAGCTCGCGACGGCGGAGATGGCTTGCGCGGCGACCGAGGCGTAGGCCGCGCCGCTCAGCTCGGAACCGGCGGGCACCTCGGCGGGCACGGGGTCGATCGTGGGGCTCATGCGGGGATCCTTTCGTGTGGTGTCACCGTATCCGTCG
Organism: Angustibacter sp.; assembly: GCA_051960055.1. Taxonomy (GTDB): domain Bacteria; phylum Actinomycetota; class Actinomycetes; order Actinomycetales; family Angustibacteraceae; genus Angustibacter. The sequence goes on along the minus strand of JBQCES010000005.1, from coordinate 2,891 downwards.
AAGTGGTGGCGGGACGCGGAGTCCGGGCGTGCAGGAGGCGGCGGGCAGGTCGCTCGACGAGCACGTGCATGCCCCACGCCGCAGCGGCGAGCACGAAGGCGATCGCTACGACGGCGAGCCCGGCCGACCACCAGGCGCCCTGTCCCCACTCCCGCAGCGCCGACACGACACCGCGCAGCAGGTAGTGCGTCATGTACAGGCAGTACGACGCCTCACCCGCGAGCACCATCCACGGCGTCGACAGCCACCGGGCCAGCAGCCCCTGGGACGACGCCACGACCGCCACGACCAGCCCCAGCGCCGGGGCCGCCCAGTAGTCGCCCGCGGACGCCACCGGCACGACGGCCAGCACCACCGGGACCACGAGCAGCCAGGGCGCGAGCCGCCCGAGTCGCAGTCCGCCACGCACCCACGCGAGGCACAGGAAGGCTCCGCCCACGAACTCCCCCATGATGCGCACGTAGAACATGTGCTCGAGGTTGCCGTTGGGCAGGGCGAACGCCGCGAACACGGCGAGCATCGCGGCATACGAGAGGGCGGCGCCGGCCAGCGCGGTGCGGGCGCGGCCCACCCGGGCGAGGAGGACGAACAGCAGGGGCGCGGTCAGGTAGGCGAACCACTCCGACCCGATCGACCACGCAGGGCCGTTGAAGCTGGGTCGGTCGTGCCACCAGTTGTGCACCAGCAGCACGTTCTCGACGTAGGCGCCGGGCGTGCGCCGGTGGCCGTTCTCGCCGACCCCGAGGGTGCCGACGATCGCCGCCGTCACCAGGTCGATGTTGAGCGCCACGAAGTGGACCGGCCACACGCGCGCGAACCGGTTGCGGACGAAGGACACCGACGAGCCCCACGAGAACCGGCGCATCGAGTCGGCGTAGTTGTAGGCGAGGATGAAGCCGCTCAGGGGGAAGAAGAGGTCGACCCCGAGGTACCCCGCGCGCAGCAGCGTGTCGGCCGGGGCCAGCCAGGGCAGCAGCGCCTCGACGTCGTAGCGGTAGTGGAACAGCACGACCCAGGCCGCGGCGAGCACGCGCAGCCCGGTGAGCGCCGGCAGCGCGGGACGGCGCTGGCCGGCGACCGCCGTCAGTGGTCTCCCGCCTTGCTCTCCCGGGCGCCCCACTCGTCGGCGCGGACGGCGTACACGGCCAGGTCGGTCCACCGGCCCTTGAACCACGAACCGCGCTCGTACCAGGCCTCGCGACGCATCCCCAGCCGCTCGCAGATGCGGGCCGAGGCGGTGTTCTCGCCGTCGAGCTGGGCCCACACGCGGTGGACGCCGAGCTCCTCGAAGGCCACCCGCACGAGGGCGCGAGCCGCCTCGGTGGCGTAGCCCATGCCCTGCATGTCCGGCGCCAGCACCCAGCCGATCTCCGCCTGGCGGCCGTCGTGCCCGTCGGGCCCGTCGAGGTGCAGCAGGACGTCGCCGATCACGCGGCCGTCGAGCTCGACCGCGAGGGTGCAGATCGGCTGGGAGGGCTCGATGCGCCCGGCGGTCGCGCGCTCGGCGACCATGTCCTGCACCTGCTCGAGCGTCTTGGGCTCGCCGGGGATGTACCGCACCACGTCGGGCACGGAGCGGTAGGCGAACACGTGCCGCTCGTCCCCCGGCCGCAGGCTGCGCAGCACGAGGCGATCGGTCGTGATCGGGAGCCGCACGCGCGGCATACCTGCTCCTGACTCCGGGCCCGCTGGGCCCGGACCGGTCGTCGCGGACTGGAGGTCGATGCCCCGGGTCAGAGGTTGATCATGTGCCCGGCGATGCCCTCGATGGCCTCCTTGACCGCCTCGGACAGGGTCGGGTGGGCGAAGACGTTGCGGGCGACCTCGTCGGCGGTGAGGTCCCACTGCTGAGCCAGCGTCAGCGCCGGGAGCAGCTCGGTGACCTCGGGGCCGATGAGGTGGGCGCCGAGCAGCTCGTTGTGCTTGGCGTCGGCGACGATCTTGACGAAGCCCACGCCCTCGGCCATGCCGCGCGCCTTGCCGTTGGCCGAGAACGGGAACGACGCGGTCTTGACGTCGTAGCCGCGCTCCTTCGCCTGCTCCTCGGAGTACCCGAACGAGGCGATCTGCGGCTGGCAGAACGTCGCCCGCGGGATCATGTCGAAGTTGATCTCCATGGTCTCGGCGCCGGCGATCGTCTCGGCCGCCACGACCCCCATGGCCTCGGCGGTGTGCGCGAGCATGAGCTTGCCGGTGACGTCACCGATCGCGTAGACGTTCGGGACGTTGGTGCGGCCGCGCTCGTCGACGGCGATGGCGCCGCGGTCGGTGAGCTGCACGCCCGTGCTCTCCAGGCCGTAGCCCTCGAGGCGCGGGGCGAACCCGATCGCCTGCAGGACCTTGTCGGTCTCGAGCACGGTCGACTCGCCACCGGCAGCCGGCGAGACGGTGACCTTGACCTTCTCGCCGCTGTCGTCGATCGACTCGACCTTGGTCGACAGCAGGACCTTCACGCCGAGCTTCTTGTACTGCTTCAGCAGCTCCTTGGACACGTCGGCGTCCTCGGTCGGCACCATGCGGTCGAGGAACTCGACGATGGTCACGTCGACCCCGAAGTTCTTCATGACGTACGCGAACTCGACGCCGATGGCGCCGGAGCCGGCGATGACGATCGACTCGGGGAGCTGGTCGGTGAGGATCTGCTCCTCGTAGGTCACGACGCGGTCGGAGAGCTTGGTGCCCGGGATGAGCCGGGTGGTCGCGCCGGTCCCGATGATGAGGTTGTCGAACGTGATCGAGCGCCGGTCGCCGGACGTCAGCGCGACGTCCATCGAGGTCGGGCCGGTCAGGGTGCCCCAGCCCTCGAGCTCCTCGATCGTGTTCTTCTTCATCAGGTAGTGGACGCCCTTGGCGCTGGCCTCGGCGACCTTGCGGCTGCGCGAGTGCGTGAC
>JBQCES010000004.1:0-7664 GCA_051960055.1 Angustibacter sp. | reverse complement strand
GCGTGCCGTGCCGCGCTTCGCCACCGCGATCGACGCCGCCCTGCCGCGGGTTGCACCCCGCGGCAAGCGGCATGTCACCCCCACCCCGTGATCAACTGCGCCAGGCCGGGGCAGGGTGGCCGGGGGAGGCGTGGGGTTACTCGCGGGGGGTGGCGTCACCCGCGCCGTCGTGCAGGTCGTCGGCCTTGGCCACCTGCAGCCCGCGGATCTGCTCGACCTTCAGCCGCAGCACGACGTCGGTGGCCCCGCTGCGCCAGGGCAGCGGGAGGTGCGACTCCGGTGCGTCGTCGTCGCGCACGAGCGAGCCCGAGGCGATCACCGACCAGCCAGACCGGCCGGCCGACGACACGCTGTCGACCTCCAGCTCCACCGGCACCTGCGCACCGCCCTCGGTGAGGGCGGCCAGCCGGGCGGCGGCGTCCGTGCGCAGCAGGACGTCGTCGCCGTCGGCGCGGTGGTTCATCACCACGATGCGCGGCCGACCGTCGTCGACGAAGGCCACGCGGGCGACGCGCACGGAGGCCAGCAGGTAGCGGCAGTGCTCAGCGTCCATCGCGACGTCGGAGTCCGATCCGGGGCGCGGGTCGCGGTCGTGGGGCTGGGTCGGTGCGCTCATGTGCCCACCGTGGCACGAAGCCCTCGCGCGCGCCACGCCCATCCGCGACCTGCCCCACCGGCGGGACCAAGGGCTCTGACCGCCTGCGACCCCCCGCGGTGAGAGTGGGACCGACAGGACGCCGAGCAGCCGAGGAGGACGTCGTGCGCGCACTGGTGACGGCAGCGAGCAAGCACGGGTCGACGGCCGACATCGCCGCCGCGGTGGCCGACGGTCTGCGTCGGCGCGGGCTCGACACCGACGTCCGGCCCCCGGAGGCGGTCGACGACCTCTCGGGCTACGACGTCGTGGTGATCGGCAGCGCGGTCTACGCCGGGCGCTGGATGAAGGACGCCAAGGACTTCGTCGAGCGCCACGCCTCGGCGTTGCGCTGGCGCGACGTCTGGCTGTTCTCCAGCGGCCCGCTCGGCGACCCCCCGCAGCAGGTCGAGGAGCCCGTCGACGTCGTCGGGCTGCTCGGCGACTCCGGTGCCCGTGGCCACGCGGTGTTCAGCGGCCGGCTCGACCCGCACGACCTGGGCCTGGGTGAGCGGCTGGTGGCGCGCGCCGTCCGGGCCCCGCTCGGTGACTTCCGCGACTGGAAGGACGTCGACGACTGGGCCGGGCGGATCGCGGAGGCCGTCGGTGCGGCCGGCGCCTCCAGCTGACAGACGGGCCTTTGGTCCCTGTGCCGTCGGGGACGGCCTGACGAGGATACGTAGTGCAGCGAGCCGGCCACCGTGCGTGGCCGGCCCGTCTGTGACCGGAGCCCAGCACGCCGCTGCGGCCCATCCACCCCGCGACGAGAGTACAAAGACGTGATGACCGCGACCCGCCCCACGACCACCGAGGCCGCCACCGCCCGCGGCGGTCAGCCCCTGCTGATGCTCGTCCTCGCGACACTCGGCTTCGCGATCAACTTCTGGGCCTGGGCGCTGCTGAGCCCGCTCGGCCCGCGCTTCAAGGAGCTGCTGTCGCTGTCGTCGTCGCAGCAGGCGCTGCTGGTGGCGGTGCCCGTGATCGTCGGCTCGGTCGGGCGCATCCCGGTGGGTGCCCTCACCGACCGGTTCGGCGGCCGGGTGATGTTCCCGCTGGTCTCGGCGGCCACGATCGTGCCGGTGCTCGTCATCGGCCTCGTGGGGCAGGGATCGCTCGCGGCCCTGCTGGTGGGCGGCTTCTTCCTCGGCGTCGCCGGCACGGCGTTCGCGGTCGGCGTGCCGTTCGTCAACGCCTGGTTCCCGCCGCAGCGGCGGGGCTTCGCCGTCGGCGTCTTCGGCGCCGGCATGGGCGGGACGGCGATCAGCGCCTTCACGACGGTCAAGCTCGTGAAGAGCCACGGCTCGGCGGCGCCGTTCGTCATCACGGCGGTGGCGCTCGCGATCTACGCGGTGGTGGCGCTGCTGGTGCTGCGGGACGCCCCTGGTCGTACGGTGCCCAACATCTCGCTCGGTGCCCGCCTGGCCGCCACCGTGAAGCTGCCGGTCACCTGGCAGGCCTGCATCCTCTACGCCTTGGCCTTCGGTGGCTACGTCGCCTTCTCGGTCTACCTTCCGGCGTACCTCAAGACGGCGTACGGGCTCGAGCAGGCCGACGCCTCGAACCGCATGGCCGGCTTCGTGCTGGTCGCGGTCTTCATGCGCCCGGTGGGCGGCTGGCTGTCCGACCGTCTCGGCGCGACGCGCGTCCTGGCCGCTGCATACAGCGTCGTGCTGCTCGGGGCGCTCGTGCAGTCGACGACCCCGGACCTCATGCCGATCGGCACCATCGCGTTCCTCGCCATGGCCGCCGCGCTCGGCGCCGGTAGCGGTGCGACGTTCGCGCTGGTCGCCGAGCTGGCCCATCCCTCGCAGGTCGGCTCGGTCACGGGGCTGGTGGGCGCCGCAGGTGGTCTCGGAGGCTTCGTTCCGCCGCTGGTCATGGGCTTCGTCTACGGCCGGACCGGGTCGTATGCGGTCGGTCTGCTGCTGCTGGCGGCCGTAGCCCTCGCCACCCTGGTGCTCACCCTGACGGTCGTGCGCCGCGAGGCTGCCGAGCGCGAGGCCAAGCTGCACGCCCACACCGCCTGATGTGCGAGTACTGCGGGTGCCAGCAGATCGCCGTCATCGACGAGCTCACGCGTGAGCACGACGCCGTCGTCGCCCTGATCGCCCGGGTGCGCGAGCTGCTCGCCGCCGACGACGTGGACGGCGCCGCCGCGGTCACCCGGCAGATGGCCGTCGTGCTCGCCCCCCACACCGTGGTGGAGGAGGACGGCCTGTTCCCCGAGCTCGCCGACGAGTTCCCCGACCACGTCGAGACCCTGCGCGCCGAGCACCGGACCATCGAGGCCGTGCTCGACGAGGCGTCACGCTGCACGCCCACCGACCCGACGTGGCCGGGACGGCTCAGCGACGCCCTGCACCTGCTGCGCGACCACATCCTCAAGGAGCAGGACGGCGTGTTCCCGGCGGCGCTGACGTCGCTGGACGCCGACCAGTGGGAGCGCATCGAGGTCGTGCGCGAGCGGGCGGGCAGCCCGCTGACGGCACCGGTCATCAACTCGTGACCCGGGGACCTGCCGTTGTGACACAAGGGTTCGCTAGGTTGAGTTGTTGTCGGTACGCAACCGATCCGATCGGAAGGACCGCTCTGTGAGCACCGAGACCGGCGAGGCTCGACCGCGCCCAGGCGACACGGGCGCGCACTCGCGCCTCGACGACCCGATCAGCGAGGCCCTCGTGGGCACGCGTCGGTTCTTCACGAAGGCCGAGATCTCCCCGGACCGGCGGGCGATGTACCAGCAGGGCGGCCGTGAGGCCGACACCTTCTACCGCGACCGCTGGAGCCACGACAAGGTCGTGCGCTCGACGCACGGTGTCAACTGCACCGGCTCGTGCTCGTGGAAGGTGTACGTCAAGGACGGCATCATCACGTGGGAGTCGCAGCAGACCGACTACCCGTCGGTCGGCCCAGACCGCCCGGAGTACGAGCCGCGCGGCTGCCCGCGCGGTGCGGCGTTCTCCTGGTACACCTACTCGCCCACACGGGTGCGCTACCCGTACGTGCGGGGCGTGCTGCTCGACCTGTACCGCGAGGCCAAGCAGCGCCTGGGTGACCCGGTGCTGGCGTGGGCCGACGTCGTCGACGACCCGGAGAAGGCCAAGCGCTACAAGGCCGCTCGCGGCAAGGGCGGCCTGGTGCGTGCGTCGTGGGACGAGGCCACCGAGATGGTCGCGGCCGCCCACGTGCACACCATCAAGAAGTGGGGCCCCGACCGCGTGGCCGGCTTCTCGCCGATCCCCGCGATGTCGATGGTGTCGCACGCGTCCGGCGCGCGGTTCGTCAACCTGCTCGGCGGGTCGATGCTGAGCTTCTACGACTGGTACGCCGACCTTCCAGTGGCCTCGCCGCAGGTGTTCGGCGACCAGACCGACGTCCCGGAGTCGGGTGACTGGTGGGACGCCGGCTACCTCATCATGTGGGGCTCCAACCTGCCGGTGACGCGCACGCCGGACGCGCACTGGATGACCGAGGCGCGCTACCGCGGCCAGAAGGTCATCGCGGTCTCGCCCGACTACGCCGACAACGTGAAGTTCGCCGACGAGTGGCTGCCCGCCGCTCCCGGCACCGACGCCGCCCTCGCCATGGCGATGGGCCACGTGGTGCTGAAGGAGTTCTTCGTCGACCGCGAGACGCCGTACTTCCGCGACTACGTCAAGCGCTACACCGACCTGCCGTTCCTGGTGCGGCTCGAGGAGCGTGACGGCGACCTCGTGCCCGGCAAGTTCCTTACGGCCGCAGACCTTCCGGGCGCGCAGGCACAGAGCGAGAACGCGCACTTCAAGACCGTGCTGATGGACGCCGCCACCGGGCGTCCGGTGGTGCCGAACGGCACGCTGGGCCACCGCTTCGGCGCCGAGGGCGAGGGGCACTGGAACCTCGAGCTCGGCGACGTCGACCCCATGCTCAGCATGGCCGCGGACGCCGGCACCGTGGCGCACGACGACGCGCCGTCGTCCGTGCAGATCACCCTGCCCCGCTTCGACGCCCCCGACGGCTCGGCGGCGATGCTGGTGCGCGGCGTCCCGGTGCGGCGCGTGGGCGAGCACCTGGTGACCACGGTGTTCGACCTGCTGCTCGCGCAGTACGGCGTGGGCCGCCCGGGCCTGCCGGGTCAGTGGCCCACCGGCTACGACGACGCCGACGAGCCGTACACCCCGGCGTGGCAGGAGGCCATCACCGGCGTGCCGGCCCAGGCGGCCGAGCGCATCGGCCGTGAGTTCGCGGCCAACGCCGAGGAGTCGCGCGGGCGCTCGATGATCATCATGGGCGCCGGCACGAACCACTGGTTCCACTCCGACACGATCTACCGCACCTTCCTCACCCTGACGACGATCACGGGTTGCCAGGGGGTCAACGGCGGTGGCTGGGCGCACTACGTCGGTCAGGAGAAGGTGCGGCCGCTGACGGGATACACCCAGGTCGCCAACGCGCTCGACTGGGTCCGCCCGCCGCGCAACATGATCCAGACGGCGTACTGGTACCTGCACACCGACCAGTACCGCTACGACCACTTCGGTGCCGACACGCTGTCGTCGGCGACCGCGGGCGGTCAGCTGGCCGGCAAGACCACGGCCGACGTCCTGGCGATGTCGGCGCGGCTCGGCTGGATGCCGTCGTACCCGACGTTCGACCGCAACCCGCTCGACCTCGCCGACGAGGTGCCCGAGGGTTCGACGGTCGCCGACCACGTGGTGGGCAAGCTCAAGGACGGCAGCCTGCGGTTCGCGGCGGAGGACCCGGACGCACCCGAGAACTTCCCGCGCGTCCTGTCGATCTGGCGGGCGAACCTGCTGGGTTCGTCGGCCAAGGGGAACGAGTACTTCCTCAAGCACCTGCTGGGCACCGACTCCTCGGTGCGGGCGCACGAGACGTCGCCCGCTCACCGGCCGCAGGACGTCGTCTGGCACGACGAGGCGCCGGAGGGAAAGCTCGACCTGCTGCTGACGCTCGACTTCCGGATGACGAGCACGACCATCTTCTCGGACGTCGTCCTGCCGGCGGCCACGTGGTACGAGAAGCATGACCTCAACACCACGGACATGCACCCGTTCGTGCACTCGTTCAACCCAGCCATCGCCCCGCCGTGGCAGACGCGCACCGACTGGGACGCGTGGCAGACCATCGCGCAGAAGTTCAGCGGCCTGGCGCGCGAGCACCTCGGCGTCCGCAAGGACGTCGTCGCCGTGCCGCTGATGCACGACACCCCCGACGCGCTGGCCACGCCGCACGGTGTGGTCGCCGACTGGAAGACCGGTGAGTGCGAGCCGGTGCCCGGCGTGACGATGCCCAAGCTCGTCGTCGTCGAACGCGACTACGGCGCGGTGGCCGACAAGATGAGCGCGCTCGGCCCCCTCATGGACACCCTGGGTGCGACCACCAAGGGCGTGACGTTCGAGCTCAAGCGGGAGGTCGAGTACCTCAAGCACAAGAACGGCGTGATGCGCGGCGGGGCGGCCGACGGGCGACCCTCGCTCTCGCGCGACGTCCACGTGTGCGAGGCGATCCTCGCGATGTCGGGCACCACCAACGGACACCTTGCGACGCAAGGGTTCGAGACGCTCGAGAAGCGCACAGGCGTGCAGCTGGCCGATCTCGCGGCCGAGCACGAGGGCAAGCAGATCACGTTCGCCGACACGCAGAGCCGACCGGCGCCCGTGATCACCTCGCCCGAGTGGTCGGGCTCGGAGTCGGGCGGACGGCGCTACTCGCCGTTCACGATCAACGTGGAGCGGCTCAAGCCTTGGCACACGCTCACCGGGCGCATGCACTTCTACCTCGACCACGACTGGATGTCCGAGCTGGGCGAGCAGCTGCCGGTGTACCGCCCGCCGCTCAACATGGCCGCGCTGTTCGGCGAGCCCGAGATCGGTGAGACCGGTGAGCTGGGCGTCACGGTGCGCTACCTCACGCCGCACAACAAGTGGTCGATCCACTCGGAGTACCAGGACAACCTGTTCATGCTGTCGCTCTCGCGCGGTGGCCAGACGATCTGGATGAGCGCGCAGGACGCCGCGAAGGTGGGCGTGAGCGACAACGACTGGATCGAGGCGGTCAACCGCAACGGTGTCGTGGTGGCGCGGGCGATCGTGTCGCACCGCATGCCCGAGGGCACGGTGTACATGCACCACGCGCAGGACCGCCTCATCGACGTGCCGATCAGCGAGACGTCCGGCAAGCGCGGCGGCATCCACAACTCGCTCACCCGGCTGCTGATCAAACCCAGCCACCTGATCGGCGGCTACGCCCAGCTGTCGTTCGCGTTCAACTACCTCGGGCCCACGGGCAACCAGCGCGACGAGGTCACGGTCATCCGCCGTCGTTCCCAGGAGGTGCAGTACTGATGCGCGTGATGGCTCAGATGGCCATGGTGATGAACCTCGACAAGTGCATCGGGTGCCACACCTGCTCCGTCACGTGCAAGCAGGCGTGGACCAACCGCAGCGGCACCGAGTACGTCTGGTTCAACAACGTCGAGACGCGCCCCGGTCAGGGCTACCCGCGCGGCTACGAGAACCAGGAGGAGTGGAAGGGCGGCTGGACGCTCAACAAGCGCGGCCGGCTGACCCTGAAGGGCGGCAACCGGTTCAAGAAGCTGCTCACGATCTTCTCCAACCCCAAGCTGCCGTCGATCGACGACTACTACGAGCCCTGGACGTACGACTACGCCACGCTCACCAACGCCCCGGCGCAGGAGCACACGCCGGTCGCGCGGCCCAAGTCGCTGCTCACCGGCGACGACATGAAGATCTCGTGGTCGGCCAACTGGGACGACGACCTCGGCGGCTCGATCGCCCACGGCAGCAAGGACCCGCTGCTCAAGAACATCGCCGACAAGGTGAAGTTCGAGTTCGAGCAGACGTTCATGTTCTACCTGCCGCGCATCTGCGAGCACTGCCTCAACCCGTCGTGCGCGGCGTCCTGCCCCAGCGGCGCCATCTACAAGCGCAGCGAGGACGGCATCGTCCTCGTCGACCAGGACCGCTGCCGCGGCTGGCGCATGTGCGTCTCGGGCTGCCCGTACAAGAAG
>JBQCES010000003.1:0-6779 GCA_051960055.1 Angustibacter sp. | reverse complement strand
CCGCGGGGGGGGGGGCACCCCTTGGGGGCCCCCCGACCGGAACACCCCGGACGGTGAAGGTGGTGGGCGTGCCGTGACCACGGCTGGCAAGTTCGGCGAGATGATCTTCGCTCTCGCGCTGTTCGCGTTCGTGTTCATCGGGATCCTGTTGCTGGCCAGCCTGGTCAAGGGCCGGCGCGGGGAGCGCTGGCAGGTCGTGGCGTTCGCCGGCCCCGCGCTCCTGCTGCTGGCCGTCGGCCTGGTCTACCCGGCCCTCAACACGATCTGGCAGTCGATCCACAACGCCGACGGCAGCAAGTTTGTCGGCCTGCAGAACTTCGTCGACATCTTCACGCGCTCCGAGCAGCTGATCGTCGTGCGCAACACCGCGATCTGGGTGCTGCTCGTGCCCACTCTGGCCACGGCCATCGGGCTGCTCTACGCGATCCTCGTCGACAAGGCGAGAGGTGAGGCGTTCGCCAAGGCGCTGATCTTCCTGCCCATGGCGATCTCCATGGTCGGCGCGTCGATCATCTGGAAGTTCATCTACGACTACCGGCCGGCGAGCCGCCCGCAGATCGGGCTGGGTAACGAGATCCTCGTCAAGCTCGGCGTCGAGCCCCAGCAGTTCCTGCTCGACGCACCGTGGAACACCGTGTTCATCATCGTCGTCATGATCTGGATCCAGGCCGGTTTCGCCATGGTCATCCTGTCGGCGGCGATCAAGGCCATCCCCGACGACATCGTCGAGGCAGCCCGGCTCGACGGCGTGCTCGGCTTCAAGATGTTCCGCTACATCACCCTGCCGAGCATCCGCGGCTCGCTGGTGGTCGTGCTGACCACCATCTCGATCGCCGCGCTCAAGGCCTTCGACATCGTGCGCACCATGACCGGTGGTCAGTTCAACACGAGCGTCGTGGCCAACGAGTTCTACAACCAGACCTTCCGTTACAACAACACGGGTCTCGGCGCCGCGCTGGCCGTGGTGCTGTTCATCCTGGTGATCCCGATCATCATCTACAACGTGCGGCAGCTGCGACGTTCGGAGGGACGATGAGCACCTTGACGCCGGCGGTCACGCCGGAGCAGACGCCCCCGCCCAAGTACGCTCGGGCCTCGGCCGCCAGCACCGCCCGCAAGGCGCTCACCTCGCGGGTCGCGTCCTTCGTCGCCGTCATCATCGCGGTGCTGTGGACGATCCCCACGGCGGGCCTGCTCATCACCTCGTTCCGCCAGCCGATCGACATCAACCGGTCCGGCTGGTGGACCGCCTTCTCGAACCCCAGCTTCACGCTCGACAACTACCGCGCCGTGCTCGGCGAGGGGACGTCGAGCCTCACCGGTGCGTTCGTCAACAGCATCGTCATCACCGTGCCCGCCGTGCTGCTGCCGATCCTGCTGTCGACGCTCGCGGCCTACGCGTTCGCGTGGATGAACTTCAAGGGTCGCGACGCGCTGTTCGTGGCGGTGTTCGCCCTGCAGGTCGTGCCGCTGCAGGTGGCGCTGATCCCGCTGCTGTCGCTGTACGTCAAGCAGCTGCACTTCGCGAACACGTACTGGAGCGTGTGGATCTCCCACACGATCTTCTCGCTGCCGCTCGCCATCTTCCTGATGCACAACTTCATCAAGGAGATCCCTGGAGAGCTCATCGAGGCGGCGCGGGTCGACGGTGCGGGCCACGTGCGCATCTTCTTCCGCATCATGCTGCCGCTGCTCACGCCGGCCCTGGCGTCGTTCGGCATCTTCCAGTTCCTCTGGGTCTGGAACGACCTGCTCGTCGGCCTGGTGTTCCTGGGTGGGACGCCGGACGTCGCGCCGATCACGGTCGTGCTGGGCTCGTTGGCGGGTACGCGCGGCAGCTCCTGGTACCTGCTGTCGGCGGGCGCATTCGTGGCGATGATCGTGCCGATCATCGTCTTCATGGCCCTGCAGCGCTTCTTCGTCCGCGGCCTGCTGGCGGGTGGGCTGAAGGGGTGAGCGACGCCGGACGCCGGCGTCCGCGGCCATGGTGAGCCGCATCGAGGACGTCGCGCAGGCCGCCGGGGTGTCGACGGCCACCGTGTCGCGCGCACTGCGCGGACTGCCGAAGGTCAGCGACTCGACGCGCGCCAAGGTGCTCAAGGCGGCAGCCGACCTGCAGTACGTCGCGTCGCCCACCGCCTCGAGCCTGGCCAGCGGCAAGACGCACGTCGTCGGCGTGGTGGTGCCGTACGTGACGCGGTGGTACTTCGCGCACCTCATCAGCGGTGCGTCAGAGGTGCTGCGGGAGCAGGGTTTTCACGTCCTGCTGTTCGACGTCGGTGATGAGGGGCCACACCGCGCGCTGCTGCTCGACTCGCGCATGCTGTTCAAGCGGGTCGACGCCGTGCTCATCCTGTCGCTGCGTCTGCATCAGGCCGAGCGCGAGCTGCTGCGACGCCTCAATGTGCCCGTCGTCACGGTGGGCGTGCCGGACGACGACTGGCCGTGCGTGCGGATCGACGACTACGAGACGACGCGGCTCGCCACCGAGCACCTGATCGCGCTCGGCCACCAGCACATCGCGTACGTCGGCGGTGACACCGTGCCGTCGATGGACTTCCCGACGCCGGCCGACCGGGCCCGCGGGTTCCGCGAGACCATGCACAAGCACGGGCTCACCGTGGCCGCGGGCTCGGTGGTGATGGGTGACTGGACCGCCGTGAGCGGGCGCGAGGTCGGCCGCGAGCTGCTGTCGCGGCCCGACCGGCCGACCGCCGTCGTGGCGGCGTCGGACGAGCTCGCGCTCGGGGTGCTGGCGGCGGCGCGCGAGCTGGGCCTCGCCGTGCCCACCGACGTGTCGGTGATCGGCATCGACGACCACGAGATGGCCGACCTCAACGGTCTCACCACCGTGGCCCAGCCCGTGGTCGAGCAGGGGCGGATGGCTACCCAGCTGCTGCTGTCGGCCGTCGCCGGCCACGACCTCGGCCACGAGGTGGCGACGGTGCCGACCCGGCTCGTCGTCCGGTCGTCGACCGCCGCGCCGCCCGTCAGCGCCGCAGCGGCAGCTGCGCCCGTGCGAGCCTCAGCGCGCTGAGCGGCCGACCGCTCGGGCCGCCTGCGAGCTCACCGTGTGCACCACCTGCTCGAGCGGCCCGCGCCGGGCCACTGCGAGCCAGAGTGAGGCGGCCAGCACCGCCACGGTGACGTGGGCCAGCAGCAGCGTCGAGCGGTGCGTGAGCTGCTGCTGGGTGTCGGCGGCCACCACGTGCACACTGTAGAGCGTCAGCGTCATCGACCCCGTGCGGGCCAACGCCTCCACCCCACCGTTCACCGTGCGGCCAACGGCACCACGACGGCCCTCGACGAGGCGGCAGACCAGCAGCGCGCCGCCGAGCACGACGAGAGCCGAGCCGATGGTCTGGGCGAGGTCGAACGGCGTACCGGAGTGCGGGCTCACCACCGCCTGCCACCACCAGCTCGTGGTGGGTGTCGTGCCGTAGAGGCCGCGCAGCTGCAGCTGGCCGGCGCCGAGCCACGCGACCACGACCTGCGCGGGGCCGCTGCGCACGAGTGCCGTCCAGCCTCCGGCGGCCAGCAGCGCCTGCGACACGAGCCACGCCGTGCCCGCGAGTGTGAGGCCGACGGCGACGAGCGCCTCCGCGACGCCGGTGCGTCGCAGCGGCAAGCGCCCCACGGCGATACCGACCATGAGGTACGCCAGCCACGTGAGCACGGGGTAGTAGCCGGTGAGGGCGAGCCGGGTCAGCAGGCTCACCGGGTCGGCGAGGTCGGCGAACCCTAGCTGGTCACCCGGGCCTGGTGGCAGGTGCTCGCGCCAGGCCTGGCTGGCCAGCGGCACGACGACCACCCAGGCGGCCGCGAGCCACAGCAGCGTCCGCGAACCGAGGCGCAGCAGGGGAAGTGCGAGGACGAACAGCAGCCCGTAGTTGGTGAGGATCACGGCGATGGGTGGGTCGAGGAGCACCAGGGCCAGGCCCAGCGCCGCGATGAACACGGCCCGGGTCGCGATCCGCGTGGCCGTCGCGCGCCAGGGCCGCAGCCGCGGCTCGCTGCCGCCAGTGGCGAGCGCGAGGCCGACGCCGGCCAACAGCGCGAACAGCGCGGACGAGCGTCCGGCGGCGAACCAGAACCACGGTGTGAGCCGGCCCTGCGCGTCGTACTCCGGCAGCAGGTGCGTGCCCATCATGCCGATGAGCGCCACGGCGCGAGCGACGTCGACACCGCGCAGGCGTCGCGTCACGCGGCCCACCCCAGTGCCCGCAGGCCCGCCGCCACCACGGCCGCGACGACGATGACGAGCAGGAAGGGCGCGCGCAGCAGCAGCGCGACGACGGCGGCGGCCAGGCCCGCGGCCCGGGCGTCGACCGTGATGCCGCCACCGTCCGCCCCGAACGTCTGGGCGGCGACGAGCCCGGCGAGCAGCGCGACGGGCAGCAGGGCCAGGGCCCGTGCGGTCACCGGACCCTGCAGGAGCCGTTGCGGCACACTGAAACCGGCCAGCTTGGTGAGGTAGGCCAGGGCGCAGGCGGCCGCCACCGCCAGCCCGATGGTCATCGCGTGCCCCCGGCGGCGCGGGCGTCGCGCCGGGCGGCGACCACGGCCGCGGCAACAGCCACCAGCGCGGCGGCCAGCACCGGCAGCCCGGCCGGCAGCGCCGGCACGGTGACGAGCGCGACCAGCGCCGCGACCACCGCGACGGCCCGGGGCTCGTGAGCGGTGAGCCGGGGCCACAGCAGGGCGACGAACGCCGCCGCGGCCATCGCGTCGAGGCCGTAGCGCCGCGGGTCGCCGAGCGCGTCGCCGAGCACGGCCCCGGCGGCGGTCGCGACGTTCCAGCCCACGAACACCGCGAGCCCGGTGGCCCAGAAGCCCAGCCGACGCCCTGCGGCCTCGGGCTGGCCCAGTCCGACCGCCGTGGACTCGTCGATCGTGAGGTGCGCGGCGGCGAACCGGCGCGGCCCGTGCGCCCCCAGCCAGCGCGCCACCTGCATGCCGTACAGGCCGTTGCGCACACCGAGCAGCGTCGACGTGGCGACGGCCACCGGCAGCGCGCCGCCGGCAGCGACCACGCCGACGAAGGCGAACTGCGAGCCGCCGCTGAACAGCAGGAGCGACAGCGCCATGGTGGGCCAGAACCCCACGCCCGCAGCCGTCGAGAGCGCACCGAAGCTCACGCCGTACGTCGCCGTCGCGGCGCCCACGGTCACGGCCTGACGCAGCACGGCCCGGCGGCGGTCGGGCGGCAGCGCCGCGGCCGAGTCGTCCACGGCAGCGCTCAGGCGAGCGGGTCGAGCCGCGCCGACCACCGCAGCTCGCGCACCAGGCTCGCGCCGTCGCCCGAGGCGTCGAGCACGCGGGTGGCGCCGTCGGCAGCGAAGCCGGCCTGCTGCAGGAACGACTGCCGGTCGGTGTCCGCCTCGGGCACCCACGCCCGCAGGACGACCGTGCCGCGCTCGCGGGCGGTGTCGGCGCAGGCGTTGAGCAGCCGCGAGGCGTGGCCCTCGTGCTGGTGGTCGGGGTCGATGAGCAGCACGAGCAGCTCGACCTCGGTGGCCGGGTCGGTGTCGGCGTCCGTGGTCGGCGCGAGCGCGACGAACCCCACCAGGTCGGCGCCGCTCGTCGCGACGAGCACCCGGTGGGCGGGCGTGGGCGGCTGGACGACGGCGGCGCGCCAGGCCTGGGCCAGGCTCGCGGGGGCCAGGGCCGGGGCCGCGGTGTCGGGCAGCAGCTCGCCGTACGACGCCTGCCACGCCCGGGCGTGGAGGGCGCCGAGGGCGTCGGCGTCCGTCTCGCGGGCCGCACGCACGCCGGCGTCGGGCTGGGGGCTCGGCTGCGGGGTCACCCGGCCATCCTCGCAGGCGCGCGGGGTGGGTCCCGACGCGCGTTGTCAGTACCGGGACATAAGGTCTACGCCGTGACTGCGTTGACGACCGACCGCCCCGCCCTCGACGGCCTGAGCGAGCGCCCGTTCGCTGCCGTGCTGTTTGACCTCGACGGCACGCTCGTCGACTCCACGGCGACGGTCGTGCGCTGCTGGCTGACCTGGGCCGCCGAGCGCGGCATCGCGCCCGAGCGGCTGCAGGGCTACCACGGGGTGCCCGCCGCCGACATCGTCCGCGACCTGGTCAGCGAGGCCGAGGTGGCGGCCGCGCTGGCCCGGATCAACGAGCTCGAGCTGCTCGACGTCCGGGGGATCACGCTGCTGCCCGGCGCGGCGGACGCCCTCGCGGCGCTGCCTCCGGGGCGAGCCGCCGTCGTCACCTCGTGCACCGACGCCCTCGCCGCGGCCCGCATGGCGGCGACCCGACTCGACGCGCCGTCGGTGCTGGTGGCAGCCGACCACGTGCACCGCGGCAAGCCCGACCCCGAGCCCTTCCTGCTGGGCGCCGAGCGGCTCGGCGTCGACCCCGAGCACTGCCTCGTCGTCGAGGACGCACCCAGCGGCCTCGCGGCCGCGCGCGCGGCCGGCATGGCCACGCTCGCCGTCACGACGACGACGCCGCGCCACGAGCTGCGGGCCGACGCGGTCGTCGGCACCCTCGCCGACGTCGTCCTGAGCTCGGATGCCGAGGGCGTCCGGGTGCGGCCGGCGGTGTCGGCTGGCTGACCGCGCCGGCGCGCCGGTGTCGGTGCGCCGGGCCGCGCTGTCGATCTACGGCCCCTCGGCCATCTGGGGCGTCGGCCAGGGCGCCATCGTGCCGGTCGTGGCGCTCTCGGCGCGCGAGCTGGGCGCCTCAGTGGGGGTGGCGGCCTTCGTCGTCGCCCTGAGCGGGCTCGGGGCCCTCGCCGGTGACCTGCCGGCCGGTGCCTTGGCG
>JBQCES010000002.1:0-9724 GCA_051960055.1 Angustibacter sp. | reverse complement strand
GCCTGCTGGCCGACGGGGTCGTCCGCAACCTGGTGTAAGCGCGAAAGAAGGGTTCTGGCCCGCCGAAAGAAGCCTCCTGGCCCTTCGAGATCACGATCTCGAAGGGCCACAACGCATCATTCGCGGGGCCAGAAGGCTTCTTTCGCGCTCAGGTGGTCACGAAGTCGATGAGCTCCTCGACCCGCCCCAGGAGGGCCGGCTCGAGGTCGTCGAAGGAGCCGACGCGGCCGAGGATGGTCTGCCAGGCGCGGGCGATGTCGGCCTGGTCGGCGTACGGCCAGCCGAGGTGGCGGCAGACGCCCTTCTTCCACTCGATGTCGCGGGGGATCTGCGGCCACTCCCGCAGACCGAGCCGGTCGGGCTTGACGGCCTGCCAGACGTCGACGAACGGGTGGCCGACGACGAGCAGGTGCGGCGCGTACCGGCGCTGGGCCACGGCCTCGGCCACCAGGCGTGACTCCTTCGAGCCCGGCACGAGGTGGTCGACGAGCACGCCCAGGCGGCGTCCGGGTGCGGGCGCGAAGTCGCGCACCGCCGCGGCGAGGTCGTCGACGCCGTCCAGCATCTCGACGACGACGCCCTCGACCCGCAGGTCGTCGCCCCAGACCTTCTCGACCAGCTCGGCGTCGTGGCGTCCCTCGACCCAGATCCGTGACCCGCGAGCGAGCCGGGCGCGCAGCCCCTGGACGGCGGTCGAGCCGCTCGCGGTGCGGGTGGGCGGCACCGGAGCATCGGCCGCGGGCGCGGGCTTGGTGAGCACCACGGGGCGTCCCTCGACCAGGAAGCCGGGCCCGAGGGGGAAGCCGCGCACGCGCCCGCGGCGGTCCTCCAGGTGCACCACGTGCACGCCACCCGCCTTCTCGGTGCGGACGACGGCCCCGCACCAGCCGGTCTCGACGTCCTCGACGACCAGGCCGGTCTGCGCGGCGACCTCGGTGCTGCGCCCTCGAGCGGGCACCTTCCAGTCGCCTGCGAGGACGTCGTCGCCGTATCGATCCACGGCGGCGATGCTACGAGGCCGTCGCCCTACAGTGCCGCCATGACGCTGTCTCGGGCGTGGCACGGGGCGCTGGCGCTCGTGGCTACAGCGAACCTCCTGCTCCAGCTGGTGCTCACCGCCACGGCGAGCGACGACACCCTCGGCGTGCGGCTGGTGCGGCTGTTCAGCTTCTTCACCGTGCAGAGCAACGTGCTCGTCATCCTCGCGGCGGCCACCCTGGCGCTCGACCCGCGGCGCGACGGCCGGTGGTGGCGCGTGCTGCGCCTCGACGCGCTGGTGTGCATCGTCGTCACCGGCGCGGTCTACCTCGTGGTGCTGCGGCCGGTCGTGCACAACGAGGGCTGGGCGGTGGTGACCGACTCGGTGTTCCACTACGTCGTGCCAGCGGCCACGCTGGTCGGGTGGCTGGCGTTCGGCCCGCGCCCGCGCGTCGACGGGCGCACCGTCGTGGCGTCGCTCGGCTTCCCGCTGCTCTGGCTGGCGTACACGCTCGTGCGCGGGGCGCTGGTGCACGAGTACCCCTACCCCTTCATCGACGTCGACGCCCTGGGCTACGGCTCGGTACTGCTCAACTGCCTCGAGGTCGCCGTGCTCTTCACGGCGCTGGCGGCCGGAGCCTGGGGGCTGGAGCGCGGGCTCCCGCGCCGGTCGGATGCGGCGTCCGCGCCGTCGGCGCCGTAGACTTGGCACTCAGCAGCAGGGAGTGCCAGCGCGGCGGAGGAGGTGCCGGATGAGCGACGAGCGTCGGCTCGCCGTCCTGCGGGCCATCGTCGAGGACTACGTGCAGACCCGTGAGCCCGTCGGCTCCAAGGCGCTCGTCGAGCGCCACCAGCTCGGCGTGTCGAGCGCCACGATCCGCAACGACATGGCGGCGCTGGAGGACGAGGGCCTCATCGCCCAGCCGCACACCAGCGCCGGGCGCGTGCCCACGGACGCCGGGTACCGCCTCTTCGTCGACAAGCTCACCGAGGTCAAGCCGATGTCGGCGCCCGAGCGGCACGCCATCGCCGGCTTCCTGTCCGGCGCCGTCGACCTCGACGACGTCGTCGACCGCACCGTGCGCCTGCTCGCGTCCCTCACCCAGCAGGTCGCGGTGGTGCAGTACCCGTCGCTGACCCGCTCGACCGTGCGCCACATCGAGCTGGTGCCGCTCGGCACCCAGCGCCTGCTGGTGGTGCTCATCGCCGGCACCGGCCGGGTCGAGCAGCGGGTCGTCGAGACCCCCACCGCGATCGACGACGCCGTGCTCGGAGAGATCCGGGCCCGGATCAACGCCGAGTCGGCCGGCCGCCTGCTCACCGACGCCGCGACCCGGCTGCGCTCGCTGCCCGACAGGCTGGCGCCCGACGACCGCGACCTCGCCCGCTCGGTCGTGGGTGTGCTGCAGGACGCGCTGGTCGAGGAGCGCGAGGAGCGGGTCGTGATGTCGGGCGCGGCCAACCTCACCCGCTTCGGCCAGGACTTCCCGGGCAGCATCGGGCCGGTGCTCGACGCGCTCGAGGAGCACGTGGTGCTGCTGCGGCTGTTCGGGGAGCTGTCGAGCGACCCCAGCGCCGTCGCCGTGCGCATCGGCCACGAGATCGACCACGAGGCGCTGCGCACCACCTCGGTCGTCACCAGCGGGTACGGCACCGGCCGCGACGTCGTCGCCGGGCTCGGTGTGCTCGGCCCCACGCGCATGGACTACCCCACCACCATGGCCACCGTGCGCGCGGTCGCGCGCTACGTGTCCCGGGTGCTCGACGGGTAGCCCGCCACCACCTCCGCCCGCCGTCGCGCCGCGCGCGACGCCCACCGACCGCGTGAAGAGAAGGACCCTTGAGCGACCACTACGAGACCCTGGGCGTGGCCCGCGACGCCACGCCCGAGGAGATCAAGAAGGCCTACCGCCGCCTGGCCCGCAAGCTGCACCCGGACGTCAACTCCGGCCCCGAGGCCGAGGAGGAGTTCAAGAACGTCAGCGCGGCCTACGACGTGCTGAGCGACCCGGCGAAGCGGGCGGCGTACGACCGCGGCGGCGACCCCTTCGCCGGCGGCGCCGGCGGCTTCGGCCAGGGCTTCTCGTTCACCGACATCATGGACGCCTTCTTCGGGGGCGCCGCGACCGGTGAGCGGGGCCCGCGCTCGCGCCAGCGCCGCGGGCAGGACGCCCTGATCCGCGTCCAGATCGATCTGCGCGACGCCGTCTTCGGCACCGAGAAGGAGATCTCGGTCGACACCGCCGTCGGCTGCCCGACGTGCCACGGCGACGGCGCCCAGCCGGGCACGGGCACCCGCACCTGCGACGTCTGCGGTGGCCGCGGCCAGGTGCAGCACGTGCAGCGCTCCTTCATGGGCAACGTCATGACGTCGCGCCCGTGCACCACCTGCCAGGGCTTCGGCACCGTCATCGCCAACCCGTGCATCCAGTGCTCGGGCGAGGGCCGCGTGCGCTCGCGGCGCAGCCTGACCATCCGCATCCCGGCCGGCGTCGACACCGGCACGCGCATCCAGCTCGCGGGCGAGGGCGAGGTCGGTGCGGGCAACGGCCCGGCCGGCGACCTGTACGTCGAGATCGCGGTGGCGAACCACACGACGTTCGTGCGTCGCGGCGACGACCTGCACGCCACCGTCGGGCTGCCGATGACCGCCGCCGCACTCGGCACGAGCATCACCCTCGAGACGCTCGACGGCGAGCAGACGCTCGACATCGAGCCAGGCACCCAGTCGGGCCAGGTGACGACCCTGCGCGGCTTCGGGGTCACGCACCTGCGCGGCGGTGGTCGCGGCGACCTCGTCGTGCACGTCGAGGTGAACACGCCCAAGAACCTCGACGACGAGCAGCGCGCCCTGTTGCAGCAGCTCGCGGTGCTGCGCGGCGAGGAGCGGCCCGAAGGGCGGCTGGCCACCCACGGCAGCGGCCTGTTCGGCCGGTTGCGGGACGCGCTCAGCGGGAAGTGACGGCGTGACCGCGCCGCTGTTCTTGGTCGACGCCGGGGCGCTCGACGGCGTCGACGCCGGAGCGACCTACGTGCTCGACGGGCCCGAGGGACGCCACGCGGCCACGGTGCGCCGGATCGGCGTCGGCGAGCGGGTCGACGTCGCCGACGGCCGCGGCGCCCTGGCGCACTGCACCGTGAGCGCGGCCGAGCCCGCGCGCCTGGTGCTGCGCGTCGACGAGCGGGACGTCGTCGCCGAGCCCGAGCCGCGGTTCGTGCTCGTGCAGGCCCTGGCCAAGGGTGATCGCGACGACCTCGCCGTCGAGGCGGCCACCGAGCTCGGGGTCGACGAGGTCGTGCCGTGGCAGGCTCAGCGCAGCGTCGTGATCTGGCGCGGCGAGCGCGGCGAGAAGGCCCGGCGCAAGTGGCAGACCACCGTGCGCGCCGCCGCCAAGCAGGCGCGGCGCGCCCGGGTGCCGCAGGTGGGCGCGCAGGCGCACCTCGATGACCTGGCCGCGCGCGTGGAGCAGGCGGCGCTCGCGGTGGTGCTGCACGAGGACGCGCAGACGCCGCTGGCCGGCGTCGAGCTGCCGGCCGCCGGTGAGGTGCTGCTCGTGGTCGGCCCCGAGGGTGGGGTGAGCCCGGAGGAGCTGGCGACGCTCGAAGGGGCCGGCGCCGTGGCGTGCCGCCTCGGCCCGCACGTGCTGCGCTCGTCGACTGCCGGGCCGGCGGCGCTCGCCGTCCTCAGCGCTGCCGCGCGCTGGGGCTGATCCCTCGGCCGCTCAGCGGACGGCGTTGAGCAGCCGCCACGTCTGGGGCCCGACCATGCCGAGGCCCTGGAGACCGTGGCCGCGCTGGAAGGCCCGCACCACGGCGAAGGTGTCGTCCCCGAAGTCGCCGTCGACGTCGAGGGCCCGGCCGCCCAGCACCGGGTGGTGGCCCCGGGCCGCGAAGTTCAGCCGGGCCTGGATCCACTTCACGTGGCTGTGCTTGGGGCTGTTGCGAGCCACGGGCGTGCCGGGGAACGGGCGGTCGAGGACCCCGATGGCGGTCGCTGCGCCCGGCTGGACGACGGCGCCGACCAGCCCCGGCACGAAGCCGAGGCCGCGGGCCACGGCGGGCCAGCCGATGGTCGCGAAGAGCCGGTGGGGGACGGGTTCGCGGTCGAGCGCGGCGCAGATGATGCCCGAGACGTAGCCGGAGCAGTCACCGCCGTGACGCGACGTCGGCACACTGGCCCAGACGTAGGGCTGGCCGACGCAGGCGTCGGCGTACCGCTTGGCGCGCAGCGCCTGCACGTCGGAGATCTGCAGGTGGAACCGGTGGCGGAACAGCGGGTGCGCGGCTCCGCGGGCCACCGAGCCCTTGAGGCAGCCCACCGAGCCCTTCGACTCGTAGTTGACCCCGCCCAACGTGCAGGCGGTGTGCCCGATCCCGGTGCGGCTCTCAGCCGGCAGCATCACGCCCACGAGCAGCAGCTTCGACATGTCAGTTGCCCTCGGCGTCCGTCGGCGGCGTGGCGGGATCGGCCTGGCTGGCCCGGATCGCGGCGACCTCCGCGTCACTGAGGTCGGGGTCGTCCGGCGGGTCGTCTCCGACGTCGACGTCATCGCCCTCGAACAGCTCGCTGGGGCCGGTCTCGGAGTCCTTCATGGCGATCACCTCAGAGCCCATGGTGGCGCCCGTGTCGGAGGCTGTCACCGTTGCGTCGAAACGGCTTTCCGGGCGTCTTGGGGCAATCCGGCTGAACCGCTCAGCGGACGACGAAGGTGCGGGTGTCCTCGCGGTCGGGCCCGGTGCCCGAAGCCGGTGCCTCGTACGCCCGGAAGGTGTAGGTGCCCGGTGCCAGCGACCCGAGAGCCACCTGCCACGTGCCGCGCTGCGGGCAGCCGCTGCTCGCGGTGGTGTGACCGGTCGACACCGTGACGCCGCCGCGTGACAGCTCCCACGAGAGTGCGGCCTCGAAGACGCACGCCGACCCGCGCACCGTCACCGGTGAGCCGACCGTCTGTCCCTCGTCGGGAGCCTCGACCCAGACCGAGCCGAGGACCTCGTAGCTCGGGGTCGTCCGGTGCACGACGCCTCCCACCGGCTCGTGCCCGAAGAGCGTGCCGGGTGCGCCGTCGATCAGCACCCGGACACCGAGGTGGGCGTCCTGCGTGACAGCGCTCGCCGTCCACACCAGCTGCTGCACGGCGAGCCGCGCCTGGTCGGCGGTCCGGCCCCCGGCCTGGGCCTCGGCCGCCGGGACGTCGACGGTCACCACGTCGGCCGACCGGGTGACCTTCAGGGGCTCGGTGCGAGGCAGCCACGGGGAGGTGAGGTCGGGGTCGACCACCGCCTGGTTCATCGTCGCCTCGTCCAGAGCCAGCTGCAGCCGCGCCGCCGCCGTGTCGGCGAGGGTGCGGCGGTGGAACTCGCGGAACAGCGCCCACCGGTCGCCGTCACGACCGAGGTAGTAGACCGGCAGCACGGCCGTGGCCGGCTGGCCGCTCGCGGTGGTCGGCGCGGTGGTCGGCGCGGTCGTGGCGTTCGGGCTCACCGGAGGTGACGCAGGGGTGCTGACCTGCGCCGTCCGCGACCCGCCGCTCGGTGTCACGCCGTCGCGGCCGGTGCCGAGCAGCTGGGAACCGACGGCGGCCAGCGTCGCGACGGCGGCGACCGCGGCCACGGCAGCCGGCCACCTCGAGCGCCGGGCCGCGCGCCGGCGGACGTCGTCCAGCCGGTCGTGGGGCTCGACGGACGCGGCGTCGTCGGCGAGGGCTCGCTGGAGCGCCGCGACGGTCGGGTCGTCGTCCGGCGCCGGAAGGCCGCTGAGGCTGGTGGGGTCGTGGTCGCGGCTCATGGCTGCGGCTCCTCGGGAGGCTGGGGCGCATCGCCGGACGCACCCTGGGCGGTCAGAGCCCCGCGCAGCGCCGCCAGGCCGCGGTGGGCGTGGCTCTTGACCGCACCCGGGCTGATCTGGAGGGTCCGCGCGATCTCCTGCTCGGACAGGTCGAGGTGGTAGCGCAGCACCAGCACCTCGCGCTGGCGCTGGGGCAGACCCAGCAAGGTGGCGGTGACGGCGCGGCGGTCTGTGCCTGCGACCACGAGGTCCTCGGCGCTCGGGTGCACCCCTTCACCTCGCGGTGCCGGGTCGAGCCGCGTCGGCCCGCCGGACGCCGTCCACCGGTCGCGCACCGCGCGCCGGCGGTGCGCCGTGCGCGACCCGTTGACCACGCAGGTGCGCAGGTAGGCGAGCGCCTGGTCGGGCTGGTCGAGGCGGCCCCAGCGCCGGTGCATGCTGACGAACGCGTCCTGCGCGACGTCCTCGGCCACGGACTGGTCGCGCACCAGCAGGAACGCCAGCCGCACGAGCGAGCGCCAGTGCGCGCGGTAGAGCTCGGTCAGCGCCTCGTCGGCCGACCACCGCGAGGGGTCGTCGAGATCGGCGCGCGGGTCGGGAGACGTCACGCTCACCACCTCTCGCCGGACGATCTCCATGCTGTCTGCACGCGCGAGGTACGGCGGGGGTTTACCCCGGCGCGGCGCGGGTTTCGCTAGCCTCGGCACCGTGAGCCAGCCCACCCCGCCGCCCCACGACCCCGAGTGCGTCTTCTGCCGCATCGTCGCCGGGGAGATACCGGCCACGATCGTCGCGCAGGACGAGCAGGCCATCGCCTTCCGTGACCTCGAGCCGCAGGCGCCGTTGCACGTGCTCGTGATTCCTCGCGCCCACTACCAGGACGTCGGTGCGTTGGCTCTCGGTGACCCCGACGCCCTGGTCGCGGTGACGCGGCTCGCGGCGCAGGTCGCGGCCGACGAGAACGGCGGGCAGTTCCGGTTCGTGTTCAACAGCGGCCCGCAGGCGCACCAGAGCGTGTTCCACGCGCACGGCCACGTGATCGGCGGTCGTGACATGACCTGGCCGCCCGGGTGAGCGGCCAGCAGGTACCTGAGCTGCCCGGCGAGCTCGCGAAGTCGTTGCGCCACAAGGTCTCGAGCGCACAGAGCGACTGGCGCGCGCCGTCCGTGGCGGCCCGGGTGGTGCGCCGCGGCGTCGTGCAGCTGGACGCCGCGGCGGGAGCTGCCGACCTCGGGGCCGACGGGCTCGCCGAGCCCGCGCTGCTGAGTGCGGGCGCCGACGTCCAGTACCGCATGGGCTCGATCACCAAGACCTTCACGGCGGCGCTGGTGCTGCAGGCGCGCGACGACGGCCTGCTCGACCTCGACGACGAGGTGGGCGCGCACCTCGACGTGCCGGCGCACGGCGGCGCCACACTGCGCCGCATGCTGTGCCACCTGTCGGGTCTGCAGCGCGAGCCGGTGGGCGAGGTGTGGGAGACGCTGCGCGGGCCCGAGCTCGACGCCATGCTGGCCGACCTCGAGCGGGCCGAGGCCGTGCTCTCGCCGCAGCAGCGCTGGCACTACTCGAACCTGGCGTTCGCGCTGCTCGGCCAGGTCGTGGCGGCCCGCCGCGGCGCCCCCTGGGCCGACGTGCTGCGCGAGCGCCTGCTCGAGCCGCTGGGTCTGGCGCGCACCACCACCGAGCCCACCGCCCCGGTGGCGCGCGGCTACTTCGTCGACCCGTACGCCGACCGGCTGCACCCCGAGCCGTTGTTCCCCGGTCACGCGTTCGCGCCGGCCGCCGAGCTCTGGACGACGGCCGCCGACCTCGCGAGCTGGGGCGCCTTCTGGGCTGAGCCCGACCCGGCCGTGCTCGCACCGGCCACGGTGGCCGAGATGACGCACCTGCACGCGATGGCCGACCTGCAGCATTGGACGCTCGGCTGGGGTCTCGGCCTGATGCTGCACCGCCGGGGCGAGCGCATGCTCGTGGGTCACGACGGCGCGATGCCGGGCTTCCTCGCGAGCCTGGTCGTCGAGCGCGCCAGCGGGCTCGTGGTCGCCGTGCTCACCAACACCAGTCGCGCAGCCGACCCGACCTCGCTGGCCCTCGACCTCGCCGACTCGGTGCTCGACGCCGTACCCGACGAGCCGCAGCCGTGGCGTCCGGGCGCGCCCGTGCCCGCCGACGTCGAGCCGCTGCTCGGGACGTGGTGGGCCGAGGGCATCGAGTACGCCGCGTCGTGGCGGGCAGGCACGGAACCGGACGTCGACGGCAGCGAGGGCGGTCACCTCGAGCTGCGCGCCGTCGCCGCCCCGCCGGGCAAGCCGGCCGCCGTGCTGCGGCGCGAGGGGGAGCGGTGGCGCGTGGTGTCGGGGCGTGAGCAGGGCGAGGTGCTGCGCGTCGTCCGGGACGGCGCCGGAGCGCCGACGCGCCTGTACTGGGCGACGTACCCGATGACGCGGCAGCCGCTGCCGTTCGGTCAGTAGCGTCGCTCCGTAGCGTCAGGAGGGGGCAAACCGGGTGGGGGCTGTCGGCGTCCGCGGCTACGATGATCGGGTCCCGTTCTCCGCAGCGAAGGGGTTGCAGGCCGCGCAGGCCGCCCATGAGCGACACACCGACTGAGTCCTCGGACCCGTCCGCACCGTCCTCGGACACGTCCGCACCGCACACGATCGTCGTCGCGCCCGACGTGCCGATGGTCTCGCTGCTGGGGCCGGGGGACGAGCTGCTGCGCACGATCGAGCGGGCCTTCCCGCGCGTCGACGTGCACGTACGCGGCAACGAGATGACCGTCACGGGGCCGCCGGCCGAGGTGGCGCTGCTCGAGCGCCTGGTCGACGAGCTGCTCACCGTGATCGCCGCGGGTCAGCCGCTGACGCGCGACGCCGTCGACCGCTCCGTGGCCATGCTGCGCCAGCAGACCACCGAGCGCCCGGCCGACGTGCTGACGATGAACATCCTGTCCAACCGCGGCAA
>JBQCES010000001.1:0-9094 GCA_051960055.1 Angustibacter sp. | reverse complement strand
GGTGAGCGCCCCCAGCATGGCCTCCAGCGCCGGCACCAGCCCGGCCAGCCGTGCGTCGTCCAGAGCCGCAATCGCTTGGGCAGCAACGGTTCGCCGGGCCTCGAGCACCGCCAGTGCCGCACCCTCGCCGGCCGGGGTCAGGGCGAGGAGCGTCACGCGGCCGTCGGCGGCCGGCACCCGCTCGACCAGGCCGTCGTCGGCCAGCCGCTGCGCCAGCTGGACGGCGCCCGGCGCGCTGATGCGCAGCCGCTCGGCGAGGAACCCGACCGGCCGGTCCGGGTACCAGAGCAGGGTCGTGACGGCGGCAGCCGCGTGGCGGGTGCGGCCCAGCACGGCCCGCGTGGCCAGGTCGCAGCGGTCGTCGACGGTGCGGGCGATCGCCGCGAGCAGGTTGCCCGCGTACGCCCGTTCCGCAGCAACGGGATCGGGGCCGGGCCGCACCGCGCCGTCGGGTACGACGAAGGGATAGCCCTCGTCGTCCGGAGCCGAGCCCACCACTGGCATGTAAGCAGGTTACCGGTCTCGGCGGCCCCTCCTACGGTGGTGGCATGCGCATCCTCCTCGTCGGTTCCGGTGGCGTCGGTGACGCCTTCGCCCGCATCGCCGCCCGCCGTGACTTCTTCGAGCTGCTGGTCGTCAGCGACTACGACCTGGCCCGTGCCGAGCGCACCGTCGCCGCCGTGCGCGACCGGCACCCCGACGAGCAGCGCCTCGTCGCCGCGCGGGTCGACGCGTCGTCGCCCGAGTCGGTGGCCGCGCTGGCCCGCGAGCACGGCGTGACGCACGTGATGAACGCCGTCGACCCGCGCTTCGTCATGCCGGTCTTCGAAGGCGCGTTCGCGGCCGGCGTCGACTACCTCGACATGGCGATGAGCCTCTCGCACCTGCACCCGGAGCAGCCGCACGCACAGACCGGCGTGAAGCTCGGCGACGAGCAGTTCGCCGTGGCGTCGCAGTGGGAGAGCGCCGGACGCCTCGCGCTGGTGGGCATCGGCGTCGAGCCGGGCCTGTCCGACGTCTTCGCGCGCTACGCCAGTGACCACCTGTTCAGCAGCATCGACGAGCTCGGCACCCGCGACGGCAGCAACCTCACGGTCGAGGGCTACGACTTCGCGCCGTCCTTCTCGATCTGGACGACGATCGAGGAGTGCCTCAACCCACCGGTGGTGTGGGAGAAGGACCGCGGCTGGTTCACGACGGCGCCGTTCAGCGAGCCGGAGGTGTTCGACTTCCCCGAAGGCATCGGGCCGGTCGAGTGCGTCAACGTCGAGCACGAGGAGGTGCTCCTCATGCCGCGCTGGCTCGAGGCCCAGCGCGTGACGTTCAAGTACGGCCTCGGCGACGAGTTCATCGAGGTGCTCAAGACCCTGCACAAGCTGGGGCTGGACTCCACCGACCCGGTGAAGGTGGGCGGCGTCGAGGTGAGCCCCCGTGACGTCGTGGCCGCCTGTCTCCCCGACCCCGCGCAGCTCGGAGACCGCATGCGCGGCAAGACCTGCGCCGGCCTGTGGGTCACGGGCACGGGCACCGACGGCGCACCGCGCGAGGTGTACCTCTACCACGTGGTCGACAACGAGTGGTCGATGCGCGAGTACGGCGCCCAGTGCGTGGTGTGGCAGACGGCGGTGAACCCCCTGGTGGCGCTGGAGCTGCTGGCGACGGGCGTGTGGTCGGGGGCCGGCGTCCTCGGGCCGGAGGCCTTCGACGCCGTGCCGTTCCTCGACCTGCTGCGCGACGGCTACGGGTCGCCGTGGGGGCTTCGCGAGCAGACCCCAGCCTGAGCCGCCTGAGGGAATGCCGGGTGCGGCGCCCGCGCTGGCACAGGGGTGACCACTGACGCCGCCGCCCTGCCGTTGTCCGTCCTCGACCTGTCGCCCGTGCCGTCGGGCAGCACGCCGTCGTCGGCGCTGCACCGGACGATCGAGCTGGCGCAGGCGGCGGAGTCGTTGGGGTACGAGCGCTTCTGGGTCGCCGAGCACCACTCGCTGCCGAGCGTCTCGAGCTCGTCGCCGGCGGTGCTCATGGCGGCCGTTGCCGCCGCGACCGACAGGATCCGCGTCGGTTCGGGCGGCATCATGCTGCCCAACCACTCGCCCCTCACCGTCGCCGAGACCTTCCGGGTGCTGGAGGGGCTGCACCCGGGCCGCATCGACCTCGGGCTCGGCCGGGCGCCCGGCACCGACCAGCTCACCGCCTTCGCCCTACGTCGCAGCAGGGAGGCGCTGACCGCCGACGACTTCCCGCAGCAGTACGCCGAGCTCATCGCGTACGTCGACGGTTTCGCCCCTGACCACCCGTTCTCGGCGATCCGCGCCATGCCGGACGACGTCCCGCTGCCGCCGGTGTGGATCCTCGGCTCGAGCCTGTACGGCGGTCAGGCGGCCGCGGCGTTCGGCACCGGCTTCGCGTTCGCCGGGCACTTCGGAAGCGTCGACCCGGCTGAGGCGGTCGACGGTTACCGCGAGTCGTTCCGGCCCTCGGGGCGGCCCGGCGCACCCGCCGAGCCCCGCGTCATCCTTGCCGTCGCGGCCATCGTCGCCGACACCGAGGAGCGCGCCGAGCAGCTCGCTCGAGCGCACGACCTGTCGATGGTTCGCCTGCGCAGCAACCGACCTGGGCCGTTCCCGAGCCCGGAGGAGGCGGCGGCGCACCAGTGGACGGACGCCGAGCATGACCTCGCCGCCTCGGGCCGCCGTTTCGTGTCGGTCGGCACGCCGGACGCCGTCCGCGACCAGCTCGTCCGCCGCGCCCGGCACGCCGGAGCCGACGAGCTGATCGTCACGACGAACATCCACGACCCCGCCGAGCGCCGGCATTCCTACGAGCTGCTGGCCGGCGCCTTCTCGCTGCGCTAGGAGCGGCGGTCGACGCGTCGGTCGGAGGCCTGCACACGCCGTGACTGCCAGCCGATCCGCGCGAGCAGCACCAGCGCGCCGACGGCCGACACGACGAAGACGGCCAGCGCGATCCGGCTCTCGACCGTGGGCCCGTCGACCCCCGGCCGGGCGAGCAGCGCGGCGCCGATCATCAGCGCCGCGAGCACGAGCCCGGCGGCGATGACGTTCGCGAGCTTGTGCAGGCCGCGCAGGAACTCGGTCTCGTCGAAGACCTTGACCCGCATCTCGAAGCGTCCGCTGGCGATCGCGTCCATCGCGCGGTTGACCCGGCCCGGTAACGCCTCGGCGAACTCCTTCGCCTCCATGAGCGAGGCCATGACGCTCGCCGGGGACATCTTCATCCCCGCCCGCATCGCCTCGGCGGAGTGCCGTTCGAGCGCCTCCTGCGGGCGGAAGTCGGGGTCGAGGGTGCGGGCCACCTGGTCGAGGCTCAGCAGCGCCTTGCCGAGCATCGACAGCTCCGGCGCCAGCTGCAGGCCGGCCTGGGCCGACTGCCGCGACAGCTCCAGCACGAGTGCGCCGGAGTCGAGGTCGGCGATGGAGGTCTCGGTCGCACGCACGACGACGTCGGTCACCGCGCGCTCGAACGCCAGCTCGTCGAACCCGGGCAGCTCGCGGCCGAGGGTGCGAGTCACCCGGCTGACGTCATCCGGGCGTCCCGAGACGAGCGCCATCATCAGCTTGACCAGCTGGTCGCGCATCGGCTGCGGGATGTGCGCGACCTGGCCGAGGTCGATGAGCCCGACGCGGCCGTCCGGCGTGATGAGGACGTTGCCGGGGTGCGGGTCGGCGTGGAACACGCCGGCCACCAGCACCTGGTCCATGAAGGCGCCGAACAGCGCGTCGGCCAGCCCCGTACCGTCCAGGTCGAGGCGGGCGAGCGGGCTCAGCTCCGTGACCTTGCGACCCGGCACGTACTCCATGGTGAGCACCCGGCTGCTGGTGTAGTCGTCGACCGGCATCGGGACGACGATCTGCGGGCGCTCGACCAGCAGGTCGTGGAGCAGGACGAGGTTGCGCGCCTCGCGCCGGTAGTCGAGCTCGTCGACGAGGGAGCGGCGGAACTGCTCGAGCAGCTCGGTGACGGCGTAACGGCGTCCGGTGTCGCTGTGCGCCTCGACGAAGTCGGCGATCTCGCCGAGCACCTCCATGTCGTCGAGCACGACCTGCCGGATCCCGGGCCGCTGCACCTTCACGACGACCTCGCGGCCGTCGCGCATGGCCGCACGGTGCACCTGCCCCAGCGACGCCGCCGCCAGCGGCACGTGGTCGAACCGGCTGAAGCCGCGCGAGAGGCGCACGCCCAGCTCGCTGCTGACGATGTCCTCCACCTCGGCGAACGAGAACGGCTCGACGTCGTCCTGCAGGCGCGAGAGCGCCTCGGTGTAGGCCAGCGGGAGCAGGTCGACGCGCGACGACAGCAGCTGGCCGAGCTTGACGAACGTCGGGCCCATGGCCTCCAGCTCGGACGCCAGGCTCTCGGCGGCCGCGACGTCACCCGGCGAGAGCTCCTCCTCCGCCAGGACGTCGTCGAGGCCGGCGCTGCTCACCAGGTCGCTGCGGCCGTGGCGCAGCAGCAGCATGGCGATCTGGCGGTAGCGGCCGAGGTGCTGGGGGTTCAGGGACAGTCGCACGGCACGGAGGTTAGTCCTCCGCGAACAACTCGCCAGCGCACTCGGCGAAGGCCTCCGTGTGCCGGTCGACGTCCGCCTCGGTGGTGGCCGGGCTCATCAACGCCATGTTGTGGAACGGCGTCAGCAGCAGCCCGCGGTTGAGCGCGTGCAGGTGCAGGTACTGCTGCAGGGCGAAGTCGTCGGCCGCGGCGGCGTCGGCGCCGTCGTGCGGTGGCTGCGGCGAGAAGGCGTACTCGGCGCGGCAGCCGATCCGCGTGACGTGCCAGGGTGCGCCGGTCCGGTCGATCACGGACTGCACGCCGTCGGTCCAGCGGACGGCGAGCGCGTCCATGCGCTCGAACGCCTCGTCGGTGAGCACCTCGGTGAGCGTCGTCGCGACGGCGGCCAGCGAGAGCGCGTTCCCGGCGAGGGTTCCGCCGATGCCCCCGACGTCGATGTCCTCGAGCTCCACCGACCGCCGGATGCGCTCCGACAGCTCGGTCGTGAACCCGAAGGCACCCGCGGGGATTCCGGCGCCGATGGTCTTGCCGACGACGACGACGTCCGGCTCCAGACCCCACGCGGCGGTGCAGCCGCCCGGGCCGGCGCACAGGGTGTGCGTCTCGTCCATCACCAGGATCGTGCCGTGCTCACGGGTCAGGCGGCGCAGCGCCTCGTGGTAGCCCGGGTCGGGCAGGACGATGCCGATGTTGGTCATGGCCGGTTCGAGCAGCGCGCAGGCGACGTCCTCGCGCGCCAGCGCCCGCTCGAGCGCCGGGATGTCGTTGAACGGCACGACGACCGTCGTCTCGGACGGCGGCACGGGCGCGCCGATGTTGCCGCGCCGGGGCACCACCTGGTCACCGTGGAGCGTGGCGAAGGTCTCGTCGACGGTGCCGTGGTAGCACCAGTCGATGACGAGCACCTTGGGCCGCCCGGTGACGTGGCGCGCGTAGCGGATCACGTGCCGGTTCGCGTCGGTGGCCGAGAGGGTGAACTGCCACTGCGGCAGGCCGAAGCGGCGCGAGAGCTCTTCTGCCGCAACGGAGGCGTCGGCGGTCGGGAGCATCGCGGTGATGCCGTTGCCGACCTGCTCACGGACGCGCGCGACGGTGGCGTCGGGGGAGTGGCCCACCATCGCGCCGGTGTCGCCGAGGCACAGGTCGACGTGGTCGATGCCGTCGACGCACGTGAAGTGCGCACCGTGCGCGCTCTCGACGAAGACGGGGTACGGCCCGGGCCACTTGGCCATCCACGACATGGGCACGCCGCCGTGCAGGTGCTGCTTGGCGTGCTCGAACATCGCGGCGGACTTCGGGCGCTCGGCGACGAACCGCTCGACCTCGCGCTGGTGCAGGGCGGCCAGCCGCCCGGCGTCCACCCCCGTGGTCATCGCCCGGCCACCGCGGCAGCGATGACGTCGAGCCCCTCGGTGAGGAGCTCGTCGCTGATCACGAGCGGCGGCAGGAAGCGCAGGACGTTGCCGAACGTGCCGCAGGTGAGCGTGACGACACCCTGCTGGTGGCAGGCGGCGCTGATGCGAGCGGCCTCGACCGGGTCGGGGTCGGTGGTGCCCGGCGTCACGAGCTCGACGGCCACCATGGCGCCTCGTCCGCGCACGTCACCGATCTGCGGGTGCTCGGCCGCGAGGGCACGCAGGCGCTCGAGCATGACGTCGCCGATGTGCTGAGCCCGCTCGGCGAGGTGGTCGGCCTCGATCGACTCGATGGCGCCGAGCGCGGCGGCGCAGGCGACCGGGTTGCCGCCGTAGGTGCCGCCCAGGCCTCCGACGTGGACGGCGTCCATGAGCTCGGCCCGGCCGGTCACCGCGGCCAGCGGCAGGCCGCCGGCGATGCCCTTGGCGGTGGTGATGAGGTCGGGCACGACGCCCTCGTCGTCGCAGGCGAACATCGAGCCGGTGCGTGCGAAGCCGGTCTGGATCTCGTCGGCCACGAACACCACGCCGTTCTCGCGGCACCAGGCCGCGAGCGTCGGCAGGAAGCCCTGGGCCGGGACGACGAAGCCGCCCTCACCCTGGATCGGCTCGATGACGATGCAGGCCACCTGGTCGGCGCCCACCTGCTTCTCGATGATCGAGATCGCGCGCTTCGCCGCCTCCTCGCCGGTGATCGGGGCCGGTTCGCGGAACGGGTAGCTCATGGGAGCGCGGTAGACCTCACCGGCGAACGGGCCGAAGCCGTGCTTGTAGGGCATGGACTTCGCGGTCATGGCCATCGTGAGGTTGGTGCGGCCGTGGTAGGCGTGGTCGAACACGACGACGGCGTCGCGGCCGGTGGCGACGCGGGCGATCTTCACGGCGTTCTCGACGGCCTCCGCGCCGGAGTTGAACAGCGCCGACTTCTTGGCGTGGTCGCCGGGCGTCAGACGGGCGAGCGCCTCGCAGACCTCCACGTAGCCGTCGTACGGCGTGACCATGAAGCAGGTGTGGGTGAACTGCGCCACCTGCTCCTGCACCCGGGAGGTGACGCGCGGGTTGGCGTTGCCGACGTTCACCACGGCGATGCCCGATCCGAAGTCGATGAGCGAGTTGCCGTCGACGTCGACGAGGATGCCGCCGCCGGCGCGCTCGATGTAGACCGGCAGCGTCGTGCCGACGCCGTCGGCCACGGCCGCCCGCTTGCGCTCGTGCAGCGCCCGCGACCGCGGGCCGGGGATCTCGGTGACCAGCTCGCGGCGCTGGGGCACCGCGCCCGCGTCGACGGGGGCCAGGGAGAGGCTGGGTGCGGATTCGCGCAGATCGCTCATGCTTTGCAGACTAATGACCTGGGCGAGGTCACAGTGACGGCGCAGGAGCTCTGCCGCTGACACAGTGACGCCAGGGCGCACCTGCGCCTCGACTAGCGTCGAGCCCGCAGCGGTGCCTGCGCCCTCTCGCCAGACACCCTCCCGAGCCGAAGGAGCAGCCCGTGACCCAGCAGGACGAGCGACGCGTCGTCGAGTCGGTGCAGCGAGGGCTGTTCATCGGCGGCGAGTGGCGACCGGCCAGCGGCGGCGCCGAGCTCGAGGTGATCGACCCCTCCACCGAGGAGGTGCTGACGTCGGTGGCCGACGCCAGCGTCGACGACGGCCGCGCCGCCCTCGACGCGGCCGTGGCCGCGCAGGCGAGCTGGGCGGCCACCGCGCCGCGCGACCGGGGCGAGATCCTGCGCGCCGCTTTCGAGAAGATCACCGAGCGCGCCGAGGACCTCGCGCTGCTCATGACCCTCGAGATGGGCAAGCCCATCAAGGAGGCGATGGCCGAGATCACCTACGGCGCCGAGTTCTTCCGGTGGTTCTCCGAGGAGGCCGTGCGCATCGCCGGCCGCTGGTCGACGTCCCCGAACGGCGCGACGAGGCTGCTCACCATGAAGCAGCCCGTGGGCCCGGCCCTCATGATCACGCCCTGGAACTTCCCGCTCGCCATGGGCACTCGCAAGATCGGCCCGGCGGTCGCTGCCGGCTGCACCATGATCGTCAAGCCCGCCTCGCAGACGCCGCTCTCGATGCTCGCCCTCGCGCAGATCCTTACCGAGAGCGGCCTGCCCGAGGGCGTGCTCAACGTCGTCACCACGTCGCACACCGGTGAGGTGATGGAGCCGCTGATCCGCGACCCTCGCCTGCGCAAGCTCACGTTCACCGGATCCACGCCGGTGGGGCGCAAGCTCGTCGAGCAGTCGGCCGAGGGCCTGCTGCGGGTGTCGATGGAGCTCGGCGGCAACGCGCCGTTCCTGGTGTTCGGCGACGCCGACCTCGACAAGGCCGTCGACGGCGCGATGCTGGCCAAGATGCGC
Organism: Angustibacter sp.; assembly: GCA_051960055.1. Taxonomy (GTDB): domain Bacteria; phylum Actinomycetota; class Actinomycetes; order Actinomycetales; family Angustibacteraceae; genus Angustibacter. The sequence continues at coordinate 793 of JBQCES010000001.1, read as the reverse complement.
AACATCGGCGAGGCCTGCACCGCCGCCAACCGGTTCATCGTGCACGAGTCGGTGGCCCAGGAGTTCTCCGAGCGCCTGGCCGAGCGGATGGGTGCGCTCACGGTGGGCCGCGGCACCGAGGCCGGCGTCGACGTCGGCCCGCTCATCGACGACAAGCAGCGCGACAAGGTGGCCGAGCTCGTGCAGGATGCCATCGACCACGGCGGCCGCGTGCTCACCGGCGGTGGCCGCACCGGCGACAAGGGCTTCTACTACTCGCCGACCGTGCTGGCCGACGTCCCGAGCGACGCCCGGGTGTTCGGCGAGGAGATCTTCGGCCCGGTCGCGCCCGTCACGACGTTCAGCACCGACGACGAGGCGCTGACCCTCGCCAACAACACCGACTACGGCCTGGTGGCCTACGCGTTCACCACCGACCTCTCGCGCGCCCTGCGCGTCAGCGAGGGTCTGGAGACCGGCATGGTCGGCATCAACCAGGGCGTGGTGTCGAACCCGGCGGCGCCGTTCGGTGGGGTCAAGGCCAGCGGCTTCGGTCGCGAAGGTGGCGCCGAGGGCATCGAGGAGTACCTCGAGACCAAGTACGTCGGCATCGCCCTCTGACCCGACCTCCGCGCCTCACCCCTCGCCCCACCCGGTGCACGGTGAGGTGACGTGCCCGGCCGTGGGAAGGTGAGGGCATGTGTCGTCGCGTCGTGCTGCTCGGGTCCACGGGGTCGATCGGCACCCAGGCGGTCGACGTCATCGGCCGCAACCCCGACCGCTTCGAGGTCACGGCCCTCGCGGCGGGCGGCTC